>NZ_CP069338.1:2353750-2690000 GCF_016859125.1 Archangium violaceum | reverse complement strand
GCGTGCGGTGGATGCCTAGGTGCCAAGAGGCGAAGAAGGACGTGGGTGGCTGCGAAAAGCTCCGGGGAGTTGCCAACCGAACGTTGAGCCGGAGATGTCCGAATGGGGAAACCCAACGTGGTGAAAGCCGCGTTACCTCGGCCTGAATACATAGGGCCGAAGGAGCGAACCAGGGGAAGTGAAACATCTCAGTACCCTGAGGAAAAGAAAACAATGAGTGATTCCCGAAGTAGTGGCGAGCGAAACGGGAACAGCCTAAACCGGTGTCACGAAAGTGGCACCGGGGTTGCGGGTCCGCGGTAGGACCTTTGCTGGTTAGCGGAAGCACCTGGAAAGGTGCACCAAAGAGCGTGATAGTCGCGTACGCGAAAACCGGTGGAGGCCGAGCGGGGTACCCAAGTAGGGCGGGACACGTGCAATCCTGCCTGAATCAGCCGGGACCATCCGGTAAGGCTAAATACTCCTTGGCGACCGATAGTGAACAAGTACCGCGAGGGAAAGGTGAAAAGAACCCCAGTGAGGGGAGTCAAAAGAACCTGAAACCGCATGTCTACAAGCAGTCCGAGCACTACGGGGCAACCCAGTGCGAGGGCGTACCTTTTGCATCATGATTCGGCGACTTAATGTACGTAGCGAGGCTAAGCCGCTAGGTGGAGCCGGAGCGAAAGCGAGTCCGAAACGGGCGAAACAGTTGCGTGCATTATAACCCGAAGCGGGGTGATCTACACATGGCCAGGTTGAAGTGAGGGTAACACCTCATGGAGGACCGAACTCATGAAAGTTGAAAATTTCTGGGATGAGCTGTGTGTAGGGGTGAAAGGCCAATCAAACTCCGTGATAGCTGGTTCTCCCCGAAAGATATTTAGGTATCGTCTCGAGGAATTCAATACCGGAGGTAGAGCACTGGAACGGCTAGGGGTCTCACCAGATTACCAAACCGTACCAAACTCCGAATGCCGGTAATTGTTATCTCGGGAAGCAGTCAGTGGGTGATAACGTCCATTGGCAAGAGGGGAATAACCCAGACCGACAGCTAAGGCCCCCAAGTCTAGTCTAAGTGAACACTAGAAAGGATGTGGCAGGTCATTGACAACCAGGAGGTTGGCTTAGAAGCAGCCATCCTTTAAAGAAAGCGTAATAGCTCACTGGTCGAGACAGGCCGCGCCGAAAATGTAACGGGGCTCAAGACTAGCGCCGAAGCTTCGGATTGCATACGTCAGGCGTATGCAGTGGTAGGGGAGCGTTGCAACTGCAGCGAAGGTAGACCGCAAGGGCTGCTGGAGCGGTTGCGAGTGCTGATGCCGAAATGAGTAGCGATAAAGGGGGTGGGAAACCCCCTCGCCGTAAACCCAAGGTTTCCTGGGTCAAGTTAATCTTCCCAGGGTTAGCCGGGACCTAAGCCGAGGCCGAAAGGCGTAGGTGATGGCAAGCAGGTTAATATTCCTGCGCCATCTTGTAGACGTTGAACCGAGGAAGGACGGAGAAAGCTAGACGAGCTGGCCGGTGGTTGTGCCAGTCCAAAGGCGTAGGGGTGTCGCGTACGATGAAAAGGCGCGGCAGCCATCCCCGAGACCTGATGGCGCCCCTCACGGGGTAAGTCGTTGATGCTCGGCTTCCAAGAAAAGTTCCGCGGGGAGTCTACAGGGTGTCCGTACCGCAAACCGACACAGGTGGGTGAGGAGAAAATCCTAAGGCGCTTGAGAGAACTCTCCTCCAAGGAACTAGGCAAATTTCCACCGTAACTTCGGAAGAAGGTGGGCCTCTGGTAGGTGAAGGCGTACAGCTGGAGCCGAGAGAGGTTGCAGAGAAATGGCGGTAGCGACTGTTTACCAAAAACACAGGACTCTGCGAAGGCAAGAAGCCGACGTATAGGGTCTGACTCCTGCCCGGTGCTGGAAGGTTAAGGGGATTCGTCAGCCGCAAGGCGAAGCGATGATCCGAAGCCCCAGTAAACGGCGGCCGTAACTATAACGGTCCTAAGGTAGCGAAATTCCTTGTCGGGTAAGTTCCGACCTGCACGAATGGAGTAACGACTTCCGCACTGTCTCGGAGAGGGACTCAGCGAAATTGAAATAGCTGTGCCGATGCAGTTTACCCGCAGCAAGACGGAAAGACCCCGTGAACCTTTACTACAACTTGACAGTGACACTAGGGTTCGACTGTGTAGGATAGGTGGGAGCCTTTGAAGCCGGGCCGCCAGGTTCGGTGGAGGCAACGGTGAAATACCACCCTGTCGGATTCTGGTGTCTAACCATGCCCCCTCAACGGGAGTTGGGACACTGTCTGGTGGGTAGTTTGACTGGGGCGGTCGCCTCCCAAAATGTAACGGAGGCGCGCGATGGTTCCCTCAGCCCGATTGGAAACCGGGCGTCGAGTGCAATGGCATAAGGGAGCTTGACTGCGAGACAGACATGTCGAGCAGGTGCGAAAGCAGGTCATAGTGATCCGGTGGTCCTGAATGGAAGGGCCATCGCTCAACGGATAAAAGGTACTCCGGGGATAACAGGCTTATCTCCCCCAAGAGTTCACATCGACGGGGAGGTTTGGCACCTCGATGTCGGCTCATCGCATCCTGGGGCTGGAGCAGGTCCCAAGGGTTTGGCTGTTCGCCAATTAAAGCGGTACGCGAGCTGGGTTCAAAACGTCGTGAGACAGTTTGGTCCCTATCTGCTGTGGGCGTAGGATACTTGAGAGGCTCTGACCTTAGTACGAGAGGACCGGGTTGGAGACACCGCTGGTGTACCAGTTGTCTCGCCAGAGGCATCGCTGGGTAGCCATGTGTCGATTGGATAACCGCTGAAAGCATCTAAGCGGGAAACCGACCTCGAGAATAGGTATCCCGGGCGCAAGCCCTGAAGACCCGTCGAAGACTACGACGTTGATAGGCCGGGTGTGTAAGCGCGGTAACGCGTTGAGCTAACCGGTACTAATTGGTCGTGCGGCTTACTTTACCTCAATCTCTCACAGGCTCCACCCCAAGGGGGGAGTAAGGGATTCGAGGCCAAGGTCGAGGCCCCTGAGCGCGCTCCGAAGCGAGCGGCGCCGGGCCCGGAAGAAGGCACCAGCTTCTGTCAGCAGGAAATTGAAAACTACCCTTTGTATGCACGAGTCACATGTTTTCCGGTGGCAATGTCGGAGGGGTCCCACCCGTTCCCATCCCGAACACGGAAGTTAAGCCCTCCAGAGCCGATGGTACTCCGCGGGAAACCGCGCGGGAGAGTAGGTCGCTGCCGGATTTTTTTGAAGGCCCCGGGTCTCACGCCATGTGAGACCCGGGGCCTTCGCCTTTGCGGGCTACTGGATTTCTGCGTTCCGCGTGTGTCTTTCCGCGGAGCAGTGCTTTTCGTGACGCACTCTCTATCTTCGTGCTGGCGATGCCTCTCCACCCTCGGGGCTCGTAGTGCCCCGAGCCAGCTGGGTGGCGCGCAGGCGCAACCTGTCCAGGAGCGGACCCGGCAGGAGCTCTCGTCTCAGGTCCGCCACGTCTCGGAGCACGCTCGCCGTCTGCTCCAACGTCTCGGGTTGGGCCAGGTGCTCGGTGACGAGCAACCGGATGCGCTCGAGTGTGGCGCTGCCCGGTCCCTGGACGAGTGAGGACTCCAGGGCGTCGATGCGCTCCTTGCGCCAGGCCTCCACGTTGTCCAGCCCGTCCGCCCGGCCACGCTTGCGCCCCTGCTTCACGGCGGGCAGGCCGAACACCACGGTGCGCGCGGCGGCATTCTCCACCGCGTCGTATTGGATGCTGGTGAGCAGCACCGAGCCGGAGATGGCCTCCAGTTCGTTTGCTGTCTGCGCCAGCCTTTCCATGAGCGCTGCGATGACGCTCGTCTTGCCGGTGCCCGGAGGTCCCTGGATGAGAGCGATGTCGGGGGTGTTGAGGGCCACGTGGAGCGCCCGCTCCTGGCTCGTGGTGGGCTCGCCGCAGAGCCGGTCCCGGGCCTCGGGGGACAATGCGGGCAGTGTAAGCGCTCGGCGGACCACACCTTCCGAGAGAAGGGAGGGCCGTGCAGCGTTGCGAACCAGGAGGAGTGGACATGGGACGCAACGCGGAAGAAGTGGGAGCAACACTGGCGAGGGCAGCGGCGAGCAGCTACTGGTCGGAGTCCGAAGCACGGGCTGTGCTCGAGGCGTATGAAGAAAGCGGGTTGTCGGTGGCGGAGTTCGCCCGCCGCCATGGGCTTGGGCCGCAGCGGCTGAGGTGGTGGAAGAAGCGGAGGAGAGAGGAGGCGAGCCCGGAGCGCTCCTTCGTCCCGGTGCACGTCGCGGCGCCGCCGTCGAGGGAAGAGCGGGAGACAGCGGCGGGCGCAGCCAGCATGGAGGTAGTGCTGGCCA
This sequence comes from Archangium violaceum, assembly GCF_016859125.1. Classification (NCBI taxonomy): domain Bacteria; kingdom Pseudomonadati; phylum Myxococcota; class Myxococcia; order Myxococcales; family Archangiaceae; genus Archangium; species Archangium violaceum. Next base: position 2,685,668 of record NZ_CP069338.1, on the reverse strand, counting down.
GAGGCCGACGCATCCGGGTGGAGCCGGGTTTCGACGCGGATGCGCTGGCGAGGTTGGTGAGGGCGCTGGAGGAAGCGTGCTGACACTGCCCTCCTCGGTGCGAATCCACCTGGCGAGCCAGCCGGTGGACATGCGCAAGTCCTTTGATGGGCTGTCCGTGTTGGCGCGGCAGGTACTGCGAGAGGACCCCTTGAGTGGACACCTCTTCGTCTTCTTCAACCGCACGCGCGACATGGTGAAGGTGCTGTGGTGGCACTCGGGCGGCTTCTGTCTCTTCTCCAAGAGGCTGGAGAAGGGCAGCTTCCGCCTGCCGCGTCCGCTTCCGGAGGACACGGGCGCCGTGACGCTCGAGGCGGTGGAGCTCACGCTGCTGCTGGAGGGGATTGATTTGAAGGCCAGCGTGCGTCGGCCGCGCTGGCAGCCCCCACCTGTGGAGTCACCTGTGAGAGAAAACCTCTTGCGTTGAGGGGCCGGGCCGTGGCTCATGTCGCGCGTCATGAGCGGTGAGGCCCCCGGCAAGAAGAGGACGGACGTGCACGGGGTGGCGGCGCTGCCGCGGGGGCTGCTGGCCGAGGGCCAGGAGGAGCAGGCCATTGAGCTGGTGGTGGGGCTGCTGACACAACTGGTGGAGAAGAACGCCGAGTTGGAGTTGCGCCTGCTCAAGGCGATGCGCCAGCGCTTTGGCCGCACCAGCGAGAAGCTGTCGGCCGAGCAACTCTCGCTGTTTCTGACACAGCTGGGACAGGAGGACGCCGGTGCTCAGCAGGCGCAGGCGGCGACGCCTGGTGCCGGGGACGCGGGCCTCGCGCAGGGCGCTCCACCCGCGTCCGAGCCGCCGAACAAGGAGTCGCGGAAGAAGGAGCGCAAGGGACACGGACGCCGCCCGCTGCCCGCCCACCTGCCGCGCGAGCAGCGCGTCCACCAGCCCCCGCCCGAGGCGCTGCGGTGTGAGGCGTGCGGGCGGGACAAGTCTCGCTGTGGCGAGGAGAAGAGCGAGACATTGGAGTGGGTGCCCGGCCACTTCAAGGTGATTGAGGAGGTGCGTCCCAAGTACGCCTGCCGGCCATGTGGCGACGGGCTGGTGGTGGCACCTCCCGCCGACAGGGTGATTGAGGGGGGTTGCCAGGGCCGGGCCTGGTGGCACACGTGCTGGTGTCCAAATACAAAAACAGCCTGCCGCTGCACCGGCTGAGCGCAATGTACGCGCGCCAGGGTGTGGAGTTGCGCACCTCGACGCTCTCGGACTGGGTGGCGGCGGGGGCCGACCTCCTCCAGCCACTGGCGCGGGAGGTGGGCCAGAGGGCGCTGGCCTCGCACGTGCTGCGGAGCGACGACACGCACCTGAAGGTGCTCGACAAACAGCACCCCAATGGCCTCAAGCGCGGGCACATGTGGGTGTACCTGGGGGACGCCACCTGGGCGGCCTTCGTGTACACGCCGGACTGGAAGCAGGAGGGGCCGCTGTCCTTCCTGGAGGGGCGCACCGGCTGGCTGCTGGTGACGGGTACAAGGGCTACGACAAGCTGTTTACGCGCGAGGGCGCCACTGCGGTGGAGGTGGGGTGCTGGAGCCATGCCCGGCGCTACTTCGTCGAGGCGTTGGAAGCCGGCGGCACGCGGGCGGCGCTGCCGCTCAGTCTCATAGGCCGGCTCTTCGAGGTGGAGCGCGAGGCCAGCGAGCAGCAGGTGGACGAGGCCGAGCGGCTGCGCAGGCGCGACGTGCTCTCGCGCCCCATTACCGAGCAACTGGGACGCTGGGTGGCCAACACCTACAACGCGGAGCCCCCGAAGAGTCCACTGGCCCAGGCGTGTCGCTATGCCCTCAACCAGTGGACGGCGCTGCTGCGCTTCCTGGAAGACGCACGGCTGCCACTGCACAACAACGCCTCGGAGCTGCGGCTGCGGGAGATTGCCGTCGGCAGGAAGAACTACCTGTTCGCCGGCAGTGACGCGGGCGCCGAGCGCGCCGTGTGCGTGTACACGCTGGTGGCCACCTGCGTGCTGGCGGGCGTGGACCCGCAGGCGTACCTGACCGACGTGCTGGAGAAGCTCTCCCGGGGCTGGCCGCGGCGCCGGCTCGAGGAACTGCTGCCGCCCATGTGGAAGGCGTCGCGCGAAGCCGCCGCTCAGGCTCCCTCTGTCTCGCCCGCGACCACCTGAGCGCCGCCCCTCCCTCTCGAACCAGGCCGCGCGCCCCTACCACATCTCCGCCTCCACTCTGCACCGCTCCGCCGAGTGGATACCGGGCAGTTGCCGGAAATGCGTGGTCCGCACGGGCTGGCCCTCCAGCCGCGGGCCGAGCTGTGGCATGGGACAGGTCGCCTCGCGAATGCGGGCGGCGGCCTGCTCCCGTCGCTCCAGCGCTCGCATGCTGCCGCGCGTTGACAGGAAGAGGTAGCCCTCTGCGGGAGGGGATGTCTCCTCGTCTGCGAGGACGGGACTCACGTCCTCGCTGGGCCGGCGCGGGTCGAGGTCCACCTCGGTGCCACTGAAGGGCCTGGGCCCGCGGTCGCGCTCCTCCTCCGCTTCCTGCTCGTGCTCCCGCTCCAGCAGATGGCGCGGAAGGGAGGTGCCTGCTTCCAGCTCGTCGTCCTGGAGTTCCCGCAGCCGCTGTATCCGCTCGGGGAGTTGCTCGCCGCGGCGCAGGTGGAAGCGCCAGGAGCCATCCCCCGACTCCTCGACCCGCTTATAGTGACCACTTTCAAGGTCGGGCGGGTGATACTACTCCGGAAGGAAAGCGAGCGAGGGGGCGAGCAAGAAAGCGAGGGAGCAGCACGGGGCTACCGGCGAGGTCATGTTTCAGGGACGACTCCGAAGGGAGGGAGCCATGGCCCTGGAAGCCATCATGGAGCGATTCAAGAAGAGCAGCCCGCTGACGGTGATGGTGCGGCTGGTGATGCAGCAGGCGCTGAGCCGGGAGTGGATGGAGGAGGTATTCGAGCGGCACCGGGACAAGCACAGTACACGCGCGAGTTGCTCTTCTCCACGGTGGTGGACCTGATGGGGTTGGTGGCGCTGGGGCTCAAACCGTCCTTGCATGCGGCGGCCCAGGCGAGCCCCGAGTTGGGGGTGTCCCTCACGGCGCTGTACGACAAGGTGAAGCGAACCGAGCCGGAGGTGGTAGGCGCCCTGGTGCGCGGGAGCGCCGAGAGGCTGGCTCCGGTGGTGAGGCCCATGAGGCAGGGGCGAGCGCCCTGGGCGGAGGGCTACGTGGTGCGGGTGCTGGACGGCAACCACCTGGCGGCCAGTGAGAAGCGGATGAAGCCGTTGCGAGAGTTTCGCGGAGCGGCGCTGCCCGGACAGTCCCTGGTGGTGTATGCGCCGGAGTTGGACCTGGTGGTGGATAGGGTGCCCGCCGAGGACGCGCATGCGCAGGAGCGGGCCCTCATGGGGCCGGTGCTGGAGCAGGTGCGGCCGGGGGAGTTGTGGTTGGCCGACAGGAACTTCTCCACCACGCGCATTCTCTTCGGCATTCATGACAAGCAGGCCGCTTTCGTCATCCGCGAGCATGGAGCCTCTCCCAACCCGACGCCGGAGGAGGAGCAGCGGGAGGTGGGGCGAGTGGAGACGGGGCTTGTGTATGAACAGGCCGTGCGGATAGAGGACGAGACAGGGCGCCAGTTGAGGTCGCGGCGCATCGAATTGCATCTGGACGAGCCAACCCGGCACGGTGAAACCATCATCCGCCTGTTGACGAATGTGCCGGCGGAGCGAATGGGAGCCCTGGAGGTAGCGGGGCTGTACCGGCGGCGCTGGAGCATCGAGAGCATGTTCGGCCGCTTGGAATCAGTCCTCCAGAGCGAGGTGAAGAGCCTGGGTTACCCGCGAGCGGCCTTGTTTGCATTCGGAGTCTCCGTGCTGGCCTACAACGTGCTGGCGGTACTTCAATCGGCAGTGGAAGCAGAGCATCGGCTGGAAGACTCCACCGTCCAGATTTCCTCCTATTACATAGCGGACGAGGTGAAGTTCAACTACGGCGGCATGATGATAGCGTTGCCAGAACCCACATGGCAGCCTTATGAGTCTCAGTCAGCGTCCGAGTTGAGTCGAACGCTACTGGAACTGGCGGCGAACGTGAGAGTGGCCAGGCTGCGCAAGCACCCGCGCAAATCCAAGAAGAAGGCCAAGAAGGAGTACGTCCCGGGAGAGGTCGCCCGACGGCATGTATCGACTGCACGAGTGCTACGAGGGCAAGAGCAGACCTGACGGAATGCAGGCAATGAGCGCCCCCAAGGTAAAGACAGGTGCCCCCTGATTCCAGAGGACTGTGCTGGGTCATTCCTTTCGATAAGGATTGGCGGGCCAGTGGCCTTGTCCTGCGCTTCTGTGCCCTGCTCGAGGCTGCTTTCCCCTCTCCAAGTGCTTTCTTGCAAGCCCTACCAGGAGGCAGTCTTCTCCTTCACCTTGAAAGGGATCGGACTCAAGCCCTCGGCCACCGCTGCGGCCGTCTTCTACGCCGTGGCCGCCCACGTGAATCAAATGGGCAGGAGCGCACCCACCCCGAGTTTCTCCTGGACGAGTCCCACCTGCTGTACCAGGACGTGCTCGACCACTTACACATACTGCTCAACTACCAGTGGGACTCCCAGTCCCTGCTGAGCCTGGTGCTGGTGGGCTTGCCAGAGTTGGAGAGCCGTCTGGCTCGCCGACGCAACCGCAGCCTCTATTCCCGGCTGCACACCCGCCTGCGCCTCACGCCCCTGTGTCCCGAGGACACCGCCGAATACCTGTGCGTGCGCCTACCCACGCAGGGGGCGAGCGCGAGCTGTTTTTGCCTCCGACGCCGTGGCCATGCTGCACGAGGCGGCCAGCGGCGCCCTGCGCGACATGGACCGGCTGGCCACCGTCGCGCTGCGCGAGGCCGCTCGCAAGAAGAAGAAGCTGGTGGAGCGCGACACCCTGGCGCGTGTCCTCGACATCGTCGCTCATGAGGACTGACATGGGCGCGCACCTGGAGTTCGTCCTGTGCGCCCCGGAGATGGCCGTGCTCGTTGCCCTGGCGGCCACGCTCCGTGCCTCCGCCGCGGCACTCACCGCCGCCCACGCGGAACTGGAGGCCGAGGACTTCGCCGCCTCTCCGCATCCGCCCTCCGCCCAGGCATGTCTGGCCGCGGCGCTCCTCACCCAGGTGGAGGCGCTCCTGTGCATTCCCTGCACTGCTACCGCACCCTCGTCGTCATGCGTGAGGAGTGGGCGCGTGTCGCGCCTGCCTCCGAGCACTCCCCCAGCTGAACCTCACCCCGACCAGCCCTCGCTGGACGTGCGCGCCCACTGCTCACGTCCGGCAAGGGCCCCATCAACGACCGTGACTCGCGCCCGCGCGTCCTCGCTGATGCCCATCTCCCTGCCGGTCCAAATCTCCATCAACAAGCGTGCGCGGTAACAGGCTCGTGAGCGCCAGCTCGACGCACTCGGTGGGAGTGTGCGGTGGCACTCCTGGTCACTGAGCTCCGCGACGAGGCGGTACGCCAGCCGGAGCAGATCCCGGAGGTTACCTGGGAGGGGGGGCGCGTGCAGGTGGGCGAGGATTCGCTCCATCTCGGCGCGTTCCAGGGCCTTGCTGTATGTAGATGGAGTCCCACAGCCAGGGAAGCTCCTCGGAAGTCCGCATTCGGCTTCTCCTGCAGCACCTCCTCGGAGAGGTTGGTGGCGGTGATGAGCCGGAAGTCGCTTTTTCTGGGGAGCTTCGACTCAAGAGATAAATCCCGGGGATGGGCAAGGAGGGTGAGCCAGAAATGGGTAGGAGCAGCGCGGCCCGACCTCTGGGGTTCGGGCGCAGGAGTAACTGATGAAGTAGGCAGAAGGGGTGAAGAAGAGAGAGCCGAGCACTGCGGGGAAGGTAAGGACGAGAGAGCCAGAAAGGGCGCAGGGCTGGCTGTTCAAGCAGATGCCGGACCAGTTGGTGGCAGCCGAGCACCCGGTGCGAGTGGTGGCGGCGGCGGTGGAAGCCTTGGACTTGAGTGGGTTTCTGTCCGAGGCCAAGGCGGTGGAGGGGCACCCCGGGCGGCCGGTAACAAGCCCGCGGCTGCTGCTGGCACTGTGGGTGTACGGGATTGAGCAGGGAGTAGGGACGGCGACGGAGCTGGCGCGCCGGTGCAAGGAGGACAGGGCGTTTGAGTGGCTGGCCGGAGGGGTGGAGGTGAGCCATGACAAGCTGAGCCAGTTCCGGGTGGAGCACCTGGAGGTGCTGCAGCAGGTGTTCACCGACGTGGTCTCGGTGCTGTTGCGGCAGGGACTGGTGAGCTTGGAGCAGGTGGCGCTGGACGGCACGAGGGTAAGGGCCAGTGCGTCGGCGCCTTCGTTCCGGCGAGAGAGCTCGCTGGAGGAGTGCCGCGAGCAGGCCGAGTTGCACCTGGAGGCGGTGCTGGCGCAGAAGGACGACCCGGAGCTGACGCGTGGGCAGCAGGCAACACGGGAGGCCAAGGCGCGTGACTACCAGGCGCGGGTGGACGCGGCGCTGGAGGCGATAAAGCAGCAGCGGGCCAGGAAGAAGGGGGCGGACAAGGACAAGGTGCGCGCCAGCACCACGGATGCGGATGCGCGGGTGATGAAGATGGCCGATGGGGGCTTCCGACCCGCCTACAACCTGCAGTTGGCGGTGGCCGGGGAGGCGCAGGGAGGGCCACGAACGATTGTGGGAGTGGAAGTCACCAACCAGGGCAGCGACATGGGCAGCGTGAGCCCCATGGTGGAGCAGATTGAGCAGCGCACGGGCCAGGTGCCCGAGCGCGTGCTGGCCGATGGCGGCCATGCCACGTGCGCAGACGTGAAGCAGTGCGCGGCCAAGGGGGTTGAAGCGCTCATTTCGGTGCCCGAGCGCATGGCCCAGGCCGGGCAGCAGGGGGACCATTCCCCCGAGGTAGAGGCGTGGCGTGAGCGCATGCGCACCGACGAGGCCAAGGAGCAGTACAAGGCCCGCGCCGGCCTGGTGGAGAACGTCAACGCGCGGGTGAAGGGGCGCTATGGCCTGACGCAGGTGACGGTGCGGGGGCTGGAGAAGGTGAAGTGTGTCGCCCTGCTGGTGGCCCTGGCGCACAACCTGGCCGCACATGGGCACGACCTGGTGGAGGCGTTGCACAGGCGCAATAGCGCGCCCCTCACGCTGGCTCCGCCACGCAGCCTCTCCCCGGCATTGATGACCCCTGACGGTGAGTCCAGCCCGCCAGGTTTGGCCACCAGCTTGCCTGACGGCCGCTGATGACCAACCCGCCGGGGCGTGTCGTTGCACAAGCCCCGCGGCTCTCGCGCGCAGACGAGCCCTCCAGGCTGCATGTTGAGGGCCCGCTCGCGATTGCCTCTGCCAGAAGCACCGGCCTGGCTCTGCCATGCACCACCGCATGGGCGCTGGGCTCGCGCCTGCCCCCCAGCGGAGCCTGCTCCAGACTCTTCTGGCCACACCGCCGACGAGCGATTTATCGACTGCCCTTCACAGCCGAGCGGGGTGTACGGCGCTCCTCCAGCACTCGGATGCGCATGCGTTGGACGTCCCGGGAGATGTCTCCGATCTCGTCCAGGAACAGTGTGTCCCCGTGGGCCACCCAAGAGCAGACCTTCCTTGTCGTTCGTGGCATCGGTGCAGGAGCCCGCCTTGTGGCCGAAGAGTTCGGACTTGATGGTGTCTCCGCAGAACTGACCGCAAGCGACCGGGGGCCCGCGGTGATCGAGCGCCTCGCGGCGGAAGGGGCTATGGCTGCGCAGCCAGGAGGCGAGGTTCGTCTTGCCCGTGCCACGCTCGCCCAGGATGAGGACGGGGACCTTCAGGCGTAGCGGCGGGCCCTCGTCGAAGAGCGCCTTGATCTTGGAGGAGCGGAACCGGGACGGAGCCCAGATGGCGGCGGTTTCCGCGGACGGATGCTGCCCGGGCCGGGATGCCCGATAGACCTTGTAGAAGCTCTCGATGCCGAGCGAGACCTCGACGATGGCCTCGCGGTTGCCGCGCTCGTGCTTCCGCCGGTAGGACGTCACGACTTTGAAGGGCTGCTCGATGAAGCCGCACTCCGCCAGCAGCACCCACAGGGTCTGCATGGCAGGGGTCCCCGGGCTGATGTGGATGAGCAATTCACGGCCCTGAACTCCTGCCGGATGCGAGGAATCTGGTCGCGGAGGATTTCGAAGAGGGCTTGGTGATTCGTGAGATCATCGCCCATCCAGGTTCGCTGCTGGACCCGGAGCCGAGGCTCCCGCTTCGTCGGATGTCTTGAGGAGGCCTGCGAGTGGGGAGGGTCGCGATAGAGCAGGACGACGTCCTCAACCCGTCCCTTGAAGGGAGAGGACTCATCGAACAGTAGCGTCAGTGTGGGATCGGGCTGGGGCTGCGCCGTGGAAGAAGCCGCTTTCTCCCCCGAAGGCAACTCGTCGAATGGAGCATTCTTCTTGGCGACCCGTGGAGCAGGACGGGAGAGGACGATTTGATAAGGGCCAGGCCTCCCACTATCCGGTGGAGAGGCCGCTGCCCTCTTTGGTCTACGGGCTTATGGGATGGTTCCTCTACGCAGTGTAGACTCAGGGGCATCTGCTGCACGCCCCAGTCCGGTCAGTGTGACGGATGCCTGCGAAGCCTTGGCTGCTGATGGGGCGAGGGGAAGACGCCATCCGTTCTCGGCTCGGGAGGCACCGAGAAGGCCGCAGCCCGAGCCCTCGTTCTGTCGAGTGCTCATTGAGCGAATGGGTGTGGCAAGGAGGCACGTAGTTCCTGCCGTTCAACGGCGGAATGAAGGAGTCGCGGCTCGAGGTTGAAGAGGTCGAACCGAATACCGCGGCCTTCGCGCCCGCCGCACATGCCTCCACTGAGATGGGGCCATCGAAGGGGTGAGGCGCGAGGCCGCAACCCTGTTGAATCAGCCGAGGCCACACGCGCCAGGTTGAACGCACGGGAAGAGGAGTCGACCGAAGGTGGTTGACTCCAAACGCGGTGGTGGTAGAAGCCGCGCCCCCTCGGACGGGAATGCGAAGCCGCACTGGCGGCGGAGAACCCGAACGGGCTGAAGAAGGAATACGGAGTCAGCAACACGAAGTTGACTCCAAACGCGGCGGTGGTAGAAGCCGCGCCCCCTCGACAAAGCGGAAGTCACCTCGGTGACGGAGCGCGGAAGAGGAGGGAGCAAGAGAGTCAGCGAAGGCGGTTGACTCCAGGCGCGGCGGTGATAGAAGCCGCGCCCCCTCGGACGGGAAGCGAGGCCGCAACGGCGGCCGGGAGCGCCGGACGAGCGAAGTGAAAGAGGAAATAGAAAGTCAGCGAGCGAAGTTGACTCTCAACGCGGCGGTGGTAGAAGCCGCCTCCCCCACGAAACGGCGGAAGTCGCGCAGGCGACAAAGCCGGGACGGGGTGGAAGAAAGAGTCGACGAAGCGAGTTGACACGAGACGCGGAAGTGAAGTAGGTTTCGCGCCCCTTCGGCAGGAAGAAACAAAGCGCAATGGCGCGATGTTGACTCCTCACGAGGCGAAGCGGTGAAACGGGGCGGCAACGGCCGCTTGACAGAAAAGCCGCTTCGAAATAAAGAATGCAGCCCCCGAGGTTGAATGGGGTGCAGCCGAGAAGTAGAGGAAGCGTAGCAGAAAGCCGCGGCAGCAACAAGCGGCTCGGTCTTTGAAAACCAAATAGCAAGCCCAAGAAGAAGACGATTGCGGAAACCGCAGTCAATTCTAAACGGTGCCCCAAGAGAGTCGGCGTGAGTCGATTCCGGGGTGCCCTGAACAGCGAAGTCGGGAGTCCCGTAGCCGGGCCCTGACGGATGCCGGTTCAAAACCTTCAATTTCAATTGGAGAGTTTGATCCTGGCTCAGAACGAACGCTGGCGGCGTGCCTAACACATGCAAGTCGAGCGCGAATGGAGCAATCCTAGTAGAGCGGCGCACGGGTGCGTAACACGTGGATAATCTGCCTGGGTGTCTGGGATAACCAGTCGAAAGATTGGCTAATACCGGATAAGCCCCGGGAGCTTCGGCTCCTGAGGGAAAAGGTGGCCTCTGTATACAAGCTATCACATCCAGATGAGTCCGCGGCCCATCAGCTAGTTGGCGGGGTAATGGCCCACCAAGGCGACGACGGGTAGCTGGTCTGAGAGGACGATCAGCCACACTGGAACTGAGACACGGTCCAGACTCCTACGGGAGGCAGCAGTGGGGAATTTTGCGCAATGGGCGAAAGCCTGACGCAGCAACGCCGCGTGTGTGATGAAGGTCTTCGGATTGTAAAGCACTTTCGACCGGGACGAAAACCCCCAGCCTAATACGCTGGGGCTTGACGGTACCGGGAGAAGAAGCACCGGCTAACTCTGTGCCAGCAGCCGCGGTAATACAGAGGGTGCAAGCGTTGTTCGGAATTATTGGGCGTAAAGCGCGTGTAGGCGGCTTTGCAAGTCGGGTGTGAAAGCCCTCAGCTCAACTGAGGAAGTGCGCCCGAAACTGCAGAGCTTGAGTGCCGGAGAGGGTGGCGGAATTCCCCAAGTAGAGGTGAAATTCGTAGATATGGGGAGGAACACCGGTGGCGAAGGCGGCCACCTGGACGGTAACTGACGCTGAGACGCGAAAGCGTGGGGAGCAAACAGGATTAGATACCCTGGTAGTCCACGCCGTAAACGATGAGAACTAGGTGTCGTGGGTGTTGACCCCCGCGGTGCCGTAGCTAACGCATTAAGTTCTCCGCCTGGGAAGTACGGTCGCAAGACTAAAACTCAAAGGAATTGACGGGGGCCCGCACAAGCGGTGGAGCATGTGGTTTAATTCGACGCAACGCGCAGAACCTTACCTGGTCTTGACATCCTCGGAACCTTTCAGAGATGAGAGGGTGCCCGCAAGGGAACCGAGAGACAGGTGCTGCATGGCTGTCGTCAGCTCGTGTCGTGAGATGTTGGGTTAAGTCCCGCAACGAGCGCAACCCTCGCCTTTAGTTGCCGCGCAAGCGGATCTCTAGAGGGACTGCCGGTGTTAAACCGGAGGAAGGTGGGGATGACGTCAAGTCCTCATGGCCTTTATGACCAGGGCTACACACGTGCTACAATGGCCGGTACAACGCGTCGCCAACCCGCGAGGGGAGCTAATCGCATAAAACCGGTCTCAGTTCAGATTGGAGTCTGCAACTCGACTCCATGAAGGCGGAATCGCTAGTAATCGCGGATCAGCACGCCGCGGTGAATACGTTCCCGGGCCTTGTACACACCGCCCGTCACACCATGGGAGTCGATTGCTCCAGAAGTCATCCCACCAAGGGGTGCCCAAGGAGTGGTCGGTAACTGGGGTGAAGTCGTAACAAGGTAGCCGTAGGGGAACCTGCGGCTGGATCACCTCCTTTCTAAGGAGACCGGGTGCACGGTGAGCGCTTCGGCGCCACAGGGTGCACCAGCAGCGAAAGCTGCCAGAGGTCGACCAGGTCAACGTTTCGCAATCGTCTGGGCTTGCTGTTTGGTTTTGAGGGGCTGAGCCAGTCGTGGCTCGGTTCTTTGAGAATGAAGGTAGCTGTACGGGTAACTCACCAACTGGGCCTATAGCTCAGCTGGCTAGAGCGCACGCCTGATAAGCGTGAGGTCGGTGGTTCAAGTCCACCTAGGCCCACCAGTCTTCCCAACGGGGAAGCAGGGTGGCGATGACGGCCGGCAGGAGAAGGCAGGTGAGACACCACGACGCATTTCCGGGGCTGTAGCTCAGCTGGGAGAGCGCTAGCTTTGCAAGCTAGAAGTCGTCGGTTCGATCCCGATCAGCTCCACAAGATTCTGACGAGAGTCAGAGCGTTCTTTGACAAGTGCATACGAAGGGTAGAATTCAATTTCTGCTGAGAGAAGTTCGACTCACGAGCGGAAGGCGAGTCTGAGCCGAGAGGCCAGGCGAGCTGGAAGCGGTGAGCTCAAGCAAATGCATTCTTCCGGGTTCCGCAGCGAAGAGCTGGGGCCTGGACCTTGGTCTCGAGTTTTGAAAATCCCGCCGGGAGGCGGGCTTGCGAGGGATTAAGGTAAGTAAGCTACTAAGGGCGTGCGGTGGATGCCTAGGTGCCAAGAGGCGAAGAAGGACGTGGGTGGCTGCGAAAAGCTCCGGGGAGTTGCCAACCGAACGTTGAGCCGGAGATGTCCGAATGGGGAAACCCAACGTGGTGAAAGCCGCGTTACCTCGGCCTGAATACATAGGGCCGAAGGAGCGAACCAGGGGAAGTGAAACATCTCAGTACCCTGAGGAAAAGAAAACAATGAGTGATTCCCGAAGTAGTGGCGAGCGAAACGGGAACAGCCTAAACCGGTGTCACGAAAGTGGCACCGGGGTTACGGGTCCGCGGTAGGACCTTTGCTGGTTAGCGGAAGCACCTGGAAAGGTGCACCAAAGAGCGTGATAGTCGCGTACGCGAAAACCGGTGGAGGCCGAGCGGGGTACCCAAGTAGGGCGGGACACGTGCAATCCTGCCTGAATCAGCCGGGACCATCCGGTAAGGCTAAATACTCCTTGGCGACCGATAGTGAACAAGTACCGCGAGGGAAAGGTGAAAAGAACCCCAGTGAGGGGAGTCAAAAGAACCTGAAACCGCATGTCTACAAGCAGTCCGAGCACTACGGGGCAACCCAGTGCGAGGGCGTACCTTTGCATCATGATTCGGCGACTTAATGTACGTAGCGAGGCTAAGCCGCTAGGTGGAGCCGGAGCGAAAGCGAGTCCGAAACGGGCGAAACAGTTGCGTGCATTATAACCCGAAGCGGGGTGATCTACACATGGCCAGGTTGAAGTGAGGGTAACACCTCATGGAGGACCGAACTCATGAAAGTTGAAAATTTCTGGGATGAGCTGTGTGTAGGGGTGAAAGGCCAATCAAACTCCGTGATAGCTGGTTCTCCCCGAAAGATATTTAGGTATCGTCTCGAGGAATTCAATACCGGAGGTAGAGCACTGGAACGGCTAGGGGTCTCACCAGATTACCAAACCGTACCAAACTCCGAATGCCGGTAATTGTTATCTCGGGAAGCAGTCAGTGGGTGATAACGTCCATTGGCAAGAGGGGAATAACCCAGACCGACAGCTAAGGCCCCCAAGTCTAGTCTAAGTGAACACTAGAAAGGATGTGGCAGGTCATTGACAACCAGGAGGTTGGCTTAGAAGCAGCCATCCTTTAAAGAAAGCGTAATAGCTCACTGGTCGAGACAGGCCGCGCCGAAAATGTAACGGGGCTCAAGACTAGCGCCGAAGCTTCGGATTGCATACGTCAGGCGTATGCAGTGGTAGAGGAGCGTTGCAACTGCAGCGAAGGTAGACCGCAAGGGCTGCTGGAGCGGTTGCGAGTGCTGATGCCGAAATGAGTAGCGATAAAGGGGGTGGGAAACCCCCTCGCCGTAAACCCAAGGTTTCCTGGGTCAAGTTAATCTTCCCAGGGTTAGCCGGGACCTAAGCCGAGGCCGAAAGGCGTAGGTGATGGCAAGCAGGTTAATATTCCTGCGCCATCTTGTAGACGTTGAACCGAGGAAGGACGGAGAAAGCTAGACGAGCTGGCCGGTGGTTGTGCCAGTCCAAAGGCGTAGGGGTGTCGCGTACGATGAAAAGGCGCGGCAGCCATCCCCGAGACCTGATGGCGCCCCTCACGGGGTAAGTCGTTGATGCTCGGCTTCCAAGAAAAGTTCCGCGGGGAGTCTACAGGGTGTCCGTACCGCAAACCGACACAGGTGGGTGAGGAGAAAATCCTAAGGCGCTTGAGAGAACTCTCCTCCAAGGAACTAGGCAAATTTCCACCGTAACTTCGGAAGAAGGTGGGCCTCTGGTAGGTGAAGGCGTACAGCTGGAGCCGAGAGAGGTTGCAGAGAAATGGCGGTAGCGACTGTTTACCAAAAACACAGGACTCTGCGAAGGCAAGAAGCCGACGTATAGGGTCTGACTCCTGCCCGGTGCTGGAAGGTTAAGGGGATTCGTCAGCCGCAAGGCGAAGCGATGATCCGAAGCCCCAGTAAACGGCGGCCGTAACTATAACGGTCCTAAGGTAGCGAAATTCCTTGTCGGGTAAGTTCCGACCTGCACGAATGGAGTAACGACTTCCGCACTGTCTCGGAGAGGGACTCAGCGAAATTGAAATAGCTGTGCCGATGCAGTTTACCCGCAGCAAGACGGAAAGACCCCGTGAACCTTTACTACAACTTGACAGTGACACTAGGGTTCGACTGTGTAGGATAGGTGGGAGCCTTTGAAGCCGGGCCGCCAGGTTCGGTGGAGGCAACGGTGAAATACCACCCTGTCGGATTCTGGTGTCTAACCATGCCCCCTCAACGGGAGTTGGGACACTGTCTGGTGGGTAGTTTGACTGGGGCGGTCGCCTCCCAAAATGTAACGGAGGCGCGCGATGGTTCCCTCAGCCCGATTGGAAACCGGGCGTCGAGTGCAATGGCATAAGGGAGCTTGACTGCGAGACAGACATGTCGAGCAGGTGCGAAAGCAGGTCATAGTGATCCGGTGGTCCTGAATGGAAGGGCCATCGCTCAACGGATAAAAGGTACTCCGGGGATAACAGGCTTATCTCCCCAAGAGTTCACATCGACGGGGAGGTTTGGCACCTCGATGTCGGCTCATCGCATCCTGGGGCTGGAGCAGGTCCCAAGGGTTTGGCTGTTCGCCAATTAAAGCGGTACGCGAGCTGGGTTCAAAACGTCGTGAGACAGTTTGGTCCCTATCTGCTGTGGGCGTAGGATACTTGAGAGGCTCTGACCTTAGTACGAGAGGACCGGGTTGGAGACACCGCTGGTGTACCAGTTGTCTCGCCAGAGGCATCGCTGGGTAGCCATGTGTCGATTGGATAACCGCTGAAAGCATCTAAGCGGGAAACCGACCTCGAGAATAGGTATCCCGGGCGCAAGCCCCTGAAGACCCGTCGAAGACTACGACGTTGATAGGCCGGGTGTGTAAGCGCGGTAACGCGTTGAGCTAACCGGTACTAATTGGTCGTGCGGCTTACTTTACCTCAATCTCTCACAGGCTCCACCCCAAGGGGGGAGTAAGGGATTCGAGGCCAAGGTCGAGGCCCCTGAGCGCGCTCCGAAGCGAGCGGCGCCGGGCCCGGAAGAAGGCACCAGCTTCTGTCAGCAGGAAATTGAAAACTACCCTTTGTATGCACGAGTCACATGTTTTCCGGTGGCAATGTCGGAGGGGTCCCACCCGTTCCCATCCCGAACACGGAAGTTAAGCCCTCCAGAGCCGATGGTACTCCGCGGGAAACCGCGCGGGAGAGTAGGTCGCTGCCGGATTTTTTTGAAGGCCCCGGGTCTCACGCCATGTGAGACCCGGGGCCTTCGCCTTTGCGGGCTACTGGATTTCTGCGTTCCGCGTGTGTCTTTCCGCGGAGCAGTGCTTTTCGTGACGCACTCTCTATCTTCGTGCTGGCGATGCCTCTCCAGGCTTGCTTGATTGGTGCTCCACCCTCCAAGTCCAGGAGCGCCTTGCTCATGAAGCAGCTACTGCGTCCCTTCCTCGGTGGTCTCCTAGCACTCGCCGTCATCCTCGCTCCGGAGAAGTCCGAGGCGGCTGATTTCCGGCTCAACCTCGGTGCCGACTACCATATCGACAGCGGTGCCTTCTTCCATCTCACTGGCACCGTCGACTTCATCTTCGCTGGCCCCCTCTCCATCGGCACCCGCTTCGGTGCGCTCCTCGCCACCCAGCCCAATACCCTCGCCGTTCCGCTCGACCTCAGCCTCCGCTTCAATCCCAGGCGTACTCCCCTCTACCTGGAGGTTCTCGGCGGCCCGTGGATCTTCTTCGAGGGCGATACCTTCCGCGCCCACGGTGCCTTCGGCTTCGGCTACCAGAACCGCTCCGTCAGCTTCGGTCTAGAAATCGGTTACCTCGAGCCCAGGCCTCATATCGGCTTGCGCCTCGGGTTCCGGCTGTAGTCGCGGCCCGGTTGCGTCAGGCCCTCAGTAGTGCGGCGGCTTCTCCTGCCGCTGCGCATCCACCAGGCCCGGCTCGCCCTCGAGCTTCTTCTTCAGGAAATCTACCTCCGCCTTCAGTGCATCCAGCTCTCGACGCTGGGCGTACAGCACGTCGTTCAGCTCCTGCAGCAGCTCCTGCTGCTGCATGTAGCGCAACTCCAACTCCACGATCCGCGACTCGTCATCCATGTCTCTTGGGATAACCCGGCCCCGGCCTCTTTGTCCCCGACTGTGTCCGCGTTCGCGTGTTCTCGTCGTCTCCGGGTCTTCGTCGCTGTCTCGTCCCTGAGTTCCTCCCGGAGTGCCCCCATGGATGCTCTACGCCACCTCCAGCGCGCCCGTGAGCTCATCGACCGCGGCCGGACCGAACTCGCTGAGTCCGCCTTGAGTGATGCCATTGATGCCGCCGTCCTCGCCGAGGACCTGGTCATGCTGACTCGCGCTCGGATGGCACTCGGGGAGCTGCTGTTCGAGCAGGGCCGGGACGAGGAGGCTGTTCCTTTTCTCCAGGCCGTCGTTCGGACCGAAATCGCCGATGGTTCCGTCGACCGCGAGGTGAAGTCCTCCGCCCGGTTGCTCCGGCGGATCCGCGGCATCCCAGAGTAGGCGTGCGCTCGGGATGAGCCTCACCCAAGCCCTCGCTGAGAGGGAGAGGGGGCTTGCTTCACTGGGTCCGGCAGGCGCTTCGTACCGCTTCCATCCGCTCCGGAAATCGGCGCTCCAGATCCATCCGCGTCGCCGTCAGCTGCTCCGTCCGGCCCGTCTTCCTCTGGATGTCGCACAGCGCCGATAACGGCCTCATGTCCGACATGTCCAGGCGATCCGCCTGTCTCAGCGCCTCTTCCGCCCCCTCTACGTCCCCCACCCGGAAGGCCGCCATCCCCAGGTGGTAGTACCCCATCACCAGCTTCGGATCCGCATCCACCGCGCTCGCGAACAGCTCCCGCGCTTCCTCCATCCTCCCCTGCTCCATCCGCACCAACCCCTCCTCCATGAGCAGCCGCGGCCTTCCCAGGCCCTTCTCCAACTGCTTCAGCACCTGGAGCGCCTCCTCCCCTCGACCCATCGTGCTCAGGAGCCTCGCGTACCTCACCCCCACTCCGACATTCCCCGGCGCCTTCTCGTACGCCTTCCCCACCGACGACAGCGCTCCTCCCAGGTCTCCGTCCCTTTCCTGGAAGTCCGCTCGCAGCAGATCCGCCCTCGGGTCCCCCGGTCCCAGTTCCGCCGCTCTCGCCAGCGACTCCTCCTCGCACCGGTTCATCCGCTGCCCGTGGCAGATCCTCGCCAGCAGGAGCTGCGTCTCCACCTCGCCCGGCTCCTTCTTCTCCGCCTCCTTCGCCAGCTCGTACGCGTCCAGCGGCGAGCCCTCCACCAACAGCTCCGCCGCCTCCCGGAGGTGCGCCCCCGTCGACTTCGGGTTGTCCTTCAGAGGTTTCAGCACCTGCGCCCGATTCGTCGCGTCCGGCATCGCCCTCGCGATCGCCAGTTCCTGCTCCGGCATGTTCCTCGGCAGGAACAGCGGTATCAGGTGGATGGCCAACGCCACCAGGCAGGCGATCAGCGCGCTCTTCAAGCCCCGATCGAGCTTCCGGCCGCGTGGCCACCTCGGCTCATTCTCGGGTTCCCGCGGGCCTCGTCGGCCCCGCGTCTCTTTGGTGGGCGGTACGTTCAGCACGTCACCCTGACTCTAGAGACTCGCCTTCCACCGCGCATCGTCTCCCGCCCGCTCCGCTGGTCAATGCCCGACACCTCGTCCCGGGTGCCATCAGCCGGGCTTACTCCCTCCAGGGAATCTCCCGCACTCCTCACGACACCGCTCTCAGTCGAGGCCTCGGCGACTCTGGCAGTTCCTCCCCACAGCTCCAGCACAGCTCGAAGTTCCCCGGGTTCTCCTCCCGACACCCCGGACACTCCACCGCTCTCTCCGCCTTCTCCCCGTCCTCCTCCAACTCCTCCAACAGCTCCCGCGCCCTCGCCACCTCCTCCTCCGGCAACCACAGCTCCACCCACGTTTCCGTGCTCGGTATCTCCCCGCTCAGCGGCGCCAGCGCCTCCCCTCTCACCTCCACTGACAATCCCGACCCCGCCAACAGCCCCTCCTGGAGCCTCGCCTCTCCCACCGTCCGGTGCACCGAGAACCGTACTCGCTTCATTGCCCCTCTCTAGCCGCCGGTACGCCCCGCCCGCAAACCCGACCTCCGCCGTCCTCCTTCTTCCGCTCCCTCGCTGGTGGGGCACACGGACATCCAGCTAGAGTGTTCCGGCGCAGGGGGGAATTCGAGTGCTCGGTTTCGAACTCACACGGGATGAGGACCGTGGGTCTCCGGTTCCATCGCAGCGGTCCTCCGTCTATCCGTCAGATGGCTTTCCCCCGTTGCTCCCAGTCCCAGGCTTCACCGTGGCCCTCTTCCCCAGCAGCTCGTCCCATCCTCACCGCACCCCCTCCTGGGCTCGTTACGGATTCGCCCTGCTGGCGACCGGGCTCGCCTTCGCCCTCCAGTGGTTCCTCTGGCGCTGGCTCGCTCCTTCCCCCTACTTCCTCTTCCTCGCCGCCGTCATCCTCTCCGCCTGGCTGGGCGGCCACGGCCCCGGGGCTCTCTCCACCGCCGCTGCCCTCGTCCTCTCCCGGCTGTTCTTCCACGAGGCTCCTTCCTCCTTCTCCGTCGCCCACCACACCATCACCAGCGCCCTCTTCACCGGCGTCGCCGCCCTGATGACCCTGGTGTCCGCTCGTGTCCGCACCACCCTCCATGAGGCCCAGGTCGCTCGCGCCGCCGCTCAGGCCAATGGCCACGTGCTCGACACCACCCTGCGCAGCATCGGCGACGCCGTCCTCACCACCGACTCCCACGGCCTCGTCCGCTTCATCAACCCCGTCGCCTCCTACTTCTCCGGCTGGCGCGAGGCCGATGCCATCGGACAGCCGCTCGAGCGCGTCCTTCGTCTCGTCGACCCCTCCACCCGCGAGCCCATCGCCCCCTTCCTCGGCGCACAGAACGCGGAGCGGCCCGTCCAACTCGGCAAGCAGGCCCTTCTGCTCTCCAGGAATGGCGCCGAGCTCCCCATCGAGCACACCGCCGCTCCCATCTCCGACTCCCACGGCCACCGGCTCGGCTCCGTCATCGTCTTCCGCGACATCTCCGCCCGCTTCCGCGAGGACCACGAGCACGCCCAGCTCCTCGCTCGCGAGCACGACGCCCTCCTCGAGGCCGAGACCCAGCGCGAACGGCTCGAGACCCTCTTCATGCAGGCCCCCGTCGCCATCTGCCTCACCCGCGGCGCGGACCACGTCGTCGAGCTCGTCAACCCGCTCGGACAGACCCTCGTCGGGGAGCGTCTCGCCCCCGGCCGCTCCATCCGCGAAACCCTCTCCGGGTTGGATCCCAACCTCCTCCACCTGCTCGACGATGTCTTCCGCAAGGGCACCCCCTTCGTCGGCCACGAGGTCCCCCTTCGCGCCGACTTCTCCGGCACCGGCCAGGACGAGGTGAAGTACTTCGACCTCACCTGGCAGCCCTGGCGCGGCATCGGTGGCGAGACGCTCGGCACCATGGGCCTGTGCGCCGAGGTCACCGAACAGGTGCTCGCCCGCCGCGAGGTCGAGGCGCTCGCCACCGACCTGCAACGCGCCCTCCAGATTCGCGACGACTTCCTCTCCGTCGCCTCCCACGAGCTCAAGACGCCCCTCACCTCGCTCCAGCTCCAGCTCCAGCTCCTCTGGCGCTCGCTCCCCGAGACCGACGCCAACGGCAACCCCCACCCCGCTCGCAAGCGCATCGAGGCCACCCGCCGCCCCGCCGAGCGTCTCCACCAGCTCGTCAACAACCTGCTCGACGTCTCCCGCATCCGCGCCGGCCGGCTCGCCCTCGAGCACGAGACCGTCGACTTCGCCGCCCTCCTCCACGACGTCGTCGCCCGCGCCGAGGCCGATGCCTCCGGCGCCGGGTGCAAGCTCATCCTCCACGCTTCCTCGCCCGTCATCGGCCGGTGGGATCGCCTCCGCCTCGAGCAGGTCGTCACCAACCTGCTCTCCAACGCCATCAAGTACGGCGCCTCCCACCCCGTCGAGCTGTCCGTCGTCCAGGACGGGCCCCTCGCCCGGCTCACCGTGCGCGACCACGGCATCGGCATCCCCCCCGACAGCCAGGCCCGCATCTTCCAACGCTTCGAGCGCGCCGTCTCCGAGCGCCACTACGGCGGCTTCGGTCTCGGCCTGTGGATCTGCAAGCAGATCGTCGACTCGCTCGGCGGCGACATCCGCGTCGAGAGCCAGCCCGGTCAGGGCGCCACCTTCATCGTGGCCCTTCCCCTCGAGCCTCCCGCCAGCGGTCGCTCCGACTCCGACTCCGGCTCGCGTTCCTCTTCCGCCCGCTGAGCCGCTTCACGGCCCGGGAATGGCTCTCGCCTCCCCGCGGCCGTCGTTCCCGTGAGTCATTCCTGCTGACGCAGCTCGTGCGGCAGGACCGCGTGCGCGTGCCTCGGCGCCCGCTCGTGCAGCTCCTGCGTCAGCAGCTCGTCCAACTCCGAGAGCAGGGCGTCGTACGGCGTCCCGTCCCCCTTCGCCGTCTGCCCCGCATGCGCCTCCAGTCGCACCCGCGGCGTCTCCTCGTCCTCGAAGGCCAGGCTCACCGCCATCCCCCTCGGGCCTCCCGCCGCTGGCTCCAACACCGCTGGCGCGGGCAGGTGCTCCGCTTCCTCCAGCAGCGGCCTCAAGCGCTCGACTTCCTCCTCCGTCAGGTCCCTCTCCACCACCGTCTCCCCCTGCTCCAGCACGCGCAGGTGTCTCATTCCCTCCACCCGCACCGCCTGCGCCCCCGTGTTCGTCCTCCCGCTGCGCTCATACGTCACTGTCTTCACGCGCTACCTCCCAGGCCCGGGCTTCTCGTGGAGGTATGCACGGTTCGCCTCGCTCGCAGCCCTCTCCCCCTGTTCCCGACAGTGCCCCCTCCCCACCGGCCCCGGTGTCTCTCCTCCAGGGCACTCCTAGTTTGCGTCTCCCCGGGCCTGACGCCCGGCTTCATGGAGGTACCCGTGGCCAACACTCCCAACAACGACCCGCGCTCCAACGACCAGCGTTCCGATACCAAGAATCCCAACAACCCCGCCTTCAAGCAGGACCGCGACAACAGGTCCAACCAGCTGAACCCCAACAGCGACGCTCATCCGTCCCGGAAGTCCGGCGGTGGGAACTCCTCCTCCGATAACTCCAGGACGGATTCCTCCTCCAACCAGACCCGGCGCTGACGTTCTCCGCTGGCGTTCTCCTGGTGGGTCCCCGGTCTTCTCTCGGGGGCCCACCGTGGCTCCCGGCCCGGAGTCTCACAACCCGGGTTCCTCATACCCTCACCCCGTCCCTCTCCCAGCGGGAGAGGGGAGGGGGCTCCTCTTGACGCACCGCGTTCGCTTCCTGCTGCCCCCAACGCCGCCCCGCCGTTACACTGCTTCCGTGCGTCCTGAATCCGTCGCCCCGCCCGCTCCTGCTCCCGCCCACCGCGGTGACTCGGGCGCCTTGGGCCTCCTCCCTCCGCCTCCTCCCCAGCCCCCCGCTCCTCGCTCCGAGCGCCTGCTCGCCCTCTCGTCCCAACAGTTCGACGTCCTCGTCATCGGCGGGGGGGTCACCGGTTGTGGCATCGCCCGTGATGCCGCCCTCCGCGGCCTCCGCGTCGCCCTCGTCGAGCGCGAGGACTTCGCCTCCGGTACCTCCAGCCGCTCCTCCCGCCTCATCCACGGCGGCGTCCGCTACCTCGAGCACGGCCACCTCGGCCTCGTCTTCGAGTCCAGCATCGAACGCTATCGGCTCCTGCGCCTCGCCGCCCACCTCGTCCGGCCCCTCTCCTTCGTCTGGCCCGTCTACCAGGGCGCTCGCATCCCCCGCTGGAAGCTCGCCGCCGGCCTCATGCTGTATGACGCCCTCGCCCTCTTCCGGAACGTGAAGGCCGCGCGCAGCCTCAATGCCCGCGAGGTGTCCGAGGCCGTCCCCGGCATCCGCACCGAGGGCCTCAAGGGGGGCTCCCGCTACTACGACGCCGCCACCGACGACGCCCGCCTCACCCTCGCCAACGCCATCGGAGCCTCCGAGGCCGGTGCCATCGTCCTCAACCACGCCTTCGTCAGCTCCCTCCTCATCGAGCAGGGCCGCGCCCAGGGCGCCACCGTCGTCGATGCGCTCACCGGCCAACAAATCACCGTCCGCGCCCGCGTGCTCGTCAGCGCCACCGGGCCCTGGAGCGATGAAATCCGCAAGCTCGACGCCAATGGCTCCACGCCCTCCGTCCGCGGCACCAAGGGCGTCCACATCTCCGTCCCCCGCGAGCGGCTCCCCACCGACACCGCCATCACCCTGCTGTCTCCCGTCGATGGCCGGGTGATGTTCGTCCTCCCCGCCGATACCCACACCATCATCGGCACCACGGAGACCCCCACCCACGCCCACCCCTCCGAGGTGCGCGCCAGCCTCTCCGACGTGGACTACCTGCTCACCTCGGCCAATGCCTTCTTCCCCCAGGCCCACCTCGTCCGCGAGGACGTCGTCAGCGCCTGGGCCGGCATCCGCCCCCTCGTGGCCAGCGGCTATGGCCAGGGCGACGCCAACAGCGCCAGCCGCGAGCACGCCATCCACACGAGCCCCACCGGCGTCCTCGCCATCTCCGGCGGCAAGCTCACCACCTACCGCGTCATGGCCCGTGACGCCGTGAACGCCGTCGAGAAGGTGCTCGGCGGCCCCCGCCACAAGGCCCCCACCGACTCCCTTCCCCTGCCCGGTGGCGACATCCCCTCGTTCGACGCGGAGCTCTCCGCCGCCCGCGCCGAGGTGCGCCGCGAGGAGACCGCCGTCCACCTCGTGCGCGCCTACGGCTCCCGTTGGCGCCTGGTGTGGGCCCTCACCCGCGAGCAGCCCCACCTCGCCGAGCCGCTCGTCCCAGGCCTTCCCTATATCCGCGCCGAGGCCGTCCACTGCGTCACCTACGAGCTCGTCCACACACTGTCCGACCTGCTCGTGCGCCGCCT
Organism: Archangium violaceum; assembly: GCF_016859125.1. Classification (NCBI taxonomy): domain Bacteria; kingdom Pseudomonadati; phylum Myxococcota; class Myxococcia; order Myxococcales; family Archangiaceae; genus Archangium; species Archangium violaceum. The sequence goes on along the minus strand of NZ_CP069338.1, from coordinate 2,662,777 downwards.
CAAGGTCGCCTTCGAGACTCGAGACCTGGGCCGGGCCGCCGCTCGCCTGGCCGCTTCCGACATGGCGCCCCTCCTGGGCTGGGGCCCGGACGCCGTCGAGCGGCGGCTCGCCGACTACTCCCGTGACGTGGAGCGGCTCTTCGGCATCGAGCCCGCCGAGCGCTGACGTCCACCAGCCCGCACCCGCCGGGGAGGACCCGTCCGTCCTCCCTACCGCCCTCCAAGCAGACGACCTACCGTGGTTCAATAGGGAATGGGTGTGCCGACCAGCCGTTGGTCAGGCCCATTTCTCCGCCCGGTGCCACCCGGCGGTGCCTTCCCCCCACGGATGTGGTGCAAGGAGACGTTCTCATGAGGCGATTGGTGCTGTTGGGCCTGCTGGGGTTGGGCGCGAGTGCTTGCAAGGAGCCCGAGCCCATCGACACGGAGCCGCAGGAGCTGCCGCTCTGTCCGGAGCTCGTCGTCGAGGACCTGAGCCGCTCGGCTCCCCTGATGTCCCTGGGGCAGGCCACGGTTTCCTCCGCGTTGAGCAGTTCCTCCACGTCCGACAACGGCCCCCAGCCGATGCTGGTGCGCTTTCGCAAGCGGACCGGTGTGCAGGCCGCCGCCGTGTCCCTCCTTCGTGAGGACAGGGTGCGCAAGCTGGGCGCCCGCGTGAAGTACCACTGGCCCAGCCTCGACACCCTGGCCCTCTCCCTCACCCCCGAGGCCCGGGCCCGGCTCGCCCAGGATCCCGACGTGCTCTCCATCACCCCGGACCGGCCGGTGCACGCGCTCGGCATGTCGCCGTGGGTGCCCGTGTCCGCCCTGCTCGGCGCGCCTGGCGCCACCGGCAGCACCGCCGAGTACACCTGGGCCGTTCAGATGACGCAGGCCAACCAGGTGTGGGACACCGACAACAATGGCGTGCTCGACACCGGTGCCCCCACCGGCGAGGGCATCACCGTGTGCGTCATCGATAGCGGCATCGACCCGAACCACCCCGAGCTCAAGGCCGCGTACATCGGTGGCAAGGACTTCGTCGACAACGACGACGTGCCCGAGGACAAGGACACGTCGGGCGTCTGGGGCGGCGGCCACGGCACCCACGTGGCGGGCACCATCGTCGCCCAGCTCGGCTCCGGCGGCCAGGTGAACCCCAATGACACCTCGCTGAGCCCCAACGGCATGGTGGGCCTGGCCCCCGGCGCCAAGCTGCTCGTCGCCCGCGTGCTCGACGAGAACGGGGATGGGCGTACCTCGGACGTCATCGCGGCGCTCCGCTGGTGCAAGGCGGAGGGGGCGCACATCGCCTCGCTCTCGCTCGGCTCGTCCACCCCGGACGAGGCCGAGAAGACGGCCTTCGACGAGGTCTACGCGGCGGGCATGCTCTCCATCGCGGCCAGCGGCAACGGCGGTGAGCTCGCCACCCCGGAGTCCAAGGTCTACCCGGCCGCCTATGAGTCCGTGATCGCCGTGGGCGCGGTGGACGCCGAAAGCAAGCACCCCAAGTTCTCGCAGGGCGGAGAGCACCTGAGCCTGGTGGCCCCCGGCGTGAACATCTACTCCACCTACCCGCAGGGCCAGTCGCCCTTCGCGAACCTGGTGGCCGGCGGCAACTTCTACGCCTCGTCCGCCTTCGACTACGTCCCCTACGAGGAGTACTCGGGCAAGCTCATCGACTGCGGCCTGGGGGAGAACAATCGCTCGTGCCCCCAGGAGGAGGCCACCTGCGAGGGCTTCGTGGCCTACGTGACTCGCGGTGGGGAGATCAAGTTCAGCGACAAGGTGAAGAACGTGCGCTCCCAGGGCGCGCGCGCCGTCATCATCGCCAACAACGACCCCGAGGATGACGAGGCCCTGGGCTTCACGCTGGGCTCCCCGGCCACCTGGCCGCCGGTGACGGCCATCCCCACCACCCTCGTCAACGACATCCGCGCCCAGCTTGGCAACACCGTGACCGTGGGCATCCGCGGCGGCGACTACGCCTTCAGCACCGGTACCTCCATGGCCACGCCCCACGTCTCCGCCGTGGCCGCGCTGGTGTGGAGCGCCCGTCCCTCGCTCACCAACAAGGAAGTGCGCGCCATCCTCGAGAGCACCGCGAATAACCTCGTGGATCCCGAGGTGCCGGAGGAGCCGTCCACGGGCAAGGACATCGTCTTCGGCTACGGGCTGGTGCAGGCCAAGGCGGCGGTGGACAAGGCCAAGGCCCAGCCGTAGTCCCGGGCGGGGCTGCTCCCCGGCGCTCCCGGAACCTCGGGAGCGCACCCTCCGCCCGTCTCAGCGCAGTGGCCGCGCGGGCGAGGCCAGCAGGCAGGCGCCGAATCTCGCCTCGACCCGGGCCACGGCCTCGACGCTCGGGTCCATGCACGCGGGCACCGTCGCCACGGAGACGAGCCCGTCCCCCCATGGCTCCTCGGAGTCGAAGGACGTGGGACGCGCCTGTGGCACCAGGCTCAGCGCCATGAAGGCCACCGCCGCCACGGCGCCCAGCGCCATCCTTCCTCCGTGCTCCCAGCGGCCCTGGTGCGGCGCCTGCGACGGACGCAGCCGGGCCTCCAGCGCACCGAAGCTCAGCGCCGGTCTCGACGGCATGCGCCTCGCCCGCTGAGCCATCCACCCCCGCTCCAGGCGCAGCCACGCCAGTGTCCGCGCGCACGTGACACACGTGGTGGCATGCGCGCTCACGCGCTCCGCTTCCTCCTCGGAGAGCTCTCCGGCGAGGAGCGCGTCCAGGTCCGACTCGCGGCAGGGGGGGCTCATGGACGACCTCCGTTTCCGACGTGCCCGGCGAGCCGCTCCCGCAGCTGCAGCCGCGCCCGGTGGATTTCATTCTTCACCTTGGGCAGGGACCAGCCCATCACCTGGGCGATGTCCTCGTACGCCAGCCCATGGTCGATGCGCAGCAGCAACGCCGAGCGCCGCTCCTCGCGCAGCTCCCCGAGCGCCTCCGCCAACAGTCCCTCCAACTCCCGGTCCAACAGCAGATCCTCCGGCGTCGGCGAGGGCAGCGCCGATTCCAGCAGCGGCTCGCTCTCCTCGGAGGCGATGTCCAGGTGCGTGCCCCGCGTCCGGCGCGACTCGAGGTAGATGTGGCGCGCAATCCCCAACAGCCACGAGGCCAGCCGCGCGTCGTCGCGCAGCGCTCCGAGCCGCCCGTGCGCCCGGACGAAGGTCTCCTGGGTGGCCTCATCCGCGGCGGCGTCGTCCCGGAAGAGATCGCGCAGGAAGCGCCAGACGGCGGGGGCGTGCTGCTCGAAGAGGGTGCGGAACGCGACCGGATCGCCCTTCCGCGCGCGCGCCAGCAGCCGGCGCTCGGCGTCCTGTTCCGAGGACGCGCCGCCAACGAGGGTCATTCGGACCGCGAAAAGGTGGGCCACGCGCCGTGGTGACATGAAGCCGCCGGAAGTTTCACCGCTCGTTCTCTTTCATGCCCGCCGGGCCCGTCAACCCGAGGCCCCCCGGCCCGAGGGCCGCCAGGGAGGCATGGGCCGTCCCCGGCCGGGTGTGTCCCTTCACGAACAATTCCCACCTTTGCGCCACGGGGAGGGGTCGACGAGGAGGATTGCATGCGGAGAGCCATCTGGATGGCGCTGGCCTTCATGGGGACCGCCCCTCTGGTGGCCCTGGCGCAGCAGGGGGCGGGAGCCCCCACCACCCAACCCCCCGCGGCGAGCCCATCGGGCACGGCCAGCATCGAGCGGGGACAGGACACGACGGGGACCGGGACCGCAGGGGCTCCGGGACAGCAATCGGCCGGGAGTGTGGGAACGGCCACGGGCGAGCCCGCCGCCGGGACCGGGGGCGCGGGCACGGGAGGCGCCGGCACTGGGGGGATGGGGACGGGAGGCGCGGGGACCCAGGGCTCGGGGACCGCGACGGGCCTGGACAGCGTCCCCCTGCAGCGGACTGGCCCCCAGGGGCAGCAGGGACTGACGGGGACGGGGACTGGCGGGGCGGGCGCGACCGGCGGTGGTGGGGGCGGAGGTCAGGCGGCGGTGCAGCAGGCTCCCGTGTCCAGCGGCCCCGAGGCGATGCAGCGCGAGCTGACCCTCCTGCGTCAGCGCGTGGCCCGTCTGGAGAGCGAGGTGGATGCGCTGCGCGGAACGGGTGGCGGGGGAACGGGTGGCGCGGGTGATACGGGCACCACGGACACGGCGAACATCGAGGTGCGGGGGCCCGTCGCCGTGGCCACCGCGGTGTTCGACGGCAGGGTGCTCAACGTCACGCCCGAGCACATCGACATCGTCGATACCTCGGATGGTGCGTTCTACCGCCTCGCCATCAATGACGAGACCCGGGCATTCGTGGGGCCCGGTCTGGAGCGCATCCCCGTGCAGAAAATCTCCGAGGGGACGCCGGTGCGGACCTCGTTCGCGCTCGTCTCCGGTGAGGAGCAGGCGCTCAACATCGTCACGCAGCCCCAGCAACGGCAGCCCCGCCAGCAGCAGGGCGCGCCTCAGGGCCAGCCGCAGCGGCAGGCGCCGGGAACACAGGGCCAGCAGCAGCGCGCCCCGGGCCAGTGAGCCTCAGTCGACCTCGATGAGGTCCAGCGAATCGATGAGGGGCTGAGGCATCGCCCACAGTCCCTCGCGGTGGCGGTAGCCGAGCTCGAAGGCGTTGAGGATGGCGGGCCAGCGATCCTCGAAGACGGCCCAGTTGTACTCGGTCGGCTTCGAGGTGAGGAAGTTGTGGTCCCGATCCCTCTGCGTGGCGGTGTAGTCGCTGAGCTCCCAGGCGACGGGGCCCAGCTGCAGCCGCAGTGTCGGCGTCATCGCCAGCATGAGGGCGGAGCGGGGCACCTCGCCCGCGGGCTGCGTGGCCGGAGTGAAGGCGGGCTGCACGGCATCGTGCTGCTCGCGCCAGGCCAGATAGTTGTTGGCGCAGGCGATGAGCGCGTCCCGGTCCGAGCCGTTGGCCGCCAGGCGCGCGTCCTCGAAGAGGGCGAACGCGGCCACCAGCAGGCTCTGCCCTCCCACTCCGGGCAGCGCGCTCGCGAAGTCCGTGGGCCGCGGTGAGTCCTTCACGTGCTCGAGCGCGTACATCCAGGCCCGGCGGGCCTCGTCGGAGCGGGCGCCCCGCAGCGCGAAGCCCTCCACCACCTGGGCCGGCTTCACCGCGTTGGCTCCCGAGCGCTTGCGCCACTCGAGGTACTCGCGCGCCGCTCCCGCGATGTCCGAGTAGATGGCCACGTTCCCATCGAGCAGCATCTGCTCCATCGTGCGCGCCACCGCCTCGGCCGCCTCGAGCGCCGTGGCACCCGGGGCCTCGTAGAGGACACGCGCGAAGCGCCAGGTGGAGATCCACAAGGTGCGCGGATCCGCGAGCACGTCGAGGTTGGCCGCGCTCAGCAGCGTGCCCAGGGAAGCGGCCACGTCGTGAGACAGACCGAACCAGCGCAGGGTGTCCCCCACCTTCTCCGCGACGAGCCGCTCCGGGCCGGAGACACCGCAGCGCTGGAGCGCCTGCTGCACCGATTCGGAGGGCTCGCCCTGGGCCGCGTCGATGATGGCGCGGGCCAGATGCGCGCCGAGCATGCCCTTGCCCGCCTCCTGGGAGGCATGGGGGGCGAAGGCGAACCAGTTGTTGAGGACTCGGCTGGCCCCGCCGGGGCGGAAGTCCGGATCGAGCAACACCTGCACGTCCTGGGCGAGCTGGATGTAGCCCTGGGTGATGCGGCGGTTGGTGTCGAGCGCGTGGCTCGTATCGGCCACCAGCCAGTTGGAGGGGGCACGGACGAGGGTGTTGCGGGGCCGCCGCGTACCGGACTTCGAGGGACTGACCCGAGGGGTGACGTCTGGTGCGTTGGAAGGCAGGTCCTGTTCCGACATGTGCTGTTCTCCCGTGGCAGCGCGTGCCTGGAGCCCCCTCGGAGGCTCGGAGAGGCGCCCGTGAGCCGCTCCGTGAGTCCCATGCTCCTGGCCCCTGTACCGGTTGCCCGGGGGCGTTCGCCGCCCAACGTTCTACCGGAAGAAGGGAGCGCGGCGTAGATGCGGAAGCCGACCTGGTTGGACCTGGGAATCGCGGTGCTTGGCCTGTTCCTCGTGTGCAGCGCCGCGCAAGGGGTAGCGCAGACGCAGTCGACGGGGACGGGGACAGCCGGGACGGGCACGGGGCAGACGGCGGCCACGGAGCAGGGGACTGGCACGCAGGGGGCGGCGGTGGATGCCGCCCAGCAGCGGCTGGAGGTCGCCCGGTTGCGTACGGAGGTGGCCCGGTTGGAGCAGCAGCTCGCGCAGATGCGGGCGCGGCTCTCACAGGCGGAGTCCGCCTCTCAGGGCACGGGAGGCAGCGGGGCGGGCACGGGAGGCAGCGGGCCAGGTATCGGGGACCCCAACGCCGAGGCTCCCGAGCTCAACACGGGAGTGGGAGACCCCGCGGCCGAGGCTCCCGAGCTCAACACGGGGGTGGGAGACCCGGCGGCCGAGGGCGTGGGAGGTGGAGGCAACACGGGGCGTGCACCAGACACCCGGCCGGACACCAGCAACCAGGGCTACGCCGTGGCCCACGTCATCCACACGGGCCGCGTCCGCTCGGTGTCCCAGCAGCGGCTGGTCCTCGTCGACGAGGGGGGACGCGTCAAGACGCTGCCGCTCGCTGCCAACGTGCGGGTCGTGAGCGGCGGGCGGCAGGTCTCGCTCCAGAGTCTCCGCGAGGGAGCCACCGTCCGGGCCTCGGGGGACATGTACGCTCGTGACAATCCGGTGTTCGAGATCCAGGTGGTTCCCACTCCGGCAGCCGAGCGCTGAGGCTCACTCCGGCAGCTTGATGCCGGAGAGCCGCTGGTACAGCTCCACCGCGAAGCCGTCCGTCATCCCCGATACGTAGTCCGTCACGCACAGCAGCCGCTGGTACGGCGTCAGCCGGAGGATGGCCTCGTCGCGGTCCTCCTGGTACGGCCCCGGCCTCTGGAAGAACTCCAACGGCAGGAGCTGCCGCAGCTTCTTCTCCTCGCGATTGGGCCTGTCCGCGAGCACCGCCGGCACGAACATGTCCAGCAGTCCTCCCAGCGTCCGGAAGCCCGCGGCTTCGATCTGCAGCACCCGCTCGCTCCAGTACCCCTTCTCGCGAGTGATGTGGGTGATCGTCTTCAGCCGCTCGCCCGCCTCCGATCGCGCCGATACCAGGGATTGCTCGAAGCTCCCCGTCTCCATCGCCGCCACGTGCTCGGCGAACGCCGTCACGCACTCCTGGATGAGCGCGAAGATGGCCCCGGCCCGGGCCCGTCCCAGCCGTGACTCCCAGTCCACCTTGTCCTTCAGGGGCTTGAACTTCGGCTGCATCGCCGCCACGTCCTCCATCAGCGAGCAGACGGTCTCCATCGGGATGAGACCCAGCTTCCCCGAGTCCTCCAGATCGATGATGGCGTAGCAGATGTCATCCGCGGCCTCGACGAGGAAAGCCATGGGGTGCCGGCTGAAGACGTACGGCTCGCGCTCCACCAGCCCCAGCTTGCGGTACACCTCGCCGGCCAGTTGCGTGTCGTCCTGGAAGAATCCGAACTTCTTCTCCGAGACGCGTGCCTTCTCCCTGTCCCGCCCCCTCGGTAGCACCGAGGGCCGTGGGTACTTGCTCATCGCCCCCACCGTCGCGACGGTGTAGCGCAGCCCTCCATCCCGGTTGCGCGACTGCAGGCGGTTGAGGATGCGGAAGCCCTGCGCGTTGCCCTCGAAGCTCGCCAGGTCCTTCCACTCGCCCTCGGTGGCGAACGGGTGCTTCGCGTCCTTGTTCTCCACGAATTCGAAGCGCGGGAAGTTCCGCTCCACCCAGTGCTGGATGGCCGCCTCCCCCGAGTGCCCGAAGGGCGGATTGCCGATGTCATGCGCCAGGCACGCGGCCGCCACGATGGTCCCCATGCGCGAGGGGTCCACCTCCACGTCCTGGGCCAGCAGGCTCCGTCCCGCCAACTGCCCCAGCGAGCGCCCCACGCACGAGGCCTCGATGCTGTGCGTGAGCCGCGTGCGCGTGTAGTCGCTCGTCGACAGCGGGAACACCTGCGTCTTGTCGTGCAGGCTCCGGAAGGCGCTCGAGAAGACGATGCGATCGTAGTCCTTGTCGAACTCGGTCCGCTCGTCCGGGGTGTCCAGGGGCGTGCGGTGGGGCGGGTCCCCCACCCGGTGGTGGGAGAGAAGCTGGCGCCACCGTTCGGTGCGTGGGTCGTTCATGGATGCCTCGTGCGAGTGCGGTGGGGGACCGCCATCGTGCGGCCGGAGCACACCGGGGCAAGTTTCCCGGCGGTCTCTCTCGGCGGCCCATCGTGGGGACATCATGCCTCGGGGCTCCCACATGTGTGCCCGGGCTGTCTCCTACTGGAGCTTCTCCCTGGCCCGGAGGCGCGGGCAGGTCAGCGCGAGCGCGATAATGCGTCCCTGACCCCGTGTTCCTCCAACCCGGGAGGGGACCATGTCCTCCAGCGCCACCGCCCGTCTTGTCTTCGTTACCCCTTTCACTGTCTCGGGAAGCCCGGACCTGCCCGACGTCCCGCTGTCCGAGGGCGACAAGGGCTCCGAGGTGCAGCGGCTCCAGTCCGTGCTCATCCGGCTCAAATACCTGGGCGGCCGAGTGGATGGCGACTTCGGGCCGAAGACGAAGGCGGCCCTCGCGCGCTTCCAACGTGACTGGCGGCTGACACCCGACGGCACGTATGGGCCCGAGACGTGCATCGCGCTCCAGAAGGCCCTGACGCCGGTGCACAAGCCGGCCGTGGTCTCCAGGCCCTCGCCCAACTTCGAGTCGCGCAACGGCGTGGACATCGACGCCATCGTCCTGCACCACACGGGCACCAACCGCGTGTCGGTGGACCTGGCCACGCTGCGCTCCCGGGGCTCTAGGCGCGTGAGCTCGCACTACCTCATCGCGCCCACGGGCACCGTCTACCAGCTCGTGCCGGACTACCGGGCGGCCTGGCATGCCGGCGTGTCCTCGCTGCACGGCGTGACGCAGCCGAGCGTCAACTCGCGCTCCATCGGTATCGAGATAACGAACGACGGCACCGGCCTGACGCCCTTCACCGAGGCGCAGTACCACGCGCTGGAGCGGCTCGTGCCGTACCTGGCCCGGACGTACAAGGTGCCCAAGGAGAACATCGTCGGCCACCGCGACGTGGCCCCGGGCCGCAAGACGGACCCGGCCGACAACTTCGAGTGGGTGCGCGTGCGCCGCGCCGTCGACGCCGTCCTCTGAAAGCTCGCGTCCCCCGGACCCCGTTCCTACTTTTGTCGTTGGAGGAGGAATGCCATGTCCAACCTCAAGCAAGCGGCCCGGCGGCTCATCGAGGAGGTCTACGGCCAGGGCAGGGTGGAGGTGCTCGATGAGCTGTGCCACCCCGACTACGTGGGCCATGATCCGCTGGTGGGCGACGCGGACCTCCAGGGCGTGAAGGCGTACGTGCGGCTGCTGCGCGCCTGCTTCCCGAACCTGGAAGCACGCATCCTCGGGCTCTATGTGGAGGGGAACACGGCCATCATCTGGTGGTGGATGGAGGGCAACCTCGCGCGGCGGTTGCTGGATGTGGAGCCGCGGGGCCAGCGCATCCAGCTGCAGGGCATCACCATCGCCGAATTCGAGGACGGGAAGATCATCGAGGACACGAGCGAGTGGGACACGTTCGGCTACCTGCTGCAGCTCGGGCTGGTGAAGCCACTGGGACCTCTGGCCAGGGCCTCCGACGAGCGCGATGGGTCCGGGCTCTCCCGGGAGTGAGGCGCCAGGCTCGCTCCGTCGCAGGGCAATCGAGACAGCCCCCCTCGTGAAGCGGGGGCGACGGAGCGGGCCTACCCATGAAGCTGTGCTGCTCGGCTGTGATGCTGCTTCTCCTCGTCGGGTGTGGCACGGCCTCCCGGGTCATGCGCCTGGATACGGGACGGGCCGAGCCCATCGTCTTCACCCCTCGTTCCGGCGCCGAGCCCGTGGCACTGGGCAACGGCGAGTTCGAGGAGGCTGTATCGGAGCTGGCTCGGAAGGTGCGGCCCCCCACCCGGCCCCAGGAAGCAGCCCGACGGCTGTTCGAAGTGGCGGTGCGGAGCGGCTCGTACACGTACGAGATACGCGGCCATCGCATTTCCTCGCGGGAGCCGGACGCGCATCTGGAGGGGGACTCGACGGCGGAGGAGGTGGAATTGACGCGCGCCTACCTGCGCTGGTGCGAGCGCACGGGCAGGCCCGGGGACTGTCTCCGTCTGCTGACGGAAAGCCCCATCGTCTCCGGGGACGGCCGATTCGCGCTGGCCATGGCCCTCGCCAGGGGGGCCGTGCTGGATGAGATGCTGGAGGCGTTCAGGGACATGTCCGACCCACACGCCATGGTGGCGGCGGTTCTCTGGACCTGGACCACGTACATGGTCCTCCTCGCCATTCCCGACGTGACGGTCTCCAAGGGCCTCGCCGCCGTGATGACCGCCACCCTCATCTCCTACGTGGGCGTCGATACCTTCTGGGGCCTCGTCGTCGGCTTCAAGCGGCACGAGCGGTGGCGGCACTCCGAAGGGAGACGACCTTGAGCAGGTCAATACGCGATGGCATGAAGGGAGTTACGACTCTCCATCGAAGTCACTCCAGGCCCACTTCAACAAACATGGTGCAGAGGTTGATGCCAAGGACGTCGCACAGTATCTACGGAAGGCCCTTGAATTCGCACAGAGACTCAAGGGCGCACAAAAACTCCCAGTTGAAGGCGCCACCGAGGGTGTGATTCGCTATATCAAGAACGGCCGGTACATTGATCTCGCGTCAGATGGGTGAATCTTGTCTTTCGGGGCTCGGTAAGACAAATAAGAAGGGAGAAATCAGATGGATTGGAGGGCAATCGACCTGCATGGTGCCGCGAGCATTTCGCGGGTGGTCAACGTCTTCGAGATTCGAGATATGCGCGGTATTCCATGGACCAAATACAAGATCAAGGTTCTCGAAGAAGGCTCCGGGGGCTTCCTCGCGATTGCCAATGTGTGTGTAAAAAATGCCAATGGCACCCCCGATGGGGAGGCAGGGCTCGGACGGACAGAAGTAGAGGCCCTCCAGGATCTCATCACGAGACTGGGTGAAAGATTGAGCTCTCGCGAGAACTGGCGAGATGAAGACTTTGAGTGGACCGACCCACAGGATTTCTGAGGGGCGGAGCAACAGCGAACCCCGTGCCTGAACATGGACACTCACTCGGCTCCGGGTTCACCACGCCGAGGAGAACGGCTTGGCGCCTCGGACGCTATGCTCCACTTCTGCCCCTCTCAGCCAGCTACCAGCGGCCAGCCCCGGGCCCTCCTCTGGAGCCCGACCTGGACGTGCGAACGTTCACCGATTCTGAAATGGGAAACACCGTGCACGTATCTGGCGACAGGGTCGTGATCACGAGCAAGGATGGCCAGATCGTCACGCAGTTCAGGAGTCCATGAGCAAATACGCAGTCGCGAATCTAGAGGGCTGATCAATGTGTGCCGGCGGATCAGTGACAAAGAGGCCGTGGTCTATCGATGCTTCGAACTGATTCCTGAGCAAGGTCTTGTCGTCCAAAGCGCCGACAGGCTCATGTTGCCGGCAGTCCCGGAACACATGCGGCATCATGAGCGACAGCTTTGGGAGCTGTTCTGTGAGGTGGCTCCTGAAGAACGCTCGAGACCGTTTGCTTCCATTGAGGACGCAATAGCCGCGTTCGACGCCGAATTCGGAAACTGACGTTGAGGCGCCGCATGGAAGACAAAATCACGATCAAGGAGGCATACGTGGCGATGTACGCCTACCTTGAAAGGCTCTACGACATGACAGGCTCGAATGATCTGGGCGGCTTTTTGGGCAGCATGTCGTTGCTCGAAGACGGTACGCCTGCGGAGCCCGGTGTCTGGAACGAGTGGATGCGTGCCGTACAACAGGCAAGGAACGGTCAAATTGATCTGACTCTGGAACTCCCTGATGAGTGAGTACCTGTCTGAGCGTCCTGGGGAGGGAGGGGGGCACTCCAGGTCCGGCCAGACCCGAGCGAGCCGTGCGCGTGACATCACCCCCTGCACCTGATGGACTCCCCCCGTCGTGACTGCGCCCGATCGAGGGGGAGACATGCGGAACATCGGAATCATCGGCTCGGGGATCATCGGACTTCTGGCCGCGCACGGCCTGCGCAAGGCGGGCCACCAGGTAACGCTCTATTCGGACAAGACGCCCGAGCAGTGGCTCCAGGTCCGGCCCACGGGGACGGCGGCGCGCTTCGACCTGTCCCTGCAATTGGAGCGCGAGCTCGGCCTCAATCACTGGGATGACCAGGTGCCCTGGGCCCAGGGGGCACACCTCCTCGTCTGTCCCGAGCCGCGCAACCGCCTGCTCACGCTGACGGGCCGCATGCGCCGCCCCTTCCAGGCCGTCGACGTGCGGCTGCAGAGCCACCGGTGGATGAGGGACCTGGTGGAGCGCGGCGGGCGCATCGAGCTCGAGTCCGTGACGGTGGCGCGCCTGGAGGAGATCTCCGCCGCGCACGAGCTCACCCTGGTGGCGGCGGGCCGCGCGGAGCTGTGCCGGCTGTTCGAGCGTGACGCGGCTCGCAGCGTCTACGACGCGCCCCAGCGCCAGCTCACGTTGCTGTGCATCAAGGGCCCGAGGATGCGCTTCGACGACCTGCCCATCGTCCCGGTGAAGTTCAACGTCTTCCCCGGGGCGGGCGAGGTCTTCTACATGCCCTACTTCCACAAGGACGTGGGCCCGAGCTGGAACGTGCTCGTGGAGGCGAAGCCGGGTGGGCCGCTGGACCGCTTCCGCGAGGTCCGGAGCGGTGAGCAGGCGGTGGAGCTCGCGAAGGGGCTGTTCCGCGAGCTCATCCCCTGGGACGCGGACTGGTTCCGGGACGCCGAGCTGTCGGATCCTCACGGGTGGCTGATGGGCACGGTGACGCCCACGGTGCGCCGGCCCGTGGGGCGGCTGCCCTCGGGGCGCGAGGTGATGGGGCTGGGCGACACGGTGACGTCGTTGGACCCCATCGGCGGACAGGGGGCCAACAGCGGGAGCAAGCAGGTGCGCACGCTGCTCGAGTGCGTGGCCGAGCACGGGGACCGGCCCTTCGACGCGGCGTGGATGAGCGCCACCTTCGAGCGCTTCTACGCGCGGCACGGGCACCCGACGTACACCTTCAACAACATCCTCCTGGAGCCCCTCACCCCCTCCGCGCGCGAGCTGTTCATGGCGCAGTACGGCAGTGATGGCCGCGAGGGCAACCGGAGCGCGGTGCAGCAACTGGCCGACGCCTTCGCCGAGAACTTCAACGACCCCGCCACGCTGACGCCCGTGTTCCAGGACTCGCGCCGCATGCGCAACTTCATCACGGAGACCACCGGCGGTGCGTGGCTCTCCGCGCTGGCCCGGGGCGGGCTGGGCGTGGCCCGGGGGCAACTGCGCCAGAAGCTCGGCCTGGATCCGAGGCACCCGCCTCGCGTCTCCGCCGTTCATGACTTCCCGCGTTAAGCGAAGGTGCGAGGGGGGACGCAACTCGCGCTCCCCATTTCGCGAGAATTCCTCAACGGATTTCCCGAGCCTTTCGCCGGAGCCCCCCCCCATGAATCCCATCGAGCGCGGCCGTAACCTGTTCAACACCGTGCGCACCGGCACGCAGCAGGCCGTGGAGAAGGCGCAGCGGACCGCGGACCAGGTGGCCAACACCGTGGCCGATGGTGGCCGCAGGGTGGGCCAGTTCGTCGACGGCTTCGAGGACAAGGCCACGAGCAGGCTCAGCGCGCTGGGGGGCATCTTCGGGGGCTCGAAGCCAGACCGCGTGTACGACGGGCACCTGGTGGGCGCCGGAGGGCGGACGTTCCCGCCCGGCACGCCGCTGAGCCAGGTCCCGGGCGTCACCCCGCGCAACAACCCCAACCCCACCGAGACGTTCGTCTACGTCAACGGCATCTCCAATACGAAGGACCAGCAGCTGGGCAGCATGCAGCAGATCGCCGACCGCACCGGGGCCAAGGTGATCGGCGTGCACAACGCCACCGAGGGCATGGTCGCCGACCTCGCCCAGTGCGTGAAGGACAAGCTCGACAAGGGCCACAACCCGGCGGTGGACTCGCTGGCGGACACCGTCTACGCGGAGCTGAAGGCGGGGCGCTCGGTGCACCTGATGGCGCACAGCCAGGGCGGCCTCGTCACCAGCCGCGCCCTCAACGACGTGGCCAACCGGCTGCGCATCGAGGATGGCATGTCCAGGGGCGATGTCGAGAAGCTGCTGGGCCGGGTGAACGTGGAGACCTTCGGCGGCGCCGCCGGCCGCTACCCGGATGGCCCCAACTACGTGCACTACGTCAACACGAAGGACATCGTGCCCACGTGGTTCGGCCAGGGCAACGGCGAGGGCCTGGACGAGTGGATGCGTGACGCGGGCAAGGGCGCGGTGGTGCGCCGCTTCGAGCACGGCTCGGGCCTCCAGGGCACCCACGGTCTGGGGGATGCCTACCTTCCGCAGCGCGTGCCCTTCGACCAGGCTCGCGCCGGCAAGTGACGGAGAACCGCACCATGCTCCAGTGGCTGATGTCCGCGGTGGGCCTCGCGCTGTCCACACCTCCGCCCGCGAGCGGGGGCCCCATGACGCGCGAGGCGGCGCGGGAGCTCGTGCGCTGGTACTCGCGCGCCCAGGGGGCGGTGTTGAGCCCGGGCCTCAACCCCCAGGGCTTCGGTGGCATCGCCGTGGGCGGGGCCCAGCTGTATTTCGAGTACCACGAGGACACGAAGTCGCTCGAGTGCAGCGCGCTCGTCTACCGCTTCCGCGAGCCGCCCAAGCCGGGGGTGCTGGAGGGCTTCGAGGCCGAGGCGCGCGAGGGCACGGACACGGGCGGTGGCACCGTGGACTACGAGCGGGAGAACCGGGGCCTCTTCCTGAGCCGCGTCTACACCCAGATGCCCGAGGGCAGGGCCTTCGCCCAGGACATGAAGCGCCTGGGGAAGGCGAGCGTCGTGTGGGGTGACGAGGTGCTGGACCGCGTGGCCTCGCGTGTCTTCCACCCCGAGGAGCTCGAGAAGCACTGAGCCGGCTTCACGCGGCGGTGAGCCGGTCTCTCCCCGCGGGGGCGGGCGCGGGTTCCGGCGCGCGTGCGAGCGCCTCCACCCAGCGCTCCAACGAGTCGAGCAGCTCGCTGCGGTGCTCGCCCTCCAGGGGGAGCAGCAGGCCGGCCAGGCGCTCCTGCACCACGGCGTCGGCCTCGTCCCCCGCCACGCGGCCCTTCTCGGTGAGGCGCACCATGACGTGCCGCTTGTCCGCGCGCGTGCCGCGGTGCCTCGCGACGAGCCCCAGCTCCTCCAACCTGTCCAACAGTCGCGTCATGGGCGGCATGGCCAGGCCCATCCGCTCGGCCAGGGCGTTGACGGTGAGGAACCCCTCGGCGTGGAGCCACCAGAGCGCCTGGAGCTGCCGGGGCTCGAGCTCCGCGTGGGGAATCTCGTCCAGGGGATTGCTGAAGGCCCCCTGCCGCGCCATGTCAACGAAGAGATTCCTCAACCGCGCGACCACCACACGCACCTCTGACGCCAGTTCCGCCATGGGGATGCCTCCGTTGACCCCCCAAACGCGCGGGTCGCGCGGACATATCGCGGTAGGCTTCCAGGTCCCATGCGCTCCTCCTTCTCCGTGTCCCTGGTTCTCCTGTTGGGCGTGCTCACGAGTGGTGGCCTGGCCCGGGCCGAGACGCAAGACACTCCACCAGCGCGAGCCGACAAGGCTCCCGCTCCGTTGCCGGAGCCTCGCTGGAAGGGTCTGCCCGGGTGGCTGGGTTTCGCGACGGTGAAGCCCGGTGAAAAGCACCAGCAGTACTGGACTCCCGAGCACCCGGACGCGAGGGCCGTGCTTTTCTCGGACCTTTGGAACTCCGTTCCCAAGGGGACGAAGGTGACGCTCCTGTCCACCGCGGGCGTACGGGAGGGCACGTACCTGGGCACCTCGGACGTGCACTATGGCTGCGAGGAGAACACGGCCACGCTCGCGGGCTTCGGCGCCACCGAGCCGTTGCCCGAGGGCCCCGTCTGGGTGTTGCCCGGGAGCGCCGAGGGGGCCACCTCGCTGCCGGTGAAGGAGGTGCCGGCGAGCGCGCTGGGCGTCTCGCTCCCCAAGGGCAAGACGGCGGCGAGCAAGGAGGTGCGGGCCTTCGAGGCCGGGGGACTCGGCTTCCTGCTCACGAAGACGGGCAAGCTGCGTGGGCAGCTCACCGTGTACCTCAAGGGCAAGCGTGTCGCGGCCAAGGCGCTCGCCAAGGGAGACATGGCGGGCAGTGAGAAGGCGCCGCTGAACCTCTACGACGAGAAGGAGGTGGACGTGCCGCGCCCGCTGGCCGCGTACCGGCTCGGCCAGACGGGGCCGGTGGTGGTGGTGCTCGGCTTCCGCAGCTACGAGGGGCACCACTTCATGCTGGCCGTGCGGCGCGGCGACAAGGCCGAGCTGATCCAGGACGACAACGAGTCCCTCTACTTCTGCGCCTTCTGAGCCCCGGGCGCCGCGCGCTGGAGCGCCTCCTGGAAGGGCTCCGGATCCAGGTAGACGCGGATGAGCTCGCCGGTGCGCGAGAAGAGCTTCACCACCTCGGCGGTGAAGTGCATGTACTTGCTGTGCGTGAGGATGCTCACGCTCTTGAGGGCCGAGCGGTTGGTGCTGAACCACTCGGTCCAGGCCTCCTGCACGGGCAGGTTGGCCCCGGTGTCCTCATCCATCTCGAAGAACAGCTCCACGGGGGCATAGCGGCGGATGTCCTCGCGCAGCTCATCCATGGGCGAGGTGCCGAACTCGCCCTTGTCATTGCCCACGATGAGGATGAACACCACCCCCGGGCGTGGCCGCTGGTAGGTGAAGCTGCACCGCTCGCTCGACAACCGCACCGCGCCGTCTTCCAGCGTCTCTCGTTTGAACGACACCCCGTCCTCCTGGCCGCTCCACGGGGGCTCGCGCTGCTCACGTGGCCTCCCCGGGTCGCTCCGGAACAGAGCAATCCTCGGGCCAGTTCCGCCACCCCTGTGCGTCCGAGGAGGGGCGGGCCGCGTGCATGGGCGCACCGGTCGAAACGAACTACCGTTCGTTCAAAATGAAAGGGTCATCCATGCGAGCCGAGGACCTGCGCATCGACATGCTGCTGGAGGTGGACGCGCGGGAGGGGGTCCGCTTCGCGGGTGAGCGGGCGCTCATCCTGGACGCGGTGGCGATGGGGATGCTGCGCAAGCAACTGGTGGAGATGCTGGGCCTCACGGGGGCGCGGGCGGTGCTGACGCGCTTCGGCTACGCCCACGGTTGGCGCATGGCGGAGGCGATGCGCACCGGCTTCCAGTGGAGCAGCGACGCCGAGTGGCGGGCGGCCGGGGGACTCATCCACACCCTGCAGGGGCTCATCCGCATCCGGCTGGAGGACAGCGATCCCCTGGCAGCCCGGGGCGTCACCGTCGAGGACTCGTACGAGGCGGAGCAGCACCTGCTGCACCTGGGCCGGGCGGAGGCGCCCTCATGCTGGACGCAGTGCGGCTTCGCCAGTGGCTACATGAGCCGCGCGGCGGGCCGGCCCCTCTACGTCCTGGAGGACCGGTGCGTGGCGAGGGGAGACGCCGCGTGCCACTTCGCGGGCCGGACGCTGGAGGAGTGGGGGAGCCAGCTCGAGGAGCACCTGCCGTACTTCCAGGGCGAGGTGCTCGACGCCTCACTGCACCAGGTGGCGAGCGCGCTCAAACGCACGGAGCGCAAGCTGCGCGAGCGGGCGAGGGTGTTGGAGCAGGTGGTGGGCGAGCAGGAGGGGCCGGGAGGGCTGGTGGCGCGCAGCCCGGGGATGCGGCGGGTGGTGGACCTGGCGAGGCGGGCGGCGAGGAGCGAGGCCACGGTGCTCGTCATTGGAGAGAGCGGCACGGGGAAGGAGCGCGTGGCGAAGCTGGTGCACGAGGAGTCGGCGCGTGCGGCGGGGCCGCTGGTGGCCATCAGCTGCGCGGCGCTCACGGAGTCGCTGCTGGAGGCGGAGCTGTTCGGCCATGCGCGAGGGGCCTTCACGGGGGCGACGCACGAGCGCGTGGGGCTGTTGGAGGCGGCGGCGGGCGGGACGCTCTTCCTGGATGAGATTGGCGAGATGCCACTCGGCATGCAGGCGAAGCTGCTGCGCGCGTTGCAGGAGCGCGAGGTGCGGCGGGTGGGGGAGAACCACTCGCGGCCCATCGACGTGCGCGTGGTGGCGGCGACGAACCGGCCTCTGGCCGAGGAGGTGGCGGCGGGGCGCTTCCGCAAGGACCTGTACTACCGGCTGCGGGTGGTGGAGCTGACGGTGCCGCCGTTGCGCGAGCGGCGCGAGGACATCCTCCCGCTGGCCCAGGTGTTCCTGGTGGACGCGGCCCGGAGGATGGGGCGAGCGGCGCCGGGCCTGGGGACGGACGTAGCGGATCAGCTCCAGCGCCACGACTGGCCGGGCAACGTACGCGAATTGCGCAACGCGATGGAGCGGGTGGTGGCGCTCTCGCGGGGGGCTCGCGTGGAACTGGAGGATCTGCCCGAGGACGTCCGGGTCGCGCTGCCCGCGCCCTCGCTGACGGGAGCGGTGCGCACGCTGGAGGAACTGGAGCGCGAGTACATCCTCGCGGTGCTGGCGAGGAACGGGGGCAACCGGACGCGCACGGCGCAGGAGTTGGACATCGGCGCGACCACGCTCTACCGCAAGCTCAAGAGCTACGAGCGCGAGACACGCCGCCGGAAGCGGTGAGCCACGCGGCCCGGCTCAGGGACAGAAGCGGCGGATCCAGCGGCGCATGTCCTCCATGCCCTCCCTGTGGTCGTGAAGGAACCAGCCCGTGACCTCTTCGTCGTAGATGAAAGGCTCGAGCAGTCGAGCGAGGGCGGGGAGCAGGGGCGGCGGGCGTTCCTTTGTGGTGTCGATGGCTTCTGGCCACTCTCCGAGAGTGAGCAGTACGCGTTCGTCATCAAGCGGGTGGAATGAAATGTCTGGGAAGGGGAGCCGCTGCCGCAAACTCTCGAGACCTCCGAGCTGGCCCAGCAGGGGCTGACCGAGGAAGGTGAGCCAGTAGACGCCGCGCGCGCGGGTTCCGAGGACCCGGCTGGTCTGCTCGAGGTTATAGATATCCAGGCCTGGATAGCGGTCGCGCAGTTCACGAACCGTACGGCGAGCTGCGTACCACCCCGTGTTGGGAGCGATGAGGGCGAGGCTGGCGTAGCCGAAGCTGAAGGGCAGCTCGCGAGCGAGCTCGAGGGCGAGGGCACGAACTCGTGCGGGGCCGTGCTCCGTCAGGTACTCGGTGGGTAGAGTAAAACTCACGGCACAGGTGGAGTCCTCATCGCGGGCGAACAGCGGGGCGTCGAGCCGACGGCCGTAGTATTCGAAGTTGTAGCCGCCCGACTCATCGCGGTGCTCCTGCAGATAGACGCTGCGGGAGACCGGGCAGGGACGTTCGAGCATGTCCTCACGGATGTGTTCCCACTCCTCGTCGAGAGGCAGGGTGCCCCCTTCGGCTGCGACGTACCAGTTCAAGGTCTGGGGAGGAATGGCATGAAGATAGGTGTGCAGAGCCCTCCACACGGCTGGAGCCACTTCTGCGTGCGAGCGGCGCATGAAAAAACAAAGAATGATGCCGTCACGGGCCACCAGGAAACCATTGTCCGTCCGTACCCGGATGACGGGGATGCGTTCCTTCATCGGAATCGTCCTCATGGCGTGAGGAGGAAGACCTCTCCACCCAGCGCTTCCTTGTAGACTTCACCTTGATTCAAGCCGGAATAGGCGCTCGTTCTTCCGTACTGCTTCCACTGCGCGGGGTTGGTGGGAGGACAAGGAAACTTGAAGTCGAGGATGAGCACGGCCCGGAGGAGATTGTAGTCCTTGTGGAGCACG
Source organism: Archangium violaceum (assembly GCF_016859125.1). Lineage (NCBI taxonomy): Bacteria > Pseudomonadati > Myxococcota > Myxococcia > Myxococcales > Archangiaceae > Archangium > Archangium violaceum. The sequence continues at coordinate 2,642,978 of NZ_CP069338.1, read as the reverse complement.
ATATCGGGCTTGATGGTGCGCCACAGCTCGCGGGTACAGCCCTGGTCGATGAGGCGCTGCTCCTCCTCGCGGCTGATGGTCTCGATGAACCGGCTGGCCCGATAGTAGCGGTAGCGCTGTTCGATGCTGAAGGGGGCGGGCCAGAGCTGCGAGAGAACCTCGCGAGCGCATGCCAGGGCGATGACGTGCTTCTGTCGACCCAGGAGCATGGCTCGGGTGATGGGCTCACCGCAGCCGTCCACTTCCAGTTCCTCGCCGCATTCCTCTCGCGTGGGTGCACGGTTTCCGAAGAGTGAGGAGTTGACCTGATACTCGGCCTGCCTGGCGCACTCCTCGAGACGCTCCTCCAATTCATCCACCCTCCCATGATTCCCGAGCACGGCGAGGAGCACGGGAGCGACCCGGGCGAGCGTGGAAGCCACGGTCAGAGGGGCAGCGGAGGTCGTCGTCGTGCCCAACACGCTGGCGTGGCGCACGCGGGCGACGGACTCCGTGTCGAGGCGCAGGTCGCCGCGAGGATGAGCGCCGGAGCGAGCGGGATGGGTGGCGCAGGCTCCGAGGAGCATGCTGGCCAGGAGCATGCTCGTGAACCGCCAGGACGCGCTTCGGTGGGAGCGGAGCCTGTCCGCATTCAGGGGCATGGGACGGGCACTCTCGTGGAGTGCCCGACAAGTTTTTCAACATGGGTAAGTTGGGTGGATGAGACGACCGCCGCACCACCTCCTCCTCTCGCCTGGAGAAGTGGCCTACCTCAAGACGCTGGTGGAGGACGGACGTACCTGCCCGCAGAGCGCGCGTGCTGCTGACCATGACTGATGTTGTCCACAGGTGTGGATCCCTCGCCCCGTGGATGACACAGTCCCCGGCCGCAGTCCCCGCGGCCCCGAGGGACGGGGGCGGCGTCGCGGCGCCAGGCCGGCAATCCATGGCGTAGGAGGCGGTCTATGGGCGACGCGCTCAGAGGCCACGAGGATCAGCGGTTTACGGCCGAGGCGCACGGAGGTGGACGCCTACCAGGAGGCCTTGGACCTGTGTGCCTACACCCGGCAGAAGTACGAGCAGACGAGCTGGGTCGTGTGGCGCTCCTTCCACTCCAAGGCGGTGGAGCTGGCCGCAGGCACCCTCTACCAACTGGCGCTCAAGGAGCAGGGCGATGGCTGAGCGTGAGTCGAAGTCGATGAAGCTGGTGAGTCGATGAAGCTGGTGCAGCGCGCACACAGCCTACGCGCAGCGCGCAGGGGCGTGTGGTGCGGTTGAGTGGCTCAGCTCCTTACGGCGCTGGGGTCGAGTGCCCAGCGTGATCGGGAGTGTCTTACAAGTAGTTCGGCATAGTCGCGGGGGATGAATAGCTCTGGTGGATGAGGAGACGACCCCCGTGATTCATCCACCTCTCATCAGTGGGAGACGGACGTACCGAGCAGCGCTCGCTCGTCGGGCGTGCATCCTTCTGGCGGTAGCGGACTCGGCCACCATGGAGGAGATTGGCGCGCGAGTACATCCTCGCGGTGAAGCGGTGATCCACGCGGTCCGGCTCAGGGACAGAATCGGCGGATCCAGCGGCGCATGTCTTCTGGGTCTTGCTCGAGGAAGAGGAACCAGTTCGAACGCTCCTGGTGGAGGGATCGCTTGAGCAGGTGGCCGAGCGCGAGGAGTTGGGGAGACGGGCGCTCCTGCTGCGCGGTGTCGATGGCATCGGGCCACTCGCCGAGGGTGATCAACACGCGCTCTCCCTCGAGTGGTGGCAAGGTCTGCAAGGACACATCCGGAAAGGACAGATGCCGCCGCAGGTTCTCGAGTCCTCCGAGTCGGCCCAGCAGCGGCAAGCCGAGGAAGGTGAGCCAGTAGGCGCCTCGGGCTTGGGTACCGATGTGCCTGCTGGTCTCCGCGAGCTTGTAGATATCCAGACCTGGATAGCGGTCTCGCAGTTCGCGCACCGTGTGGCGAGCCGCGTACCACTGCCCGTCGGGAGAGACGAGCGCGAAGCTGGCGTAGCCGAAGCTGAAGGGCAGCTCGCGAGCGAGCTCGATCGCGAGGGCGCGCACGTGGGCGGGGCCGTGCTCCACGAGGTACTCGGTGGGCAGGGTGAAGCTCACCGCACAGGTCGCGTTCTGATTGTAGAAAGGCGCTGCGTCGAGCCAGCGCCCTTCGTATTCGAAGTTGTAGCCGCCAGTCGTGTCGCAGTGTTCTGCCAGCTCGATTCCACAGCGGACTGGCCAGAGGCAGTCGAGCATCTTCTCGCGGATATGCTCCCAGCCCTTGTCATCGAGAGGTTTCCAGTCCCCGTTATGAGCGGGGTACCAGCCCAGTGCCTGGGACGGAATGGCGCGGCGATATGTCCTCAGGGCTCGCCAGACGGCGTGAGCCACCTCCCCGTGGGAGCGGCGCATGAAGAAGCAGATGACAATGCCGTCGCGCGCCACCAGATCGCCGTACTTCGTCTGCACTCGGAGGATGGGAAGGCGCTCGCTCATCTGATTCCTCGTGGCGTGAGGAGCAGAACCTCGCCACCCAGTGCATCCTTGTAGAGTTGACCTTGGTTCATGCCGGGAAAGGCGCTCGTCGCGCCATACTCCGTCCACCTTGGGCGGTTGGATGGGGGGCAGGGGAACTTGAAGTCGAGGACGAGCACGGCCTGGAGGAGATTGTAGTCGGCGTGGAGGACGATATCGGGCTTGATGGTGCCCTTCAGTTCGTCGGTACAACCGCGTTTGATGATCTGTAGCTCCTTCTCCGGGCTGATGGCCTCGAGGAGCCGGCTGGCCCGATAGTAGCGGTAGCGCTGTTCGATGCTGAAGGGGGCGGGCCAGAGCTGCGAGAGAACCTCGCGAGCGCATGCCAGGGCGATGACGTGCTTCTGTCGACCCAGGAGCATGGCTCGGGTGATGGGCTCACCGCAGCCGTCCACTTCCAGTTCCTCGCCGCATTCCTCTCGCGTGGGTGCACGGTTTCCGAAGAGTGAGGAGTTGACCTGATACTCGGCCTGCCTGGCGCACTCCTCGAGACGCTCCTCCAATTCATCCACCCTCCCATGATTCCCGAGCACGGCGAGGAGCACGGGAGCGACCCGGGCGAGCGTGGAAGCCACGGTCAGAGGGGCAGCGGAGGTCGTCGTCGTGCCCAGCAGGCCCGCGTGGCGCACGCGAGCGACGGACTCCGTGTCGAGGCGCAGGTCGCCGCGAGGAAGAGCGCCAGTGCGAGCGGGATGGGTGGCGCATGCTCCGAGGAGCATGCTGGCCAGGAGCATGCTCGTGAACCGCCGATATGCGCTTCGGTGGGGGTGATGCCTGTCCGCATTCAGGGGCATGGGACGGGCACTCTAGCCACAATCCCGGCTACATCCCGTCCAGCAGGCCCATCCGGTCCTTGATGCGCAGCACCCGTCGGACCGCCGCGTCCAGTTGCTCCGCCATCTTCGGCTCCGACCCGGCCAGCTTCGTCAGGATGCCGAAGTAGTCCAGGCCTCCCGACCAGTCGGGGGGCTCGGTGGTGAGGATGAGATCATTGCCCGCGAGGAAGGCCCGCCGTACCACCTCCTCGCGCTCGGTGCCGAGGTGCTCGGCCAGCGCGCGGATGGCCACATCATCCGTTACGGAAATCCATCCACCCTCGTGGGCCATGGCGACGAGCGAGGGCTCGAGGATGGCGGGCGCCGGACCGAACTTCTCGTAGACGATGTTCGACATCATCACGCCTCCGAGGAACCGCTCCGCGGCGCGGAACACCGCTGCTTCCCGCCGCACGCGCTCCACCTCCCAGTCCGCGATGGCACGCACGTGGTCGGAGTCCGCGTCGAGATCTCCATAGCCCGGGAAGTGTTTGCCAATGGAGACCACTCCCGCCTTCGCCAGACCTCGAGCGAACGCGGTGGCTTTCTGCTTCACCACCTCGGGGTCTCCGGAGAACGCGCGCCCGTTGCGGAACATGTGGCCCCTGGGTGACACGTCGAACACGGGCGCGAGGTTCATGTTGAGCCCCACCTCGCGCATCGCCTTGCCGACGCGCACGCCCCACGCCTCGACCTCGGCGTCCTCCAGGGAGGCCATCTCCCGCGCGGACGGGAGCGCTCCGAGCGAGGGGTGCCGGCTGAGGCGGTTGAAGCCGCCTCCCTCGATGTCCACCGCGAAGAAGGGAGGCACCCGGGCACGCTCACGGGACGAGCGGATGCGCTCCTTCGCCGCGTCGAGCTTGCGCAGCGTCCCACCCACGAACAGCACTCCGCCCACCTCCACCGGGTTCTGCTTGCCGACCTGCGGGTAGGCGAGCAGCAACTGCCCCACCTTCTCGCGCGGGGACAAGGACTGGAGGACCCGCTCCACACGGGCCTCATCGGGCACTCGGTCGTGGAAGCCCGGGTGCTCCTCCGCGGCGGAAACCTCCCCGGCCACGGCGGACAGAACGAGCATCAGGACGATGAGCGATGAACGAAGCACACCCCGCATGGTGGCACAGTCTTCCATGGAGGCGTTCGTCGGTCCGAACGGATTCATGGGCACCCGACGGCATGTCTGGTCGCGAGCACGGCGGGCGGCCGGGCTCCCCTCGGGTTTCAAGAGCCACTTCGTGGCTCACAGCGCGCCGCCGCGGCGCAGCTCGCGCACCACGGCCACCACGTACAGCGTGATGGACACCCCGAGCAGCAGGCTGCCCAGCATGTAGCAGCCCACGAAGCTGGCGCGGATGGAGAAGAGGATGGGCAGCATCAACAACAGGCCCACCACGGTGAGCACGACGGCGGCGCGGATGAGCTTGTCGGGCGAGGGCACGTGCATGGCGGGTCTCACGGGTTCGCGGTGACGCGGGTGGGGGCGCGGGTTGGCCGGGCCGGGTGCGGCAATCCGTGGCAGGTGAAGCAGTTCATCTCGTCATTCGCGAGCTGCTTCCCCAGCGCCTTGTGGCTGTCCACCCGGGTGAAGGTGGGCGAGGTGGCGTGACAGGCCAGACAGTTGGCGTTGGGGTAGGTGCCCTTGTAGGTGATGGGTTCCTTCCACGTGTCCGTCACGTACAGCAGCCAGTGGCGGAGTCCGTCGCGCTTGGACTCCACGGTGCCGAAGATGCCGTAGCCCGTGTGGCACGCATAGCACTGCTTGGCGGGGATGGCGCCCGAGCGGTAGTGCCGCGCCGCCAGCGTGGCGCTCTGGGCGTTGTGCATGTCCCCCACGAAGGGGTCCATCACGTGGCAGGACTGACAGGCTTCCACTGTCTTCATCGACTCGAACATGTGCCCCGTGGTGCCCAGCAGCGCCACGCCCGGCAGCACGAAGAGTCCCAGCAGCAGCGTCCACCGGTACGTGGAGCGCGCCATGCTCGACTTGAAGACGAACTCCACCAGCAGCAGCCCCAGCACGGCCACGCCAATGCACAGCAGCGCGACCACCTCCAGGGTGCCGCCCAGGGTGGCACCGTGAGGAGGCTCGGGAGCGGCCATCGCCAGCAGGGGTCCGAGTCTCATCACGTGCCCTCCTTCACGCGCTCCACGCCCACCGCGGCCAGCTTGTACTCGGGCTGCGCGGAGGTGGGGTCCTGGTAGTCGCTCGTCGCCGCGTTCACCAGGTGCTCCATCGAGTGCATGAGCGCGAACACCACGCCGGGCCTCACCCGCATGCTGGGCAACGCCTTGAGTCGCACCGAGCCGCGCGCGCTCGTCACCTGCACCATGTCCCCCTCCTTCACGCCCATCACCGCCGCGTCGCCGGGGTGGATTTCGAGATAGTCGATGTCGATGCCCTGGAGCTGGGGAATCCGTCCCGTGAGGGTGGCGGTGTGCCAGTGCTCCAACCGGCGCCCGGTGGTCAGCGTCATCGGGTAGTCGCTCGTGAGGCTCTCCCGGAAGGGGCCCTGTTCGGAGAGGTAGACGATGGCGCGTCCGTCCGGCCGGGCGTAGAAGTCGATGCGCCCCTCCTTCTTCGCCAGCGGATCCTCTCCTGGCACGTAGCGGTGGCAGGTGCCCGGGTGCTGCTCGGTGGGGCAGGGCCAGGTGAGGCCCGGAAGCTCCTTCAACCTCGCGTAGGTCATGCCGCGGAAGTCATAGGGGGTGTCGGCCGAAATCATCCGCCACTCGTCCCAGACGGCCTCGGGCGTGCGTGCCTTCAGCAACTCGCCATGGCCGAGCCGCTCGCCGAGCGCCACGAGGATGTCCAGATCCGAGCGAGCCTCGCCCGGTGGCTCCACCAGCTTCTCCACCAGGTGGTAGCGGCGCTCGGACTGCGAGAGGACGCCCTCCTTCTCCGCCCACATGGCCGCGGGGAGGAAGACGTCGGCGTATTGCGCGGTGTCGGTGGGGAAGATGGAGTCGCTGACGACGAGGAAGGCCTTCTCCATGCCCACGCGGTATCGGTCCGCGTTGGGCAGCGAGCGCGCCGGGTTGGTGGCCATCACCAGGGCCGCGCGGACCTTGCCCTCGCGCATGGCCTCGAAGAGTGGCACGGCGGACAGGCCCGGGTTGGGCGAGATGCGGCCCTCGGGCAGGCCCCACAGCTTCTCCATCTCGTGTCTGTCTTTCTCCTTGGAGACGAGCCGCCCGGCCGGCAGCGCGTGCGACAGCGAGCCCGTGTCGCGCACGCCACCTCCCGCGTTGGTCTGGCCCGTCAGCGAGAAGGGCCCGGTCCCGGGGCGGCCTATCTGCCCGGTGAGCAGGTGCAATGCCATCATCATCCGGTTGGCCGCCACGCCGTGCGTCTGCTGGTTGAGCCCCATGGTCCAGAAGCTCATCGCCGCCTGGGAGATGCCGAAGAGGCGCGCGGCCTCGCGAATCTCCGCCGTAGACAGGCCGCACAGGTTGGCCATCTTCTCCGGCGCGTAGTCCTCGAGGAGCTTCTGGAAGTCCTCCAGGGTGAGCGGCGGCGAGTCCGCCGTGCCCTTGCGGAAGGTGACGAAGTCGTTGATGAAGGCCGGGTCCACGAGCCCGGTGCGCAGCAACTCGTAGGTCATGGCGTTGAGCAGGGCCACGTCCGTGCCGGGCCTTATCTGCAGGTGCAGCGTGGCGTCGCGGGCGGTGGGCGTGCGCCTCGGGTCCACCACGATGACGCGTGTCTGGGGCGCGGTGCGGAGGCGGTCGCGCACGCGCTCCCAGACGACCGGGTGGCACTCGGCCATGTTGGCGCCGATGACGAAGAAGCGCGTGGCGTGCTCGATGTCGTCGTAGCGGCCCGAGGGCTCATCCGCGCCGAACACGGACTTGGAGCCGAACGCCGCCGAGGCCATGCACAGGCGAGGGTTGCCATCGACGTTGTTCGTCCCGATGCCGCCCTTGAACAACTTTGTTGGCGGTGTAGCTCTCCTGGGTGAAGAGCTGTCCCGAGCCGTAGAAGGCCACCGCGTCCGGCCCGCCCTGGGCGATGGCCTCACGGAAGCCAGCGGCCGCCGCGTCGAGCGCCTCGTCCCAGGAGACGCGCACGAGCTGTCCGTTCTTGCGCACCATGGGGTAGTGCGCCCGGTCCGAGACGTAGAGAATCTCCCGGTTGAGCAGGCCCTTGATGCACAGCCGACCCCGGTTCCACCCTTCCTGCAGGCCCTCGACCTTCACCACCTTCCCGTAGCGCAGGCCCACCCGCGTCTCGCAGCCCGAGCCGCAGAAGCGGCACACGCTCTTGTGCCAGGAGTCGACCGGGATGGCCTCCTCGCGCGTCCATCCGATGCACCCGGGCCCGATCAGTCCCGTGGCCGCCGTCGCGCCGAATAGTGGAGGAGCTCGCGTCTCGTCATGCCCATGGTGTCCCTCCCAGGGCCCGGCATCACAACCCAGGCCCCGGGGACACGGCGCACGCATGTGTGCCGAAAGTCTCCGGGCTGTCCGCTCATCGACGGCCCGGGGGGGAGCTTCGCGCGTGGGATGCTGGCGGGTGAACGGTACCGCCAGCGGAGCGTGGCTCAGCGGCCCACGGCGCTCGGGGCCAACGGCTTGAAGCGCACCACGAGGAACGGCGGCTGGGTGCCTGCCTTGCCCAGATTGAGCACCGCGTGCCGGTGCAGCTGGTTCACCGTGACGTAGAAGTACCCGTCCGGCCCGTAGCTCAGTCCGTCCGGCCACTGCAGCAGCTCATCCCGCACGTACGGCTCATAGCTCCCGTCCGGCTTCGTCACGCCGATGGCCATGGCGCCCAGGTCGGTGATGTACAGGTTCCCCGCCGAGTCGACGCTCATGCCATCACTCACCGCCTTCTTCCCGTACCGCTCCACCTTCTTGCCCAGCTCCTCCGGGGACTGGTTCGGGTCGATGACGTCCTTCATCGGCACGCGCCACACCGTCTGGCCGCTCATGGAGCCGAAGTAGAGCCACTCGCTCTGGGGGTCGAGCGCGATGGGATTGAGCCCCAGCCGCGGCTCCACCGCGCCGCCCTGCTTGCCGGGCACGGTGATCTTCCGGCCCTCGACCGAGAGCGAGACATCCTCGGGCTGGAGGCTCGGGTGGCCCTGGAGCACGCGCCGGCCCTGGCCCGTCCGCAGGTCCACCACCACCAGCGCGGGCATGCTCTCGCCGACCAGGTCACCCCGGCCCATGTCCGAGAGCACCGCCACGCCCCGGTCCGCGTCCACCACCAGGTCCTGCAGGAACGAGTTGGGGGCCGCCACGGGCTGGGGCAGCGGAATCGTCTTCACGAGCTTCTCGCCGCGCGTGTCCCAGCCCACCAGCTTCGCGCCCTCGCCACCGCCCTTGCCGTTGTCGAGGATCCACAGCACCCCGTTCTTGTCCGACTCGACGCCAATAACCGTCTGGAGCCCCGTGCCGTCCGCGCCAGGAGCGCTGGCCCACTGCTCGGTGGGATAGGGGCGCGTGGTGCCACCCGGCAGCAACTCCACCACCGCGTGCTTCGGCGCGCCGAAGGGGTGCTGGCTGAGGAAGACGCGGCCCTCGGGGGTGATGGCGATATTGCCCGGCGTCTGCTCGAGGCGGGCGACCACCTCCAGCCCCGAGGGGCGCTTCTCCAGCGCGGGGAAGCGCTCGTGCATGGCCGCCGCTCCACGCTCCTCCTGGACGTCCTGCTGTGTCGCCTGCGTGCCGGACGACGTCTTGCCGCTCGTGGCGCAGCCCGCGGAGAGGATGCCCAGGAGCAACAGCGCCCGGGGTGAGCACGATGAAATCGACATGGTTCGAACCTCCGAGAGTTGAAGGGGGCGCGCACGTTAAGCGAGAGCGGCTCCCCGGAGGCAATCCATCGTTCCGCTCGCGCTTCGAGTGTCAGACGCGGGGCGTCACGGGCCTTTCCCCGTTCCTCACGCCGCCCTGGCGAAGTGCCTCGCGGAACACCTCCTGGACTTCGGCCAGCGCCAGTTCGATGTCATGATTGCCCAGGCGGATGATGACCTCTCCGCCCCGGGACAGGATGCGCCCGAGTGCGGCGAACACGTTCGCGGTGGAGGGCCAGGCGGTCAGCGCCCGCGCCTGCCGCACCGCCCGCTCCGTTTCGAGCACGAGGGGGGTCCTCGTTCATCAGGAAGTCGACCGCATCTCCATTCAGCATCACCCGGGTGGGCGCGAGCTGCGAGTCGAGGAACGCGGGGAGTGCCTCGGTCCCCGCGAAGATGTCGAAGCCTTGTCCATTACCCAGGTGCAGGTCACTCAAAACGACCGTACGCATGCCAATGCCTTTCGCAATGTGGCCTTGGAATCCTACGAGCCATTCTCGGTTGTCTGCGCGCCGCGCCGAGCTAGCCAGTCAAGGGAGGCCTCGTATGATTGTTCCCCCCAGACGGGGGAGATGATGAAGCGGCGCTTCATGAGGGAGGACAGTGCGCGTGTCGTCGCCTACCTGCTGTGAGCGGGCTCTCTCGATAGGAGTGGGGCCCATCACTGGGCGCGGGACGCGGGCCTGTCGCTCGGCTCGCTCCGGGAACTCCCGAGAGATACGTGGAACTCCATGTATTCATCTCCCAGGGAGATCGCGAGCGCATGCCCTGACGGCTGGCTGGTGGGCGTGTAACGCGGCTCCGTCCGCGCCGTTTTGGAAGCAGCCGTGATTTGTATCACCATGGCGTTGTGAGGCGGCGCACAGTGTTCCCATCGGGAAAGTGGCAGGCTGGGTGATGTCAAGGACGGCCACGCCCTCCGCGCTCCTGGAGCCCGAACCCGCCCTCCTTGCCCGCCATCGTCAAGAAAGAGCGCCATGCCTCAGCAGACCGATACTCTTGAACTGTTGTTGGTTCATGCCGACACGAATACGCCGGTTCTGAGCGAGGGCCTGCCGGCGGGCACGACTCCCCAGGAGCGCTCCACGATGAAGGACGACGTCCCTGAACCGCTCGATTTCTGGGACGAGGGCGGAGACCCGAATGACCTCGAGGCTCAGCGCTGGGGCCTCATCCTCCCCGAGGGCCCGGAAGGTGACCGCCTGCGCGACCTCATCCGGCCGCTGATCGAGTTCCGGCGCGCGCAGCAGGGGGGCCACCCCGTCAAGGAGTACCGTGTTCCGAAAGGGCCGATGACCATGGCCGAGGCCGCGCTGTGGCGCAAACGGCACTTCGACTCGGGGGAGCACCTGAGCGCGGATGTGCCGCGCTACCAGCTCATCCTGGGCGACTTCGACCAGGTGCCTCTCGCCATCCAGCAGATACAGGCCTCGGACGGCTACGTCGGCCGGCTCCACTTCTCCGACGAGCAGGGCTACCTGGCCTATGTCGAGAAGGTCCTGCGCGCCGAGCGGCTGCCACGTCAGGGCCTGGGCCGGATGCTCTTCCACACGGCGCATGACGGAACCCCCGCGCTCAACGCGGGCTTCAATGCGCTCATCAACCCAGGTCTCGAGCTCATCCGGGAGGGCTTGAGCCAGGGGCGCTTCCCCGCCAGCGGCCTCCATGTGCACGGCGAGGAACAGGAACCGGGGCTGGATCGCTTCCTGGAGAACTCCTCGCTCACCGAGCCGGGCGTCTTGTTCAGCATGAGCCATGGCATCGGCGCGCCCAGGGGTGGCTGGAAGACGGATGCGGACAGGCTGGCGGGCCAGGGGGCGATGAGCTTCGGCCGTGAAGGACAGCTGTCCGCGTCCGACCTGACCTCACGCACGTTCATGCCCAATGGCATCTGGTTCATGTTCGCGTGCTTCGGCGCGGGGACGCCGGACATCAGTGCGTACTCCCACTGGCTCAGGCATCTCGTCGAGGCCGGGCGCTACTCCCGCCTGCCAGACGTGATGAAGACGCTCGCGGGGACGGGCAGGCCCTTCGTCGCCGCCACACCGCAGAAGGTGCTCGCGAACCCGAACGGCCCGCTGGCTTTCATCGGCCATGTCGACCTCGCCTGGACCTTCAGCTTCCGCGAGGACGACTCACCCGCGAAGAAGCGCCCGGGCCGCTTCATCGAGCCGCTGAAGTCGATGTTGCGCTCGAACCGTGTCGGCATTGGGTTCCGCGAGCTGTATCGCTACCTCGCACTCACCGATACCGAGCTCTCCAGCATCCACGATGACGATGTCCGCACGGGAGCCACCGCGTCCAATGACGAGCTCATCCGGCGTGGGTATCTGTGGATGATGCGGCAGGACATCGCCGGCTACGTGATGCTCGGGGACCCGGCCGTACGCCTCCCCGTCGAGGAAAGGCGCGCGAAGTTGGCCACGCCTCCGGCGCTCCCCGTGCCGCATGAGGTGGTGAAGGCTCCCGCGAAGTTGCCCCTCGCGGTGGAGAAGCTCGAGGAAGCCATTGGCTACATCCTCTCCGGAGAGCGGAGCATGAAGGAACTCTCCACGGAGTACGGCATCGAGCGCCGCGAGCTCGAGCGCCTCGCCGACATCTATTGCAAGGCGGGCCGCGCCGCCCTCGGCATCCCGGAGTAATCCCGCTCACCCGAGGAGACAGCCATGGACCTCGAGCTGCTGCTGACGCACGCGGACGACCGCCGCCCCACCCTGGCCGAGGGGCTCCCGCTCGACTCGACACTGAATCAGGCCCGGCCCGCGGCCAGCCAGATGCCGACGCATCTCTGGGACTCGGGCGGTGACCCCAACGACCTGTCCAGGCAACGCTGGGGGGTGGTGGCTCCGGAGGGACCGGCCGGGGACCGGCTCCTGACGCTCATCGAGCCCCTGCGCAAGCTGCGTCAGGAGGAGCAGGGGGCGTCCGTGCGCCTCTACCGGGCGCCGCCCGGGTTGGACGCGCCCGCGGCGGTCCACTGGAAGAAGCACGTACTCCACGACGAAGCGGTACCGGAGGTGGAGCAGCCCCGCTACCTGCTCATGCTCGGCGACCTGGATCAGCTCTCGCTCGAGCTGCAGCAGGTGCTGGGCAGTGACGGCTTCGTCGGGCGGCTCGCGTTCTCACGGGACGCGGACTACGCGGCCTATGTGGAGAAGGTGCTGCGCTGGCGGAGGAGCCCCTCGCCCGCCCAGGCGCGCGCCCTCTTCTACACGGCGCATGATGGGACCCGGGCGACGAGCCTCGGCTACCAGGCGCTCATCTCGCCCAGCCTCCAGAGCTGCCGGGAGCGCCAGTCGAGGGGGGAGTTCCTGGCACGGGACATCCTGGAGGTCGGGGACCGGGATGACATGTCCGTGCACGGGCTGCTGGAGCAGGCGGCCGCGCCGAAGCCGAGCGTGCTGTTCTCCTTGAGCCATGGGCTGGGTGCGCCGCGCCAGGGCTGGCGTTCGGTGGAGGAGCAACACGCGCTGCAGGGCTCGATGAGCCTGGGCCGCGGGGAGCAACTGGACGCCGCGGTGCTGGGGAGCCGGCCCTTCCTCCCGGGAGGCCTCTGGTTCTACCTGGCCTGTTTCGGGGCGGGGACGCCCTCGCGGAGCGCCTTCCACACGTGGCTGTCCCAGCTGCGTGACGCCGGCCAGTTCTCGGGTCGGCTGGAGGGGTTGCTCGCGTCGCTGCCCCGCGAGGGCGAGCGGCCCTTCGTCGCCGCACTGCCCAAGGCGGTGCTCGCCAACCCCCAGGGGCCATTGGCGGTCATCGGCCACATGGACCTGGCCTGGTCGTACAGCTTCCAGGAGCAGGGCTCGGTGGCCAGGAGCCGTCCCTCCCGTTTCCAGGGCCTGCTGCATTCGATGGTGGCCGGGCGCCGCGCCGGCGTGGGCCTGGACGCGCTGTGGCGCTTCTTCCGGGACGCGAACAACGAGCTCACCACGCTCTACGAGCAGCAGGAGGAGGCTCAGCGCGGGGGACGTCCCAACCCGGTGGACCTCGCTCAGAGAGCGCACCTGTGGATGCTGCGCCAGGACCTGGCCGGCTACGTCCTGCTTGGGGACCCCGCGGTGCAACTACCGGTTCCCTCCGCGCAACCGCGGGCGGAGGTGAAGGCCGCATCGGCCCAGGCCCTCGCCGCGATGGTGCTCGGCATGCAGGTGACCGCCTCGGAATCTCTTCCCAGCACGGACGTGATGGCCGAGGCCGTGCGCGCGCTTCTCGCTGGTGCGGAGAGCCCCAGGGACATCGCGAAGCGGGCGGGCGTCTCCCTCAAGGAGCTGCGCAACTGGGAGCAGGTCTACACGGAAGCCGGGCGGGCCGCGTTGGAGCAGCTCCGCGAAACATCCTCCTGAGCCTTGTCCTTTCTCATCCACCTCTCATCCCAAAGGTCATCCCATGTCCGATCCCGTCCAGAACACGCCCCCTGCCTCCACCGAGGCGCATGACAGTCCCCATTCGTTCCTCTTTGGCGCCTCCTCGGCTCCCGCGGACCCGAAGCTGTTGTACCAATACAACTACAAGAAGCTCGCGCCCCTCGCGATGATCGACACCCCGCCGAAGGAGGAGAAGCCGAGCTTCAAGTGGCTCATGCAGTGCGTCCATCTCAGCCTCGACTCCGTGCGCAATCGCATGCATTGGGATGACGCGCTCTCCTTCTCCGATGATGACACCGCCCGGCTGGACCTCAGCGATCTGGGCCACGGCACCGTGAGCCTCGACGACCTCCAGCTCGACAAGGTGAGGCCGCACGAGGCGGTCGAAGTGGCTCCGGACAACCTCGAGCAGATGTCCCCGGAGCAGCTCTCGGCGGCGCTCCCCAACGGGGCGGAGGAACCGCTGTCCTTCGGCGGCGATGACTCCAGCCCGGGGGGGCTCGCCCTCGTCAAGACGCTGGCGGTCATCGGCCAGGAGCTCCTCAAGAAGGGCATCACGGATCCGCTCGGTATCCTCGCGTTCGTGCTCAAGCGGACGAACGCGCAGAAGAGCGGGCGTCCCAAGTCCCTCGACGACTTCGCGCGCCTGTTCGCCACGTTCAAGCGGCCGTGGTTCGCCGACCGTTTCGATTCCGACGAGGTCTTCGCCTACCTGCGCGTGGCGGGCTTCAATCCGCTGGTGCTCCAGCGGGTGACGGCGCCGGGAGCGAACTTCCCGGTCACCGACGAGCAGTTCCACGTCGCCATGGCCGACACGCGGGACTCGCTGGCCCAGGCGGGGGCCGAGGGCCGGCTCTTCCTGTGTGACTACAAGGCCCTGGCGGGCGTGAAGAATGGCAACTTCCCCGCGGGTCCCAAGTACTGCTTCGCCCCGCTCGCCCTGTTCGCGCTGCCTCGGGAGGGCGCGGGGCCGCGCCGGCTGCAACCGGTGGCCATCCAGTGCGGACAGGACCCGCGCAACCACCCGGTCTTCACGCCGGCCGACGGCGAGGCCTGGAAGCGGGCGAAGCTCGTGGTCACCGTCGCCGACTTCAACCACCACGAGACCATCTCCCACCTGGCGCGCACGCACCTGCTGGTGGGCCCCATCGTCATGGCCACGCGCCGGTGCATTCCGGACACGCACCCGGTGAGCACGCTGCTGCGGCCGCACTTCGAGGGCACGCTCAGCATCAACGACAAGGCCCAGGCCACGCTGGTGGCGCCTGGCCATGAGGTGGACAAGTCGCTCGGGGGCACCATCTGGGCGAGCCGGAAGCTCTCCGCGGAGGGGCTGCTGGCCAGGCCCTTCAACGCGCTCTTCCTGCCCACCGACCTCGAGGCGCGCGGCGTCACCAGCCCCACGCTCGACTACCCGTACCGCGACGACGCCCTGGAGCTCTGGCGCGCCATCGAGGAGTGGGTGACCACCTACGTCAAGCTCTACTACGGCTCCGACGAGCAGGTGCGGGCGGACGCGGCGCTCCAGGCGTGGGCGGCGGAGATCGTCTCGCAGGAGGGCGGGCGCATCCCCGGCTTCGGTGACGCGGGGGACGGGCGCATCCAGAGCCTCGACTACCTGTGCCGGGCGCTCACGATGATTGTCTTCACCGCCAGCGCGCAGCACGCCGCCGTCAATGCCCCGCAGTCGGAGTTGCTGACGTACGCGCCGGCCACGCCCCCCGCCTCCTACCGCGCGGCCCCCCTCTCCGAGGAGGATGCCAACAACAATGACTACCTCGACTACTTCCCGCCGCTCGAGATGGCCGTGCTCCAGATGGAGTTCATGAACCTGCTGGGCGGCGTCATCTACACCCGGCTGGGTCGCTACGAGAAGGACTGCTTCCAGGACAAGCGGGTGCGCGAGCCGCTCACGCGCTTCCAGAAGAAGCTCGACGACATCGAGGCGCTCATCACCGAGCGAAACCACACCCGCTACGGCCCCTATCCCTTCCTCCTGCCGAGCCGGGTTCCCCAGAGCATCAACATCTGACGGCGCCCTCCCAGGTACCGGCGCGGGCAGCGGAAGACCCCATGACGAAGTTCGCCCATGAGTTGCTGCTCGAGTTCGTGCGTACGGAGGACGCGGGTGACTCCTTCGCCTTCCGCACGGGGAGGCAGGAGTATGTCCTGCGCGGTACGGGCGGAGGCGCCGAGAGTGTCGAGCTGACGTGGAGCCAGGCGCTGCTCGGCGATCTGGCGGCGCTTCACCAGCCGGACTGTGACCCCGCGGTCACCCAGCGCGTGGGCAGGACGCTGCGCGACTTCCTCGGTTCGGAAGGTTGGGCGAGGCAGGAGGCGCGGCTCCTCGAGGCGGTGTCGGGTGGGCGGCCAGTGGTGGTGACCCTTCGCTCGGCCGCCGCGGAGCTGTACGCACTGCCCTGGGAGCTGCTCTGCCTGGACTCCAGCGGGCAGCATCTGGGCGAGCTGCCTTCCGTGCTGGTGCGCTACGAGTGGCCGGAGACGGTGACGGCCGCCGAGTCGCCCTCGCCACGTCCCGAGGGAGGGCGCGTCCTCTTCGCGTGGTCGTCCGCCGGAGGCCCCGTGCCTCGCGCCGAGCACCTGCGCGCCATCGAGGAGGGCGCGAGGGCGGGCCATTACCCCTTCGACACCCGGCGTGACGTCCTCGGGCACGCCAGCTACGGACGGCTGGAAGACACCCTGGAGGCGGCCAGGGCTCCCGGGGGCACGCCCATCTCCGTGCTTCACCTGCTGGGTCATGGCGGGGCGGCGGGGCAGACGTGTGGCCTGCTGCTGGACGGCGAATCCGCGGGAGAGTCCACCGTCGTCGACGCCGGCCGCCTTCGCCAGCTCCTCACGCCCTACGCGGGCATGGTACGGCTGGTGGTCATCGCCGCGTGCAACGGCGGCGACATCGGCGTTCTGGGCAACCAGCTCGGGAGTGTGGCCCAGGCGCTCCACCAGATTGGGATTGGCGCGGTCATCGCCTCGCGTTTCCCCTTGTCCATTCCCGGCTCCAATCGCTTTTCGGAAACCTTCTACCGCGAGCTGTTCGGCGGCCCTTCTTCCGTGGAGAGCGCCTTTCTGGCCGCGCGCAGGCAGCTCGCGCGGGACACCGGCCGGCTGGATTGGGCGAGTCTGCAGCTCTACGCGCGCGAAGCCGATGGCCATGACAACCGCCCCCTCGTGCTGCGCCCCTACCGCGGACTGCTCGCGTTCCAGCCCGAGCACAGCCGCTTCTTCTTCGGCCGCGACGCCGAAATCAACGAGATCATCAACGACCTGGGCGCACTCGCCAGAGCCGGAGCGCCACGCTTCCTCGTGGTGGCCGGTTCGTCGGGCACGGGCAAGTCCTCGGTGGTGCTCGCGGGCGCGGTACCTCGCATGCTCCAGGCTCCCGGGTCCACGTGGGTATTCGCTCGGATGCGCCCCGGCGCGGAGCCGCTGGCCGCGCTGGAGGCCGCCCTGGCGACGCGCACGGACGCGAGCCGGCCCCTGCTGCTCGTGGTGGACCAGCTCGAGGAGCTCTTCACCCAGACGGAGTCGGCGGAGGAGCGCGACACGTTCGTCCGCTGGCTCTGGGCGTTGGCGGGCCAGGGCGATTCCGGAGTGTCGGTGCTCGTCACCCTGCGCGTGGACTTCATCGGACGCTGCGGCGAGTTCACGCTCGATGACAAGGGGCTGCGGCTCGACAAGGTTTCGTATGATGAGGCGCACCGGGTCTTCGTGGCGCAGATGACACCGGCGCAGCTCGAGGAGGCGATCCGCGAGCCCGCCGGGCTGGTGGGGCTCTCGCTGGAAGCGGGCCTCGCGCGCCGGATGCTGAAGGACGTCGAGGGCGAGCCGGGCGCGCTTCCCCTGCTCCAGGACACGCTGGACATGCTCTGGCAGCGGCGCGAGGGGCGGAAGCTCACCCAGGCGGCCTACGACGCGGTCGGGGGCGTCTGCGGTGCGCTCGGCCTCCGTGCCGACGCGCGGATGGCCGAGCTCGATGAAGCAGGGCGGATGATGGCACGCCGCCTCTTTCTCCGGCTGGTGAACGTCCACTCCGATACGACGATGGATACACGGCGGCGGGCGCTCCTGGCGGAGGTCCGGCCGCGAGAGCCGCAAGAGGGGGCTCGTTTCGAGCGGATTCTTGGCCGGTTCGTCGATGAGCGGCTGTTGGTGCGCACGGGCGATGGAAGGACGACGACCGTGGAGGTTGCCCATGAAGCACTCATCCGCAATTGGCGGAGGCTGCGTGGGTGGGTGGAGGAGGAACGTGGAAGGCTCCTGGCACGTCAGGAGCTCACGAGCAGGGTCGAGGAGTGGAAGAAGCATGGCGCGCTGCTCAATGAGCGGCAGCTCGGCCTGGCGGAAGACGTCGCACGGGTCTTCTCGGAGGAGCCAGACGACGACACGAAGAGGCTGCTCGAGGAGAGCCGGGCGGATGTCCGGAGGAAGCGGCGGCTCAAGCAATCGGCCCTGGGGGGGCTCCTGGCGGTGGCGGTGGTGCTCTCGCTGCTCGGGGGGTGGGGCATGATGGAGTCGAGGCATGCCAGGGTGCAGGCACAACGGGCCCGTGATGCCGGCCGGCTCTCCGTCGCCCTGCGAGTGGCTCACGAGCCGGAGATCGCGATCTCGCTCCTGCGAGAGGTCGAGGAAGAGGACTCCAGGGAGTTGCTGCTTCGCGGCTGGGTCGGGGCCGCGCCGCACTTCGCGTCTTCCCCGGTGTTCCGTTGCCGGACCCCGGTCGAGTTGACGGACCGTTCGGAGCCGGTTCGTTCCGCCTCGTTCAGTGCCGATGGGAAACGAATCATCGCCCACGCGCGCGATGGGACCGTGCGGGAGTGGAATCCAGACGGAACCCCCGCTGGCACCCCACTCGAGGAGCACGGAGGGGGAATCGCTCCGGCCGGCGCGAGCCCCGATGGAGCGCGTATCGTCACGGTCCAGGACGGAACGGCGCGAGTGCGGAAGGCGGACGGCACCCTCCTCAGGACGCTCGAGCGCCAGCACGACTGGCGGTTCCTCTCGGCCACGTTCAATGCGGACGGTACGCACATCCTCACGACCTCGAGCGACCGCGCCGCGCGGGTATGGACGGCCGATGGCTCCCTCGTCACCGCGCTCCCGGGAAACAGGGAAGGGATTACCGCCGTTGCGATGAGCGCCGACGGCGAGCGCGTCATCACCGCCCTGGCGGATGGAACCGCGACGCTCTGGGGACTGACGGGTTCCGGGACCGGTACCCTGGTGGCCATGCTCAGCGGTCATCTCGGGGCGATCCACTCCGCGTCGTTCAGCCCCGATGGCAGCCACGTGGTCACCACCTCGGCCGATGGGAGCGCGCGCGTGTGGGCGGCGGACGGCGCCCTGCTCGCCGAGCTCAAGGGCCACCCGGACGGCGCCAGCTCCGCCGGGTTCAGCCCGGATGGGACGCGCATCGTCACCGTCGCGGGTGATGGGAGCGCACGGCTGTGGACGTCGGATGCCTCTCTCGTTACCGAGAGAAGGAGGGACGGTGGGCGCGGGATGGTGTTTCAGGGAAGCAGGTACAGGGTCACCACCTCGGGTGACAGCAAGGCACGGGTATGGGGAGAGGACGGCGCCCTCATCGCGGAGCTCCCGCATGGTGAGCAACTGGTCACGTCCGCCGCGTTCAGTGCAGAGGGGACCCGGGTGGTCACGGTTTCGGGTTCCAGACCCGGGGGACGTGACAGCGTTCAGGTCTGGAGGCTCGACAGCAAGAGCCGCATCGCTTCGTTCCAGGGCCGTGGCGAGGTCCTGTCCGCCATGTTCTGCCCCGAAGGACTGCGCATCGTCACGTCCCTGGATGAGAGCACCGTGGGGGTCTGGACGGCTGACGGCTCCCTTGTCACCCGACTTCCTGGTCATTCGAGAGCGGTCACCCTGGCCACGCTCAGCCCGGATTGCCAACGCATCATCACGGCCTCGGACGAGGGGAGCGCATGGGTGTGGAAGGCCGATGGTACCCGCGTCGCCCGCATCGACCCTCATGGAGTCAGGATGCTCTCGGCGGCGTTCAGCGCGGACGGCGAGTACCTGGTGACGGGCTCGGAGAACGAGGCGGCGCGGCTCTGGGCGTCCGATGGCACGCTCGTGGCGGTGCTCGGCGGTCACCGCGGGCCGGTGCGCTCCGTCGCGTTCAGCCCGGACGGCGCCCGGGTCATCACCGCTTCGGATGACTCTCTTTCACGCGTGTGGACCATCCATCCGGAAGCGGTTCGTCGTGCGCTCTGGCTCTCGACGCGCTACTGCCTCAGCCCGAAAGAACGGATGAACCTCCTGGGCGCGCAGGAGCCAGGAGCCCAGACCGGCTACGAGAATTGTATGGACATGGTCCACTGCCTGGGCCGCGAGGAGCCTGCCCGGCAGGACCGGTACCCGGGCTGTCTCGACGAGTACCGGCGTAGAGCGAAGGCCCGGTTGTATAGGGCGTCTCCCGAGGAGTAGCTGCCCCTCGGGAGCGGTGATCAGCCTCGTTGTGGCTGGGCGACGACTGGCCTCTCACTTGGTAGGGGCTTGCGCTCTCCGAGGAGCTGGCAGAAGAGGAGCCGGAAACGCTTCGCCACATTGGAGGCACGGCGCATGTAGTTGAGGGAGTTGTAGTCGTCCACGGACTCCGCCGGCAGCAACCCGAGCGAAGGCGGGTGGTGGCTCATCGAGAAGCGCATCCGCACGCTGTCCTCGAACGGGAGGACCTCCTCGAGCGTCACGGTGCCCAGGTCCATGTGGGGATGGGTTGCCTCATCCCAGGCGACATTGCTGTTGAGGATCTCCGCGCTCTCCCCGGGCCGCGGCGTATGGAGCTGGATTTGGAGGTGATAGGTGACGGGGCCGCGCGAGAGCCGGTCGGCGAGCTCCTCCTTGAGGTAGTTCGGACTGCGACTCGGATCCGTCAAATCCTCGTCCCACAAGGTCTGGGTCGCGTTCGGAGGCATGAGCCCCGTCTCGGGCCCGCGATTCTCGGGGATGAGACGGTATTTGGCATACCGCAGCACCCCGTCCTTGCCCACGAAGCGCAGCGGGACCTGCGAGTGGTAGTAGAGCTGAGTGAAGGTACTCGGGTCCTTCCGGACTCCTTCCGCGGAGGCCAGCAGGCCGCGTGGATTGTCTTTGTAGTACTCCACGTAATCAAGCCCGTTCACCCGGGGGTTCTTCTTCGTCACGAACTCGATGAAGTTCCGCGCCGACCAGAACAGCGAGATGGTGCCGGTATTCATCTCGAGGTCCAGCGGGCTTTCGTAATCACTGTCCGCGAACTTCAGCGACGCGGCACGAACCTGGATGACGGTATCATCCGGATAGGACACCGACGCATGCCGCAGCCGGCAGGCGAACTCACGTCCGGGCTCGAAGAAGTCGTGGGCGGGGAAGGTGGGGTTCTCCGTGATGCGAATCCGCCCCCTCGCGGCGATACCGTTGTCATGGGACATCCGCTGGCGTCTCGCGGAGTACCACCCGACCACGAACCACGCATAAACATACGAGTAGCACCACAGCTGAAGGCGTTTGAGATGGGATGACATGTCTGAAATGACGCTCCGAGTGGATGTTCAACGACTCCCCAGACCACGCCCAACCAGGAGGACAGGCTGCAAGCCAGCGCCTCGAGGCGAGAGTCGACCGGAGGAATGGTGTACGCATGAGGCTCCCTCGCGGGCGGTCTCGGTCCCGGTTGATGAAGACTCTGCCTCCGCCGCGGCGTGGGCGCTGTGCGGCCATTCACAGGAGATTCGTGAATCAGGCCACATCACCGTCTGTGGAGTCGCGTAGGGTTCTACGCAGACCTGCCCGCATGCCTCACCCGGTGGGCGCCCGCTGCCTCGGAGCCCTGTAGTGGAAGCAGCGTCGCTCGGTAGGAGCCAGCAGGGTGTACGTCACTTGCCGCAATCCGTCAGTCGGGTGAGGGGGAGCTCGGTCCGATGCACCGCCTGAATGACGACGTCAACCACTCCGTGCTCCTCAAGGCGCCCCGCGTCGCCTGGGGGACCGTCTTGCTCTTCACCGGTCTGCTGGCGGCATGGAGCGGCGGTATGGCGGCGGGTCTGTGCGGAGGGCTCTCCACGCCCGCTGCCGTGGCGCTTTCGACGGCGGGCGCCTTCGCCGCGTTCACCGTCATGCACGACGCCTCGCACCACGCCGTCTCGCGCCTGCGTTGGCTCAACTCGCTGCTCGGCCACGCGAGTGCCAGCATCCTTCTGGTGCGCTTCGTCGGCTTCCAGAACGTCCACCGGCGCCATCACCGCTTCGCGGGAGACCCGCTCCGCGACCCGGATCGCTACAGCGGTGAGGGTCCCTGGTGGCAGCTCCCCCTTCGTTGGGCGACGGCGGACCTGCACTACTTCTTCGAGTACGAGCCTCGAGACGGCATCTCTCGGCGCGACAATCTGGAGTCCTGGCTGTCCGCCCTGGTCCTCGTGGCCGCCATCGCCGGGTTCCTGCTCACGGGCCACGCCATCGACTTCCTCGTCCACTGGCTGCTCCCGGCGCGCATCGCGCTGTTCCTCCTCACGTACAGCTTCGACTACGTGCCCCACCAGCGGCCCCACTGCCGCGCCACCTCCGAGAGTCCCTACCGGGCCTCGTTCATCATCGAGGGGCGTTTGGCCACGGTGTTGCTGCTATGTCAGAACTACCATCTCGTGCACCACCTCTATCCCGGGGTACCCTTCTACCGGTGCGCCCGAATCTGGCGGGCCAGGCGCGAGGAGTTGCTGGCACGGGGCGCGCGGCTCGTCTCGCTCTTCGAGCTCCCACGTCCTCCCGGTGCGAAGCCTCCCGTGTCCACGCCGCACGGTCGGACGGAGGCGAGCAGCCCATGAGGCGCGCGAGCGTCTCCACCGGCGGTGCCTGCCCGGCGTGCTGATGCCGCCCCGCCTGCCTGGCTTGCGACCTGCCTTCCAGCTTCCTTCTCGTCGTGAGTCATCCGGTGAACGTCCGGTACAGTGGACCCCATTGACATGTCACCTCCTTCGATCGGTTGCAGCTCCAGTATGGCGCGTACGGGTGGGGGTCGTTCGTTTTCGCCTGGTACTCCCTGAGACGCCAGCGGATGTCCCACGACAACGGTATGGCCGTGCGAGGGCGGCTCCGGGTGACGGAGAATCCCACCTTCCCCGCACACGACTTCTTCGAGCCCGGACGCGAGTTCGCGTGCCGGCTGCGGCACGCCTCGGTGTCCTATCCGAACGACACCGTCATCCTGGTTCGTGCCGCGTCGCTGAAGTTCGCGGACAGCGAGTATGAGAGCCCCTTGGACCTCGAGATGAATACCGGCACCATGTCGCTGTTCTGGTCGGCGAGGAGCTTCATGGAGTTCGTGACGAAGAAGAACCCCCGGGTGAAGGGGCTCGACTCCTGGACGTA
The DNA here is from genome assembly GCF_016859125.1 of Archangium violaceum. Taxonomy (NCBI): domain Bacteria; kingdom Pseudomonadati; phylum Myxococcota; class Myxococcia; order Myxococcales; family Archangiaceae; genus Archangium; species Archangium violaceum. Next base: position 2,620,116 of record NZ_CP069338.1, on the reverse strand, counting down.
TTACGACAAGTACCCGCGCGGCCTGCTGGCCTCCGCGGATGGATGTCGTAAGGATCCGAACTCCTTCACGCAGCTCTACTACCACTCGCAGGTCCCGACGCGCTTCGTTACCCGGTGGAACGAGGATTTGACGGATCCGAGTCGCAGTCCGAACTACCTCAAGGAGGAGCTCGTCGAGCGGCTCTCGCGCGGCCCCGTCACCTATCATTTGCAAATCCAGGTCCATACGCCGCGGTCCGGGGAGAGCCCGGAGATCCTCAACAGCAATGTCGCCTGGGACGAGGCGACCCATCCTCATATGGACCTGGGCACCGTGACGCTCGAGGAGGTCCTCCCGTTCGAGGACGGCGTGCGGACGCGCTTCTCGGTGAGACACCACCCGCCTTCGCTCGGGTTGCTGCCGGCGGAATCCGTGGACGACTACAACTCCCTCAACTACATGCGCGGTGCGTCCGACATGGCGAAGAGCGCCCGGGTCCTCCTCTGCCGGCTCTTCGGAGTTCCCAAGCCCCTCGAGGACAAGCCGCCGGTCATCCAGCCACAGCCCAGCTAAGCCTCCCGGGGGGCAAGGAATGTTGACGAGAATCCTCGACTACGCAGTGGATCGCGAGCTGTTCCGCAGCCGCAACTCCTTCGTCTACCGGGCGCAGCATGTGGTGACGGGTGCGCGAGTCATCCTCAAGGTTCTCGCCGAGCCCTATCCGCCCGCCAGCCGGCTCGCCTGGTTCAAACGCGAGTACGAGCTGCTGCGGAGCATGGCGGTCCCCAACGTCATCCGGGCCCTCTCGTTGGAGAGCTACGAGAACCGGTGGCTCGTCGTCCTGGAGGACTTCGGTGGCGAGTCCATGGACCGACTGCTGAAGACGCGCCGCCTGTCCATCGCGGAGTTCCTCGCCCTCGCCAGTCAGATGGCCGAGGCGCTCAGTCAGGTGCATGCGCTCAACATCATGCACAAGGATGTCAATCCCTCGAACGTGGTGGTGAACCCGGCCACGCTCGAGGCGAAGCTCATCGACTTCGGCATCTCCGCCGTGCTCTCGCGAGAGGTCCCCGCTCTCCGCAGCCCCGAGGTACTGGAGGGAACGCTCGCGTATATCTCGCCCGAGCAGACGGGGAGGACGAATCGCGCCATCGACTACCGGACCGACCTGTACTCGATGGGCGTCACCTTCTACGAGATGCTGACGGGGCAGCTCCCCTTCGATGCGGACGACGCCATGGAGCTCGTCCATTGTCACCTCGCCAGGGTTCCGACGCCGCCCGATACCCTCCGGCCGGAGATCCCGGGGGTGCTGTCGGCGCTCGTCTTGAAGCTGATGGCCAAGAACGCCGAGGACCGCTACCTCTCCGCGGAGGGCGTCAAGGCGGACCTCGAGGAGTGCGCGCGGCAGTGGAGCGTGGCCCATCGCATCGAGCCGTTCCCTCTGGATCAGCGGCGGCTCGTCGCGCGCTTCGAGATTCCACAGAAGCTCTATGGCCGCGAGGAGGAGAGCGCGGTCCTGCTGAAGGCCGTCGAGCGGGTGTGCGAGGGAGGCCGGGAGCTGCTCCTGGTGTCGGGCTACTCGGGCATCGGCAAGTCCGCGCTCGTGCAGGAGAGCTACCACCCGCTGACGCGGCAGCGGGGCTACTTCATCTCGGGCAAGTTCGACCAGCTCCAGCGCGACATCCCCTATGCGTCGCTCGTGCAGTCCTTCCGCTCGCTCATCCGGCAGATTCTCTCGGAGAGCCCGGAGCGCATCGAGCGCTGGAAGCGGGAGCTCTCGGAGTCGCTCGGTCCGAACGCGGGCGTGCTCGTGGAGGTCCTCCCCGAGCTCCAGCTCATCCTCGGGGATGTCCCGCCCGTCCCCGAGCTGGGCCCCTCCGAGGCGCAGAACCGCTTCAACCTGGTGCTGAACCGCTTCATCGGGGCCTGCGCCAGCCGCGAGCATCCCCTCGTCCTCTTCCTGGACGACCTGCAGTGGGTGGACGCCGGCTCGCTGCGGCTCCTGCAACAGCTCATGCTGAGCCCGGGGCTGACGCACCTCTTCCTGATTGGCGCCTACCGGGATAACGAGGTGACACCGGGCCACCCACTCGCCCTGTCCGTGGCGGAGCTGCGCCGCGCCGGGGCCATCGTGAATGAGCTGGTGCTCCGCCCGCTCGACCTGCCCACCATCCAGGAGATGCTCCAGGACACGCTCGGCTGCTCGCTGGAGGCGGCGAAGCCGCTCGCGGAGCTGCTCCTGTCGAAGACGGATGGAAACCCCTTCTTCCTCAGGGAGTTCCTGAAGTCTCTGTACACGGAGCACCTCATCAGCCTGGCGCGAGGCCGCTCGAAGGCGGGCGGGAGCGTCTGGCAATGGGACCTGGCGCGGATTCGCGCTCGCAACATCACGGACAACGTGGTGGAGCTCCTGATGCAGACGCTGCGCGCGCTCGACGAGCGTACCCAGCGCGCGCTCATGCTCGCGGGCCTCATGGGCAACCAGTTCAACCTGGACTCGCTGGCCGTCGTCTGCCGCAAGTCCTCCCGGGAGACCGCGGCCGACCTCTGGCCCGCGCTGGCCCAGGGGCTCATCCTCGCCCAGGACAACAACTACAAGCTCGTCGCGGTGGACGTGGAAGGGCTGTTCCAGGAGCTCTCGGTCTCCTACAAGTTCGCCCACGACCGTATCCAGCAGGCGGCGTACTCCCTCATCGCGGAAGAGGAGCGCGCGTCGCTCCACTGGGAGATGGGCCAGCTCCTGCTGGAGCGGGGCCCCCCCGAGCTGCTGGAGAAGAACCTCTTCGACATCACCAACCACCTGAACGCGGGCAGGGCCCGCGCGCGTGGCGTGGAGGAAAGCGACGGGCTGGCGGAGCTGAATCTGAGGGCCTGTCGCAAGGCGAAGCACTCGGCGGCCTTCCAGGCGGCGAACGGCTATGCGCGGCTCGGAATCGAGCTCATGGGACCGGAGGGGCTCACGCGCCGTCGCGAGCTGGCGATGGCGCTCCTCGAGGAGGCCGCCGAGACGGCATACACCATCACCGACTTCGCCCAGATGGACCGATGGATCGGCACCGCCCTCTCCGCGGCCCGCGGTCCGCTCGAGGCCGCGAAGGTCCATGAAATCCGCATCCGGGCATTCAACGCGCAGCAGCGTCCGCTTGACGCCGCCGACACCGCCCTGCGCTACCTGCGGCAGCTCGGCATCCACTGCCCACCCAATCCCAGCAAGGCCTACCTGCTCTCCGAGATGCTCCGCACCCGGCTCCTGCTCGCCCGCAAGCGCATCGAGGACCTGGCGCGAATGCCGGAGATGACGGAGCGCGAGAAGGCGGTGGCGGTCCGCATCATCGCGACGGCGCACTCGTCCCTGTACGTGTCCTCGCCGCTGCTCCACGCAGTCATGACGCTCAAGCAGGTGCGGCTCGTCGCGACCTACGGGAACACCGAGTTCTCATCCGACGCCTACGGCTGCTACGGCCTGCTGCTGGGCGGCCTGCTCAACGACGTCCAGGGCGCGTATCAATACGGCCAGCTCGCGAACGAGCTCCTCTCCCGGCCCAGCTCGGCACCGATCCGCGCTCAGGGCAACCTGATGACCAATGCCTTCACCCGCCACTACGCCGAGCACCTCAGGGTCTGCGTCGAGAACCTGCACAAGGGCTATCAGGTGGGGCTCGATACCGGGGAGCTCGAGTACGCGTGCTACGACGCCTACGTCGCGTGCAAATACGCCTACGCCAGCGGGGAGAACCTCGAATCCCTCCGTGTCCAGTTCGACCAGTACGCGCAGGAGATGAAGCGGCACCGGCAGGACATCGCCTACAACTCACATGCGAGCACCCACCAGGCGGTCATCAACCTCGTCGAGCCGACGGAGGACCCCTGCGAGCTGCATGGGGAGGCCTGCGACGAGGAGACCATGATTCCGGCGCTGCGAGCGGCCAACGACCGGATGGCCCTGGCCCACGTGTACCTCAACAAGCAGGCCCTCGCGTACACCTTTGGCCAGTTCAAACGCTCCGTCGCCGCGGCGGAAGCCGCCGAGCAGTACCTCGACAGCGTGCTCAGCCAGGCGGACGTCCCCCGCTTCTACTTCTACGACTCGCTGGCCCGGCTCGCGCTCTTCCGGGAAGGCAATGAGCAGGAGCGGGCCGCGACGCTGCGGCGGGTGGCTCGTGGGCAGAAGCTGATGAAGAAGTGGGCGAAGTACGCGCCCATGAACTTCCAGCACAAGTACCTGCTCGTCGAGGCGGAGTTGCTGCGCCTGCGAGGCCGGGCGGCGGAGGCCCGGGAACTCTACGACCAATCCATCTCGCTGGCCCGCGACAACGGCTACGTCAACGAGCAGGCCCTGGCCTGCGAGGTCGCCAGCCGCTTCTACCTGGAGCGCCAGCAGGTCGACATCTCCGACCACTATCTGCATCAGGCGCACTACTCCTACGAGCTCTGGGGCGCGAAGACCAAGCTGCGCGCCATGGAGGCGGCCAGCCCGCGCTTGCTCTCCCAGGCAAGGTCCATGTCCCGGACCACCCGCCTCGGACTCTCCTCCAAGAGCACGACCACCGAGGAGAAGGCGCAAGAGGCGCTCGACCTCGCCTCGGTGCTCAAGGCCTCCCAGACGATCGCGAGCGAGGTGGTGCTCTCGGAGCTGCTCAAGCGGCTCACCCGCCTCCTCATCGAGAACGCGGGGGCCGAGTGGGGGGGGCTCCTCTTCGAGCGCAAGGGAGACTTCGTCATCGAGGCGGAGGGCCGCGCGGACCAGGAAGAGGTCACCGTGCTCCAGTCTCGCTCCACGCAGGCTCCTGACTCGGAGGCGCCCCGGGCCCCGCTCGCCATCCTGCGCTTCGCCGCCCGGACCCAGGAGCCCGTCGTGCTCGACGACGCGACGCGGGATGCGCGCTTCGCCTCGGACCCCTACATCCTCCAGCGCGCGCCCCGCTCCATCCTCTGCCTGCCCATCCTCAGTCAGGGGCGGCTCCTGGGGCTCATCTACCTGGAGAACAACCTCACCCCCGGGGCGTTCACACCCGAGCGGCAGGAGGTCCTGCGCCTGCTCTCCGCGCAGATCGCCATCTCCATCGAGAACGCCCAGCTCTACAACGAGCTGGAACGCAAGGTGGAGGAGCGGACCCTGGAGTTGAAGCAGAAGAACATCGATCTCCAATCCGCGCTCAAGCACCTGAAGGCCACGCAGGCGCAGCTCATCCAGCAGGAGAAGCTGGCCTCGCTCGGCCAGCTGACGGCCGGCGTCGCGCACGAAATCAAGAACCCGCTCAACTTCATCAACAACTTCGCCCAGAACACGTCGGAGCTGCTCGACGAGTTGACGAAGGAAGCCAGCCTCAACCCGCGCCTGACGGTCGCCGAGGTGGAGGACCTCCTCGCCGACCTGCGGATGAGTGCGAAGAAGATCTACGAGCACGGTCGGCGGGCGGATGGCATCGTCCGCTCCATGTTGGAGCACTCCCGGACGGGCCGGGGGGAGCGGAGCCTGAAGAACCTGAACGCCGTGGTGGAGGAGTACGTCAACCTCGTCCACCAGGGCTCGCACCTGTCGACGCTTGGCTTCGCCTGCCAGGTCGTCCGGGATTATGACCCGGGAGTCCTGGAGCTCGAGCTGGTGCCCCAGGAGATAGGTCGCGTGCTCATGAACCTGCTGAACAACGCCTTCCATGCCGTGGGCGAGCGGCGCAAGCAGGACAAGAACCATGTACCCCAGGTGACGGTTCGCACCCGGAATCTGGGCCAGACCTTCGAGATCCGGGTCGAGGACAACGGGATGGGCATCCCCGCGCAGGTGCGGCAGCGCATCTTCGAACCGTTCTTCACGACGAAGCCCCCAGGGCAGGGGACGGGGCTCGGGCTCTCGTTCAGCTACGAGATCATCACCCAGGCGTATGGCGGAACACTGGAGGAGCAGGGCCAGGAGGGTCAGGGAGCGACGTTCATCGTCCGGTTGCCCGTGAGGATGCCTGGAACCGTCCCAGCGGTAGCGGAGGGCTGATGACGGACCGGGTCACTCTCGCGAGTGAAGCGGCGGGTTCCCGCTCGCTTCGAGAAGGACTCGCAGGTCCTCGGGAATCGGCATGGGGGTGAGAATGCCCACGTTGGCGCCCCCCGTGTTGCCGAGCGGTGCCCGGCCGAGCCACGAGCCGGGCCCGGCCACCAGGATTCTCGCGAGCTGTCCGAGCAGCTCGCGCACGTCCCGGCGCCGCCACCCGAAACCAAACATGAGGCAATGCACCCGGATGTGGGGCCCGGCATACGCCTGGCTCAGGATGTGGGCCCGCTCCAGGTGGCGCCAGGCGCGTGGCAACCCACCGTCCCGTTCCGCCTCGGCGGCCTGGCGCAACTCGGCCTCGAAAGCGGCGCGCAGCTTCGACTCCATCGGCATGACTTCCCTCCACCGTGATGGCGCCACCTTCTCGCGAGGGGGATGCGCGCGCTTGTAAGAACTCGCTATTCCGTGGGGGGAAGGACCCACTCGACCACGCCGGCGATCTCCGAGGGGGACAGCCCGAACATTCGGCGAAAGGTGTGGCTCAGATGCGCACTGTCGGTGAAGCCCGCCGCATGCGCCGCGGTGGTGAGGGGCGCTCCCCTTCGCAGGGACTCGGCGGCGCGGTGAAGCCTCAGCCACAGGATGTAGGGCCGGAGCGGGAGGCCCACCTCGGCACTGAAGAGATGGGAGAGCCGGCTGGCGGAGAGCCCCACCCGAGCGGCGAGCGCCTCGAGGCTCACGTCCTCCTCGAGCATCTCTGGCAGGAGGCGCAGCAGTCGCTTCACCGCCGGGTGGGCGGGTCGCGGGCCCGCCGTGTTCACCTGGAGGACGCGGATCATCTCCTGCGCGAGCGCCTCGGCCTCGTGCCAGTGGCGCGGGAGTGCCCGTGGGGCAAGCGACTCGAGTCGTGCCCCCGCCCGCTGCCAGTCGGCCACGGAGTCCCTGGCCAGGCCGAGCGTCCGGAGGTTTCGCCCGACGAGGTCATCGGGGGAGACGTGCAGCAGCACCGCGGCGCTGGCCGCACCGACCACCGCATGCCCGACATCCGGCGGGATGACGGCCGCCCCACACGCCCTGACCTGCTGGCGGGAGTCACCCAGCGCGACCGGCTCACCGAGCGAGAGCAGGAACTGGAAGCTGTGGTGGGCATGCAGCCGCGTCTCGCCCAGGGGCCCCGCGTAGAGCAGGCGCCCGGGCCCGAAGAAGAGATGCCCTCTCCACGTGGGGGTCGCGGCCACGTACGTCTCGCGGTGAAGGTGTCAACCGACTCGCAGGGAGGGAATTGACACCTTCTACCTACGGGGAGGGGCGTCTAGCAGGCGCTGCAGCCGTTGTTCTGCCAGCTCCCGCACGAATAGCTGCCGCTCGTGGTGGTGCAGCAGTAGCGCTTGCGGACGGTGTTGCCAGGGTAGGCGAGGGCGGAGACCTCCCCCGGGGTGGCGCTGGCGGGGATCGAGCATGAGCCACAGCTGCCATAGCTGTACTCGTAATCACAGAAGGCCTGGCTGGTCGGCCCTCCGGTGTCCGACGTCTCCTGCCCGGCCTCGGTGCCAGGAGCGGGTGCCTCGGTGGACCCCTCCTCGATGGGCCCTCCACAGGCTCCCGTCAGCAGAAACAGTCCGACCAGGCAATGACGCAGGTTCTTCATTTTCAACCTCCAGGTGGGTGATGCGGATGGGAACAAATCATGAGGGTACACGGGTGCCACGGCGAAAATGAAAATCGCTCGATGAGACGGCTCACTTCGGAGTGGCACGCACCGCCTCGTAGCGCATGTGCATCTCCTTCTCGGGGTGGTGCAGCAGGGTGGCATGAGAGCGGGGCTGACCGAGGTAGCCCCGCTCTCCCCAGACATCCTTCCGGGGCACCGGCCCCATGAGCTCGGGAGGAAGCGGGTGGGTCTCCTTCAAGAGGGGACAATCGGGGTTGGCCGCCGCATGCTAGATGGGTCCTAGCGCGGGCCCCGAGTGCGTGCCTGGATGAACACCTCGAGTCCATCCAGGACGCGCTGCAAGCCGAACTCGAAGGCGTGCGCGGGGTGGGTCGCGGCCCCGTACTCCGCCCCCGCCGCCGACCCCACCCGGGCCGCGGTGGGGTAGCGCTGGAGATCCAGGACCTTCTCCAACAGCGGAGCGTGCGCCGCCCACCACTGCTCGTCGCTCATGCCGGTGTGCCGCTCGGCTTGCGCTGCCTCCACCGAGCGGCGCGCCGCCCCCTCGACGTGCCCCGCCACCAGGCTCACCACCGAGTCCATCTCCACGTCGGTCAAGCCAATCCCGTCCACCGCGCGCAACTCGTGCTCATACCGGGCGATGAGGTTCGGCCCCATCACGGGCCGGCTCTTCGCGATGTGCAGCATCCAGGGATGCCGATGGTAGAGCGCCCAGTTCTCCCGGGCGATCTTCTCCAGCCGCGCCCGCCAGCCCCCGGACACATCCTCGCTCCGGGGAAGCTCGCCGTAGGCCCGATCCAGCATGACGTCGATCAGCTCCGCCTTGCTCGGTACGTACGTGTACAGCGACATGGGGGCCACCTTCAGCGCGTCCGCCACCCGTCGCATGGACAGCGCCCCCAGCCCCTCCGCGTCCGCCAGCGCGATCGCCTCCTGGACGATCTGTTCCACCGTCAGCCGGGGCTTCGGCCCCCGCTTCCCACGCTCCTGGAGCCCCCACAGCAACTCGATGCTCCGCTGGGGATCCCCACTGCCGCTGTACTCGGTCGTCACCCCGTCATTCTTCCCACAAGCGGAAATGCTGTACGTCGTACGTTGTTATGGAGTATAGATTCCGTACGCCGTACAGAGTGGAGGAGTCCACATGCGTTCGATCCGGGAAGAGAGCCGTGAGAGCCGACCCTTTCGCATCGATATTCCCCAAGCGGAGCTGGACGAGCTGCGCGAACGGCTGGGCCGTACCCGCTGGCCGGACGAACTGCCCGGGGCGGACTGGCGCTACGGCGCGTCCCTGGGCTACCTGAAGGAGCTGGCCGAGTACTGGCGCACCTCCTACGACTGGCGCGCCCACGAGGCCACGCTCAACAGCCACCCGCAGTTCATCACGCGCATCGACGGGCAGGACATCCACTTCCTGCACGTGCGCTCGCCCGAGCCCCACGCGCTGCCGTTGCTCCTCACCCACGGCTGGCCCAGCTCGATCGTCGAGTACCTCGACGTCATCGGCCCGCTCACGAACCCTCGCGCCCACGGCGGCGATCCCGCCGATGCCTTCCACCTGATCATCCCCTCGCTTCCGGGCTACGGGTTCTCCGGTCCCACCCACGAGGCGGGCTGGGGCGCGCGGCGCATCGCCCGGGCCTGGGCCGAGCTGATGCACCGGCTCGGCTACGAACGCTACGGCGCCCAGGGCGGGGACTGGGGCACATGGATCTCCCGCGAGCTCGGTCTGCTCGTGCCCGACCGGGTCGTGGGCGTGCACACCAACGGGCTCATCACCTTCCCGGTGGGGGCGCCCGGCGAGATGGAGGGTCTGAGCGACGCCGATCAGGCCCGCCTGGCCTTCGCGGACCACTACCAACGTGAGTTGTATGGCTACAAGAAGATCCAATCCACACGGCCCCAGACGCTGGCCTATGGTCTGACGGACTCTCCCGTGGGCCAGCTGGCATGGATCATCGGAGTGTTCAAGGAGTGGACCGATTGCACCCACTCACCCGAGGACGCCATCAGCCGCGACCGCCTGCTCACCAACGTCATGGTGTACTGGCTCACCCAGACGGCCCACTCCTCGTCCCGTTCCTTCGTCGAGACCCCGGATTCTCCCGAGCAGGCGGATCTCCCGGAGGACGTGAAGCCGACGTCGGTGCCCACCGGCGTGGCGTCCTTCCCCCGTGACATCCTGCGGCCCATCCGCCGCTTCGCCGAACGCGACCACACGAACATCATTCATTGGAAGGAGTTCGACCGGGGCGGCACCTTCGCCGCCCTGGAGGAGCCCGACCTCTTCATCGGCGATGTGCGGGAGTTCTTCCGCCGCGTGCGCTGATTCGTCATGGGCAAGGGCCCGCCTTGCTCCTACAGCTCGACCTTCCCTCCGTGCCTCTGGAGATTCCTGCGTGGGGGGGAGCGGGATGAACGTGCTGGGCTTCCTCGGTGCGGTGTCGGAGGAGCTCCTGATGAAGAACCTGAACCGGACCCTGGAATTTCCCACGACGCGACGCGAGCCGGAGAGCGGCTACACGCTGCACGGCAGGCGGTTCGATGATCCCTACGCATGGATGGAGCGGCTCGGCGCCGCGGAGACCCAGGCGTGGATTTCGGCGCAGGAAGCCGTCACGCACTCCGTGCTGCGCGCGGTGCCGGGGCGCGATGGGCTGCGGGCAGCGGTCGCTCGCTCGGCACGCTATGCGCGGCGCTCGCCGCCGATTCACGCCGGTCCGCACGGACGCGAATTTCTCTGGCAGGCGGACGCCCGTGACGACAAGCTCAAGTTCATGCTCCGGCGCGGCGAGGGCGCGCCGCTCGAGACGCTGCTCGACCCCAACACCTGGGCGAGCAACGAGGCATTGGTCTTCGCCGTGCCGTCACCCGACGGTACGCGGGTCGCGTTCGGGAAGGCCGTTGGCGGCTCCCATGGCGCGGTGATCCACGTGCTCGACGTCGAGACGGGGCGGCTGCTTCCCGACCGGCCCCGAGGTACGAGTCACGCGTCGCTGGCCTGGCGACCCGACGGGTCGGGGTTCTTCTACGCGGCGTGTCCCGAGCCGGGCGAGGTGCCCGCGGGCGACGAGGCGCACTGGAACGCCATCTACGAGCACCGGCTCGGGTCGGGCGTGCCGGCCCGCCGCGTCTTCGGCGATGACCAGGAGAAGGAATACTGGTGCTCCGTGAAGCTCAGCGAGTGCGGCCGCTTCGCCGTGCTCTACAAGTGGGACTATGTGCACGCCAACGTCGTCTACCTGCTGCGGCTCGCGGACGACGCGTTCGTGCCCGTGGCTCCCGCCATGCGGTCTCTCAACCAGGTGCAGGTGATTGGCGATTCGCTGCTCATCCATACCGACCTCGATGCGCCGCGCGGCCGTCTCTGCGTCGCTCCGCTGACGGCACCGACGGAGTGGCGGACGCTCATCCCCGAGAGCTCGGACACGCTGCAGACGGTCGCTGGTGTCGGCGGCCGGCTCTACGCCGTCTACTCGCATGCGGCGTCTCATCGCGTGCGCATCCACGCCGAGGATGGCACCTACCTCCGCGACCTCGTGTTGCCAGCCCTCGGCTCGGTGAATCGCAACGAGGGGGAAGGCATCGTCAGCGGCATCAGCGGCGCCTGGCGCGGCGACGAGGTGTGGGTGAACTTCATGTCGTTCGTGCAGGCCCCCTCGGTCTATCGGTATGACTACGCGACGGATCGCCTGTCGCCGTACCACGTCCCCGACGTCGGGCTCGACGCATCCGAGTATGTGACGGACCAGGTCTGGTACGAGTCGCCCGACGGTACGCGGGTGTCGATGTTCATCATCCACCGGAAGGACCTGCCTCGCGACGGGCGCCAGCCCGTGCGTCTGAGCGGCTACGGGGGCTTCAACATCTCGGTGGAGCCGCGCTTCACGGCGCTCCATGCCGCATGGCTGAAGCTGGGCGGCGTGCTCGCCTTCGCCAACGTGCGAGGCGGCGGCGAATATGGCCGTGCCTGGCACGAGGCGGCATGCAAGACGCGGCGGCAGAACGCCTTCGACGACTACATCGCGGCGGCACGCTGGCTCGTCTCGGCGGGCTACACGACGCCCTCCAGGCTCGCCTCACGCGGCAACAGCAACGGCGGTCTGCTCGTCGCAGTCACCGCCATGCAAGCGCCCGAGGCCTTCGGGGCCGTCTTCTGCCGCGCGCCCACCCTCGACATGTTGCGCTTTCCGCGCTTCGGCTTCATGAGCTCGGCGGTCGTCGAATACGGCTCGCCCGAAGATCCCATCGAGGGCCCGTATCTCGCCGGGTATTCGCCCTATCACAACGTTCGAGCCGATCGCCGCTATCCCGTGATGCTCTTCGCGTCGGCGTTGAACGACCGGATCGCGCCGCCGCATGATCCGCTCAAGATGGTCGCCAGGCTCCAGGCGGAAGGCACGCGGGGTGGACCCTATTTCCTGCTGCCGCTCCGGGATTCGGGACACGGCGGCGGCACCACGCTGACGGCGCTCGTCGAACAAGACGTCGACGAGCTGAGCTTCTACTGCTGGGCGCTCGACGTCGCACCGCTCATGCCGGGTGAGATGTAGGGTTTCCGCGGACGCAATCGGCTCCGCATGCCGAGGCTCAACGCTGGGCCTGGATCGTCTGAACGCTCCTGCTACCGCCTCGCGACAAGGGAGCCACGGTCTCCACCTGCAGCACGCGGCGCGCCTCGCTTTCGATCCACAGGGTGATCTTCCGCGGCGCCTTCTCCAATTCCTTCTCCCCGGTGGACTCGAGCAGCTCGAGCTTGTAGCTCGCGACGTCCTTCTTCAGGCTCGCGAGACCCGTGACCGGGCCGGCGAAGGGAACGGAGACCCGCCAGGTGGAGAAGGGCTTTCCAGCAGCCATTTCCCCCGGGTCGAGCACCCGGACGCTCCCGGTGAAGCCCGGCGCCAGGGGAAGCGTGGAGAGGGCAAGCTCCAGCGGAGCGCCCGGGAACAAGAGCGGCGTGTCTCCCACGTGCTGGTTGAACTTCACCGCGCCGGCGCCCTTTCCCTCTCCGCGCAGGAAACCGTCGATGACCTCCAGCCGCGTCGAGGCACCGGGAGACCGGCTCACCCATCGGTAGGGCAGCAAGGTCTTCGCATCGAGCCAGAAGCGGTGCTCGAACTTCCCCGCCTGGGTGCGGCCCGTCTCGGTGATGATGAGCGCGTCACGCTTCTTGTCGCGCTTGCGCTGGATGATGCGTTTGGCCGTCCCCACGGAGAAGCTCCAGGGCATTCCCTCTCCGGGGAGCTTCTCCTGGATGCTCTGGTACTGGAGCACGCCCGGCTTGAGCAGCGAGGCCTGCATCCGCGCGGTGAGGGACGGCGGAGAGGGCTCGGGCTGGACCGAAGCGGAGGACGCCTGCTCCGGCTGGGGTGGAGTGGGTTGGGGCTCCGAAGCCGCGTGCGCGACGGCCGCTGCGTTCCCCGGTTGGCCCTCCACGCGAAAGGTGTTCATGAAGTGCTGGATGGCGTCCTCGGAGGGGAGCGTTTCACCGCCCACTTCGATGGTGATGAGTCGCGTGCCGATGAGCACCAACCGCCCCACTGCCCGATAGACCGAGTCGTCGGTGGACTCGAAGCGGTAGTCGAGCGCGGGGTGGTCGCCGACGTGTGTGGCCTCCTGGCGGACGATCCGGAAGTTTCCGTTCTCCGCACTCGTGGCCAGCGCCTTCTGGAGGGACTCGGCGGGCGGCTCCGAGGACTCGACCTTCGAGAGCGACGTGCTCAGGATCCACCCCTCCGAGGGGTACACATAGTGGCAGCCCGGCTCGTCCGCGTTCGCGTCGCATGTTGGCTCCGCGGGAAACTCGATGCTGAACAGCCCGTCCGCGGGCTTCACCCGCTGGGGCGAGCCCTCGGGGGAGGGCTCGGCGGCCGAGGACCCGCCGCACAGCAGCGAGAAGCCTAACGACATACACAGGGAAGCGACGACTCGCCGTGAAAAGAAGAGCATGAGGGCGGGGTGTACCACGGTGACCATTCCTGGACCGTGGCAATCCCCTCCGCTCCGAGCGTCGCGGTGTAGGTGCCCTTGGCGGTCGCCCGGGCCCAGGTGGCCTGGGACTCGTTCCACTCGCGGCCCGCGGCGTCGGGCTACTTCGGTTGTACGGGTGCCACCGCGGGGGTCCATTGGAGGGGTCCAATGGGCGCCTCCCGGCCCCCCAGGCTCCCGGTGCGCAGCGTGCGTCCCTGGGTGTCGAGGATGTCGATGTTGTCCTCGACCTTCCCGAGGAGCTGTCCGGTGCTCAGGTCCACCAGCGCGCCCTGGATGTAGACGAGGTTCCCCGCGGTCGTGATTCCGTATCCCTCCACCGGGCCGAGCTCCCGCGTCTCTCCGGTGGCGACGTCCATGAACCACAGCCGCCTGGTGGAGTCGGCCTCGGAGGCCTGGACCACCAGGGCGCGAGTTCCATCGGTGTAGTTCACCTCTCCCGGCATGGGCACCGGATGCACGGTGCGCGTCTCCAGGTCCACGATGCTCTGGTTCCGGGCCGGGGGCATGGGAGTGACAGGGTACAGACGGGTGGGCTCCGAGGAGAGCTTGTTTCGCCGGCGGGGGGGCTCGACGGACAGGCCGAGGGGCTGGTGCACCCGGGCGCCGTGCAGCTCGAGCGCGTTGCCCTGTGCGGTGCAGGTCACCAGGAGTTGTTGATGCTCGAGGTCCACGTGGACGATCTGAGCGCCGCAGCTCGCGGGCACCCACTCGGTGCGCTGGCCCGAGGCGTCCTCGACGAACAGCTCGCCCTGCTCGCCCCGGCGGAGCCCCAGGTCGCCCACGGGCAGGAGCATGTCATCCGCCGGCACGAGCGGGCCTCCGCTCACCCGGGTCAGGGCGAAGGAGGGCTTGTCTCCGGTGTAGCCGTACTGTCCATACGAGAGGATGGGACCCCGGCAGCCCCGGGGCGCGAGCGTGGTCTTCACGATGGGCCAGGTCAGCTGTCCATCGCCATTGGTGTCCTCCGTGAGCACACCGAACATCGCCCATCTGCCCTCGGGAGCGAGCGAGGCCTCGCCCAGCACACCGGGCCCGTGCCGCACCTCCTGTCGACTCCCATCCGCCAGGTTGATGAGGACGGCCGAGGCCTTCTTGTCGAGCCCGGTCAGCGTTACCAGGAGCAGGTGCTTGCCATCCCGAGAAAAGGACACGGGCAGGGCGGAGAGGGGCGCTTTGCTCTCGGGGAAGGTGCCCGGCGCGGCCAGCTCGGTGTCGGCGTGCGTGTACGTGTCGAGCAGCCGGAGCGAACCCCCGCGGACCACCACGAGGTAGCGGTCGGTGGGGTCCGCCGTGAGGAAGTCGTCGAGCTGCTCGCCTTCGCCCGGGTCGAGGAACAGGTAGGGCACGAGTGCGTCACCGCGGGTGCCCCCGTGCTGGCCGTAGCGGACCTCGAGCTTTCCGTCACCATTCGTGTCCTCGCGTGCCTGGCAGGCGAGCACCCATCGCCCATCCCTGGCGGCGGTCTGGAGGACGATGGGGTGGGGCGTACCGATGGGCCCCGCCTCGCGTTGAAGACCGGTCGGGGGCGCCGTCGGCTCGGGAGCCGGGGCGGTCGAGGCTCTCTGCGCCGCGCAGGCGGGCAGGAGAAGGGCGGAAGTGAGCAGCGCGCGGAAGTTCATGGGAGTGGGACGTTGATGGAGGAGGTGTCTCGCACGCAAGCCTTCACGGGCCGCAGAGGGGGTCAAAGGCCTCGTTCCGATAGCGGCCATTGCGTCCAGGAGAGGGGGCGGCCCCCCGGGTTCGCGCGGGCGTAGTCGTGGAAGCGCGTGAGCAGGTCGAGCCGTTCGGGGGCGAAGGCCGCCTTGTAGCTGTCCGGGGGCGGCCTCTTGCGCAGGTCGTAATCGTTGAACTGTTGCTGGCGCTCGAGGATGGCCTCGAGCGGCAGGTGCTCCGCGTTCCAGAGCAGCTCCAGGAGCGTCAGGAAGAAGGACGTGCGGCCCTTGCCCCCCCGGCAGTGAAAATGCAGGTGCGTTTCGCCCCGCAGGTCCCGGATGAAGTGGATGAAGCGGTCGATGACCGCATCATCGGGGCGCAGGTGGTCGGTGACGGGAAGGCGCAGGTAGTGTCCCTCGGGCAGGCCCAGCGCTTCCTGTTCCGTCCGAACGTGCTCCGGTGTCCACTCGGTGAAGTGAGGTCCGCGGCCCTCCTTGAGCGCGCGGGCATCCCCCACCCAGACGGTCTCCGCGCGTGACAGGAGCCGCAACCGCAGCTCCTCGAGCTGAAGCACCTCGTCCTTAGCGAGCCCGACACATCCCCAGTTGTGCCGGGCGTACCAACTGACCGCCGCTCCGTCGAGGAAGCCATGGGACTCCTGGCGCAAATCGAGCACGTAGAGGCTCTCGGGGGCCGGGCGGCCGAGCCGTTCCTGGATGTCGTCCCAGCCCGCCAGGGAGAACTGGGCGCTGCCCGAGCAGGAGTGGGGACCGTACGTTCCGCCCCTCCGTGAGGACTCGAAGCCCGCGCTCATGCGGAAGCGGCGGGCCTGGGGCTCGTCGGAGTCGAGCACGAGCGGGGCGAAGGAGGCATCGGGAGCCAGGGGCGGCAGAAGCATCACGGCAACATAACTTCCCTTGGAAGGCCCCGCGTCCGAGCTTGACGTTGAGGTTTCCCCCTCGCGTGCGCACCGCCAGGGCGCGCCTCTATCCGATAGTGGACATTTACCGGGAGTGATTGACATACGCGGAGTGTGGGTTGTTCTTCTTTTCACTAGCTTGAAGTCGCTGTGTCGGAGCCCTGTCTGTCTTTGGCGCCGGCGCACATCACTCGCACCCCAGGAGGTCGTGTCATGACAGCGATGAAGAGGTGGTGGCTCGCGATGCTGGCTCCGGCGATGCTTTCGCTTGGCTGCCTCGAAGGAGCTGACGCTCGGTCCTCCGGGCCCGTGTCCGAGGAGCTCCGCGAGGGAGAGGCGGCCCTGGCCTCGGCGGTCTTCACCGGCACGGTGAAGGACGCCTACGGCAAGCCCATTCCCGGCGCCACCGTCACCCTCAACGGCGTCAACCGCACCACCGACTCCTCCGGCAAGTATTTCGTCTCCGTGACGGCCGCGTCCGAGGGCTACATCCTCAACGTGAACAAGGCGGGTTATGGGCCGGTGACGGAGTTCCTGAGCGCGGGCAAGCTCAACGCCGTCCATGTCCTGCCGCAGGCTACGGTGCGGCAGATCAACCCGACGGTGAACAGCGTCATCGAGACGGCGGACGTCCAGATCTCCATTCCGGCCAACTCGCTGGTCAACGCCGCCGGCCAGCCGGTGACGGACACGGTGCTCGTCTCCGTCGCGACCTATGCCCCGCTCAGCATGCCGGGTGACTTCACCGCGGTGAACGCGAGCGGCAAGACGGTCGCCCTGGAGTCCATCGGCGCCTTCTTCGTCGGAGCGACGGACAGCAAGGGAGGCGCGGTGAACCTCGGGCAGAACAAGACGGCCCAGGTCTTCCTCCGCGTCCCCGCGCAGGTGAAGACCATGCCGGCCTGTGTCCTCGAGAAGAAGTGCCGCGCCGCCATGTGGCGGTTCGACAACACGACGAATCGCTGGGTCGAGCAGAACGCCAACTTCAACCCCACCTCCACGGGCACCAACTTCACCCTCATCGGAGGCCCGGCCTCCCGGCCCGGCAACCTCGTCCCCACCAACGGCGGGCTCGGCACGTGGAACGCGGACATCGAGAAGACGGCCCCCGCCTGCACCATCGTCCAGTTCGTGGGCTTCGACGAGTCCTGCTACAACCCGAGCGGCTCACCGACGCCGCCGGGCATCACCGTCAACCTGCAGCTCATGAACGCCGCGGGTACGTACCTCACCAGGACGGACACCGTGCAGTCGGACGCGCTGTTCATCGCCCTCTACAACACGCGGGCGAACGTGGAGCAGGAGGTGGGCATCACCTTCCCGCCCGGCGCGCCCGAAAGCTGCGCCAACATGACCATCACCTCCACGCCCGATGCGGTCGGCGGCTATCCCGTCTACACGCCCTCGGGAGGCTTCACCCGGTTCGATTCGGGCGCGCCGTGGGGTGGCGTCGGCTTCCCGAAGGACTCCATGGGCAACAACATCGACCTGTCGGATGTCCTCGTGGGCGACTTCCCGTGCAATTCGCAGGTGACGTTCCAGCACCTCTAGCGACGTGAGGTACCGGCGCGACCGCGCGTGAGAGTCGCGGTCGCGCCGACGAGGTTCTTCAGGTCAGAGCGCCGTCGCGCAGGTGCAGGTGCTGGCGGCGCCGTAGCAGGCGCTCGAGGACGCGGGGACGATGGAGTAGCAGTACTGCCGGCCGCTCATCACCTCGCCGTCCGTGTAGCTCGTGCCCGTGACGGTGGCGGTGCGCACCTTGCCGTAGCTGCACGCGGCGAAGCCCTCGGACTTCATCACCCAGTACTCGCTGGCCCCGGCGACGGAGCCCCAGTTCACGGAGACCTGGCCGGTTCCCGCGGTCACGGTGATCGTCGGAGCGGCGGTGGGGCCGGCGGCACAGCCGCTGTTCACCGGCGCCGGCGTGGTGCAGGCGATGTTGTGCCGGTTGAAGGCGGCGTGGATGGCCGTCATGTGCGGCGTGCCATCGTTGAGGTTGCCGTTGTCGTCATCCGCGGCCAGCCACTGCTTGTAGCCATGGGTGGCGGCGCAGCCGTCCGAGGTGCCGGCGCTGCAGCTGCACGCGTGCCAGGCGCCGACGTTGCCGCTGCCCTGGTAGAAGATCTTGTTGCCGATGATCTGCGCCGTGTTGGCGTCGAGGTTGAAGGGCGCGGCCCTCAAGTCCCGGGCGATGAGGTCCCACGCCGCCTGGCGGACGGGAGAGGCCGCGCAGTGCACCTGCTTGCCGCAGGGGCCCGTGCCGGAGGTGCAGCGGCTGCAGACGAAGTTCTGGGGCGTGGCGGGCGTGGCGTTGGCATGGGCTCCCCAGTCCGCGTCGCGCACGCCCGAGCAGCGGGTGGTGCACCAGGCGGCGCCCGTCTGGGCCTCGTTCACGTTGTAGCCCGTGCCGTCCGGCGTCATGCCGCAGCCGTCGTCGACGGTCTGGAAGAAGCCATAGCCCACGCACGAGGACGGCAGGCGGTAGATGGCCGCGATGTCCGCGTAGGCCTCGCTGGAGTTGCTCATCACCCCCGCGGCGTCGTTGTCATCCAGGCCGTGGCCCCACTCGTGGTCGAACACGGCGGCGAGCTCTCCCGTGTTCCGGCAGCCGCCGCCGCTCCGGTAGAAGTTGACCGACGACCCATTCCAGAACGCGTTGCAGGTGCTGACGATGTTCACGTTGGCGGTGAGTTGGCTCTTGAGCCACACGTTGTTGGGGAGCCAGCCACGCGCCACCTCGGCGATGCGGTTCAGCTCATAGAAGGAGCTCCGTGCCGCGGCCGTGTTTCCAGCGGAGGTGCCCGCCGGCACCGTGCAGTCATGGTCGTTGTTGGCGCCCGCCAGGTTGATGGAGCCCGAGGCGGAGGCGTTGACGGCGCCGCACTTGTCGCTCACCCGGATGTACTTTCCATTGAGGGCCGTGGTGGCGGTGCCGGAGGTGTAGTCGAAGATGCCCGCGCCGTCGGTGTAGTTGTTCGGCGACGCGAGGCCCGTGTTGGCCCACGGCATGGGCGTGTTGGAGAACATCGACCCGCACGTGGCGGTGGCGGTGCAGCTTCCGGTGTTGGTCAGCGGGTAGACGCCGCCGCGGATGTTCTGGTCGAGGTAGTGGTTGTCGTCCTCCAGCGCGAGCACCTCGCCGTTGGTGGCGTCGACCGTCACCTTCCACTGCTCCCGCTCGTCGGGGTTCTGGAAGCCGTACGTCCACACGAGCTGGTGGCCCTGTCCCCTCCCGAAGCGCGCGTCCTTCCGGGCCACGGGAGCGATCTCCAGCGTCGGCGCCAGCCACTGCTCGGGAGGACTCTCGTAGAGGCCGAGTTGCTCGTTGCCCGTCACCACCGCGCCGTCCGCGGACACGAAGGGGAGGGGAGCGATGTCGACGTTGCTCCAGTTCTCTGTGCCCAGGAGGATGAGGTTGCCGTGGCTGATGGTGGCGGCCAGCCGCCCATGGCGGACGGGGATGCCCTTGAATTGTTGGGGAATGGAGACCTGCCACAGGTGCTCCGTCACCTGCGTCACGCGGGGCTCTCCGAGCTGCTCCAGGTCCACGCCAATGGCCTCGTGGTTGGCCCGGATGAACGCGAGGAGCAGGTCGGCCACCACGGCCTCGTCCACCTTGCTGACGGAGCGTCCGAGCTGCTGCCTCAGGCCGGAGAGCGTGAGCGTGTTGTCCACGCCGTCTCCGGGGATGAGGGGGATGGCGCCCTGGATGTTGGTGGCCGCGCCGGTGATGCTGTCCACGTAGACCTCGAACGCGCGGCCATTGCGCGCGAAGAAGTCGTCCCAGGCCCTCTCGCTCTCACGGCTCATGCGGGGCAGGGCGTCCCGGAGCGGAACATGGCCGCTGGGGAGGGACAGCTCCGGCTTGAAGAAGGCCCGGCTCGCCAGTGAGCTGGACGTGCGGGGCCTGGGTGGATCGATGGCCCAGGCCTGGGACGTCAGCAGCAATGAGAGACAAACGGCTGGTTTCAGCAGTCGTCGCATGGGTGCTCCTTCGCGGGAGGGATTGCGGGAGTGGGGACTTCGGATGTCTGGGGGCAACTCCGAAATACCCGACTTGAGTTATATTCCGCTTTCACTCCCAGTGTGTGTCCCAGCGGGCGAGGAAGTGTCCGCTGTCGGACGCTTCCTCGCGGCGGGCATGCACCCTCTGCGTCGGGACCGCTCAGGGCACGGTGTCCCTACGGGTGACGGAGGCGGAGCGGAAGCCGGCCACCTTCGCCGCCACTTCGTTGGGCGACAGGAGCACGTCCTTGGCGAAGTACACCCAGTCCGCGTCCTCGTAGTACGTGCGCGAGGTGTTGTTGCTCGTGTCCAGCTCGATGAACCACAGCTGGTAGGCGATGTACTGGCCGATCGTCGGGGCGTACTCGGGGCCGTGGGACGCCCGCTGCACGCCGTCGATGAAGTAGACGATGCCCGAGGGGGACACGTGCAGCACGAGCGTGTGCCACCCGTCATGGCTCGCCGAGACCTGGTTGCTTCGGGAGCCCTTGTTCCGGTCCCACGACGTCAGGAACATGGTGCTGGTATTGCCCTGTCCCCAGCCGCCGTTGGGCAGGTACTCGAAGTCCTGCTCCGAGTAGTTGGGAGAGCTGTAGGGGGTGATGGTGAAGAAGGTCTCCACGTACTTGTCGCCGAAGAGGCGCGGGCCGGACAGCGTCGTGTCGTTGAACCTGAACCGCGACGCGTAGGTTCCGTAGCGGAACTTCTGGGCCCTGGAGAGGACCTCGACCTGGGTCGAGCCGCTCGCGGTCCCGTTCGTGCTCCCCCGCAGCCGCAGCAGCCGGTTGCTGCTGGTGCCGTCATTCACCAGCGAGGCGTTGGACGGCAGCCACTGCGCGCCGCTGACACCGGGGCCGCCCGAGTAGCTGCGCAACTGCCACCAGTTCTGGAACCCGGAATCCGACGTGCTCGAGTAGCTGAAGTCATCGAAGAACTCGGCCGACACCGTGCCGCCTCCGCCGCCGTCACCGCCACCTCCGCTCGCGCTGGGAGGCGTGCCGCCGCGCAGGCCGCTCAGGGGCGCCGAGCCCGCGTCGTGCACGGTGATCTTGCTCCAGTTGGCGAACGTGGTCTGGTTTCCGTACGAGTAGTCATCCGTCTCGTTGACGGGGGTGCCGAAGGTGATGCCCAGATCGATGGGCACGCTCGTCGCGCCCGGCGCCAGGCTCCCGGCGGCGCTGGTGAAGCGGACCTCCACGTACTGATCGGCCCCCGTGGCGGACACGCTCCCGCTCGTCAGCGTGATGCCCGCGCAGTCCGCCGTCTTCCACCACCAGCACGCCGGCGATGCCGCCCCACCGTTGTTCGTGAACCAGTAGCGCACGACGATACTGCTCAAGGGGATGGAGGCCGCGGTGTTGTTGCGCAGCTGGATGCCCGCTTCGACGATGTCGTCGTTGGGTCCCGCGGCATTGTAGTTCTGGTACTGAACGGTGAAGTCCGCCGTCCCGGCGAGGCTCTCTCCCGCCGGCACCACCAGCGACAGCAGGGCCAGAAGGCCTGGTTTCCAGATCTTGTTCATCGGCTCTTGACCTTTCCTCCGGGCGCGCCCGGTCTTCCTCTTTCGAGGGGTTGTTCGGGATGAAGGAGGGGAGCTCGGATTTTTTCGGGTTACGGTCCTGGAGTTCTTCGAGTACCGGCAGTGATTGGCCGGATGAGCGAGGCTCGTGTGCAAGACAAACGAAAGGAGCTCGACCGTGTGTGCTTGCGAATATCAATATCTTGGAAAAAGGAAGTGGGGCGCACACGTTGCATGATGGGAGTGTCGGCGATGCCGTTTGCCCCTGGTGATGTCGCTTGGGGAAATGCCTGAAGCAAAGATTTTCGTTTACCCATTCGTGACGCGACAGAATGGATGCGCGTTCGCCGCGAAGGTCCTGGGATTACGAATCCGTTCTACCCCCGTTCAAGAAGTCGGAGGGCTGGGAGGACGGGGCCAGCCACCTGCGCGGCGCGGGAGGCCCGATTCGCGTCGAGCGCGCCAGGAATCTCCACCCGGTGGCCGCCACGCCCATCTCGCGCGCTATCCGCTTGTGGCCCCAACCGGCCTGCGCCAGCACCCGTATCCGCCGCACCACTTCCTGCTCGACCATCGGCACCTCCGCTGCGCGGGGTGCCACAACTGCTGCCGTCTCTCCCATCG
The DNA here is from genome assembly GCF_016859125.1 of Archangium violaceum. Taxonomy (NCBI): domain Bacteria; kingdom Pseudomonadati; phylum Myxococcota; class Myxococcia; order Myxococcales; family Archangiaceae; genus Archangium; species Archangium violaceum. The sequence continues at coordinate 2,597,764 of NZ_CP069338.1, read as the reverse complement.
AGGTTACCTCCCTGGTTCAGGGGGCTCCGGGAGGGGGTCAGTTTTAGTGACGTAAGGGGGTCAAAAATTCCTGTCGCCTGACAGAGGGGATGCTTCAGGTCGTGAGCACCTCCTCCGTGACATCAATTTCCGTGTGGTTGCGTACCCAGGCCGCCACGAGACGATGAATGCGCAGACGAATGCCTTCTGGAGACGTGTCACGTTCAGTCGCGCCCACCCGGTCCAGGAGTCGCCATACCCGCAGTCCTCCCTGAAGGACGAGCCTGCGTGGTAGCCAGGTCTCCGGTACCTCGGGCTCACCGAGTGCCGCGACAAAGGCGACGCGCTCCTGTGCGAGCGGATCGAGGGCGCACCAGCAGCGCTGGAGAGTGACCTCCAGTTTCTGGTCGACATCCGTGTACTTGCCGGACCCCATCTCGTTTCGTAGCTCTTGCAGATCCGTCGTCAGCGTCTGGATGCCGCAGGTGCTCGCAACGCACTTGGCGACGAGCGCGCAGTAGCTCGTCTCCTTTCCGATGTCTCGCAGGAGCTCCTCCTGCTTGTCCGTGAGCGAAGCATGGCCGTGGGTATCGAGATCCTTCCTGGCGATCTCCACGAACTCGGACTCCGAAGGGGGATTCAGCTTGACCTCGGCCTCCACGTCCTGAGCCCCCGCTCCCACGACAACACATGCGAAAGGCCCGGCGGGCAGACAGTCACGCAGAGGGATCGGCGGAGGGATGTCCGCGTTGTCGATGACGAGAAAGGCCTCAGCCCCCCCTCCATCAAGGCATGTGCCGCGAGCTGGAAGAGCAGGCGGAAGTCCGTCTTGGGAGGCGGCGCATGGCCGGTGACCTGGGTGACGAGGCTGGTCAAGGCATCGCTCCAGTGGTCACTCAGGTACGACAGCTCCTGGATGGGGAGCCTCACGAGGTGGGCATTCTCCAAGGTGGCGACGAGCTGGTTGGCGACCTCCGTTTTTCCATCACCCGGGCGACCTGTCAGTCCGACCGACCTCGAGCCGCTGGACAAATGCGCCCGCACCCGCTCCGCCGAATTGTCCAGCCGATGCGCATGGATGAAGCGGTTGGCCTGGGTGAGAATCGGCCTCTCCGAGCGTTGTTGAGGAGGAGGTCTGTAGCTGTCTCTACGTGGGGGCGGGGGAGGGTGACGCTGCTGGGGGATGCGGCGATGGCCTCGGCCAGCGGGAGCTTCAGGCGGATGAGGATCCGAAGCTTCCCGTCGGCGACGTCGCGGATGAGCGGCTCGAGGGTCCGGTGATGGACAGGAGCTTCTCGACCTCGCCGGGTGTGCTGCGGGCGAGCCGGCGGCTCTCCCGATTCAGATGCGACTGATCCGCATACCCCGCTTCGAGCGCGAGCGCGGCCGGGGACCTGCCTTTCGCCTGGCGTGCGAGGTGGAGGAATCGCTGGTACCGCAGGATGCGTTCGAGCGTCTTCGGTCCATACCCGAAGTGCTCGTCGAACCTCCGCCGCAGTGTCCGTTCCCCCATTCCGAGCTCACTCGCGAGCCAGCGAACGACCGGGGTGCCCTCCGGCGCTCCTCCCGACAGCAGCGCGAACGCCGTGCCCATAAACGCATCGGCCGAGCTGCGCGCCGGGCGGTGGTGCGCCACGAGGGACGCGACGGCTCGGGTGAGGGCTGCCGGGTCGCGGCTCTCCTCCGCGGCCTCGGCGAGGCGTCGCACCCTCGACCCCCACAGCTGCTCCAGGAGCGGGCGCTGGTTGAGGAGCTCATGCGCGCTGACCCCCAGCCACCTGGACGCGCACCCGGGCCGAAAGCGGAATCCCACCACGGTCGCACCCGCGGAAACGCATTCGACCTGGGGCTCGCAATCCGGTCCGGCGATGCGCCAGGAACCATCGACGAACTGGAGGTCGATGCTGCCGTCGGGGACGACGAGGACGGGAGCGCTCGCCTCCGGCAAGCGGTGGACCCACGTGTAGGCGAAGACCTCCTGGAGCGGTTCAATGGCCGGCCACTGCCGGTAGTCGCCGGTTGCCTGTGCGAGCGTGGCCCCGTTCGGCCGGGGATTGTCCGCTCCGTTCAAGACGCCACCATGCCCGCCCTGCATCATGTCCCACGCGATGACATTGGAGGTGCCCGCCGTGCGTCCGCACGGTGCTCACCTCGACACCCAACCTGGAGGTTGCACGTGAAGCCAAGGATATCGGTCGTCACCCTGTGCGTCGATGACCTGGAACGGTCTCTCTCTTTCTACCGCGATGGTCTGGGTCTTCCGACCGAGGGCGTCATGGGCACCGAGTTCGAGCATGGCGCGGTCGCGTTCTTCGACTTGCAGCCCGGCTTGAAGCTGGCGCTCTGGTCGCGCGATGGCCTCGCGTATGACACGGGGCTCGCGCGGTCGGCCCGCGGCTCCCCTGACGTCACCATCGGTCACAACGTCTCCAGCGAACGGGAGGTCGACGAGGTGATGGAGCAGGCCAGGAAAGCTGGCGCGACCATCGTGAAGCCGGCACGGCGGACCTTCTGGGGGGGCTACGCGGGGTACTTCCAGGACCCGGAGGGGCATCTCTGGGAGGTGGTCTTCAACCCCAGCTTCCTCCCCCGCGACGACGCCTGAGCCCGACGGGGGAGCACCTGAACACCGGTGGGACGCCACCCCCGGGACGGCGGGGAGGTCTCGTTCTCCCCTCGGGGCGTGCTCAGGATGAGAACCACACCCCTGCCGATAGCGACCGCGCGACACGAGCCGCTCGGCGAAGAGCGCCAGCGCCTGAAGCGTCGTCCCGGGACGCGCTGGCGTCCCCGCGGAACGCAGCCGCGGAGGGCTGGTGGGTACCCAGGGCCTGAGAATCCCAGCACTCCCATGGACCAATCAGCGCGCCCGGAATGGCGCGGCTTTTGATGTTGATGGCTTTCGTAATTCTACCTGCAGCGCGACAGCTGGATGCATTCCCATGCCTTCTTCGGGTGGTACAACAGCAACTCGACGCTCAACAACTCAAACCCCGACCCGTTCGCGCCTGCCGAAACCGCCTCGGCCATCCTGCTCGGCGGCACCCCCCCCGATTCATACCCGAACGACCGCAACGCCAACGGCGACGCCCACTACACACCCTGCTCCTCGTTCCCAAACGCTCCTGAAGTCCTGTTCAACCAGCTCGGCAAGAAGGTCAGCCGCCGCTCCGCGAGCCCTCCTTCCCGAGCGGCGTCATCGGCCGTGTCGACATCGTCTATCCCTCCTTGGAGTCCTCGCAGTGGCTCCAAGGGGGGAGCAGTGCCGGGCTGCCTCACGCGAAACGCAGGTCGACCACAATGGTGCAGCTCCCGCACCGTCCGCGCGCCCACGCCGCCCCCGTCACCACTCCAGGACAGCGCCCAGCCCGTCCGCCATGGAGGGCAGCGGTGCGTCCCGTCCAGGCCGCTGACCGAGTATCCCCACGCCATTGCGCAGAACCGAGTTCCCCCAAGCGGGAGCGGAGGAGGGGAGCGTGGAGCCCCAGGCAGCGGTGTGGAGCACCAGGGCCTGCCCCCGGCAGGTGCGAGGCTGGCCCCAGCGCGAGGGCCACACCAGGCCGCGTGGTGTTGAGGAGCAAGACAGCCAAGAGGTCCAGGCCCCTGCCGCGCACCTCATTGGGGCGTGGCCAGGCCGACGTGTACCCCAAGGGACTGCGCCCCCAGGGTGTAGCGCGTGGACTCCATGCGGATGCCATCGACCCGCAGGCGGAAGAGCGCCTGCCCCTGGACGGTCTCTCCCGTGGGCTCGAGTTCGACCGCGTGTTTCCCGTAGGGCGAAGAGCGGATCATGCCACCAGCCTATTGGGGCTCGACGGTGTTGAAGAACGACTTGATAACCTGCTTATCCTTCACCTCCCAGACGATGACCTGTCCCTGGCGGATGAAGTAGCTGTCGCCCGGCTTGAACGAGTGGCTCTGGCCCGTACCGTCCGTGATGGTGACCTCCCCCTCGAGGATGGTGGCGTGCTCCGTGAAGGGGAACGCCACCTCGAGCGTGCCCGTCGTCGCCTTGAAGAGCCCCGCCGTCACGCCATTCGCGCTGTAGTCGACGCGCGCGAAGATCCGCGGGTCACCCTCGAGCACCCGCCCGCCCAGTGCCTCCGGTGGCCCGAGCGAGATGAAGCCCGACTCGTCCACGGGCCCGCCCCGAGGCGAGTAGACGATCATCGCGGCCGCCTGCCCCATCGGATCGGGCTTGTTCCCAGAGCCATCCGCCACGGGCTCGCCCGTACAGGCGCTCAGCAGACCCGCGAGCGCAATGAACCCCAGACCCAGCCAGTGGTGGCGAACGTGACGAGCCATGTGCACTCTTCGGTTCCAGAGGTCTCATACGTTTCGCATGCGCCTGGATGCGCCGTCCATGCGAAAGCTTCTTGATATAAGAAAACGAACTTTCCCGCCACGCACCCGGGGAGCGAGCCCTCCGCACTTCAGTGCCTACTGACGCAGCGCCCAGCGGCCCCGGTCGCTCGAGCCGTCAAGGGGGGCCGAGCCTCCTGCCTGTCATTGTGAGAGGCCGGCCATCCAACACACCTCGGAGCTTCATTCCCGCGCACGAGCAGCAGCGCGAGCGCTCCTGGAACGAGCCCTGCGGGCTCGAAACGGCTCTTCCTCATACGGTGGGCGCTCCCCGACCAAGCCCCTTGACATGGTTTCTCCTGGGGCTCCAACAGCCATGGACAGCAATGTTTCCCAGACCCGTCTGGTGAGCGCTGTCACCCGCGCGACCGGAGGCCAGAAAAGGTGGCGCGGACTTCCTCCACGAAGGCCGCGGGGTGCTCCAGCGCCGCGAAATGCCCCCCCCGCTCCAACTCGTTGAAGTGGACGAGGTGGGCGAAGCGGGGCTCCGCCCAGCGCCGGGACAGCCGCACCTGCTCGCCGGGAAACATGCTGATGCCGGCCGGCGTTGGCATTGGCAGGGCCGGCATGCTACCCTGCTTCATCGCCTGTGCGCTTTCCCAGTACAAGCGCGCGGAGCTCGGCCCGGCGTTGGGCAACCAGTAGAGCATGATGTCGTCCAGCATCCCATCGAGCGTGAACACGCGCTCCGGCTCGCCGCCGCTGTCCGAGACGTCCTGGAAGAGCGCATAGATCCACGCGGCCAGTCCGACAGGTGAGTCCGCGAGGCTGAACGCGACAGACTGCGGCCGGGTGTTCTGGAGCTTGTAATAGCCGGAGAACTGCTCGTCATAGCGTTGCGCGTCAGCGAGCATCTTCTGCTCGTGAGCGTCAGCGTTCGCACGTTCCTCGCCGGTCGGTTGGAACATCACCATATTGAGGTGGACACCGATCAGGCCGGCGGGCGCCATGTAGCCGAGCATCGTCGTGACCCCCGCGCCCCAGTCGCCGCCCTGCGCGGCCCAACGCGCATAGCCCAGCCTCCGCATCAACGTGATCCACGCGCCGGCGATGCGCCCGATGTGCCACCCGGGCCCGGTGGGCTTGTCGGAAAAGCCAAACCCCGGCAGCGACGGGATGACAAGATGGAATGCCTCGGACGCCTTGCCGCCGTGCGCGGCCGGGTTCGTGAGGGGCCCGATCACGTCACGGAACTCCAGCACCGACCCTGGCCAGCCATGCGTCATGAGGAGTGGCAACGCGTCTGGTTCGGGCGAGCGGATGTGCAGGAAATGGATGCCCAGTCCGTCGATTTCGGTGCGGTACTGGCTGAAGCCGTTGAGCAGCGCCTCGCACCGGCGCCAGTCATAGCCGTCGCGCCACCGCTCCGCGAGCGCACGGATCCTGGCGAGCGGCGGACCCTGGCGGGTGTCCTCCACCGTCTCTGGATCGGGCCAGCGGGTGTTCATCAACCGCGCACGCAGGTCATCCAGTTGGGATTGCGGCACGGACAGGTGAAACGGCTCGATGTGGCCAGTCATCAGGAGCACTCCAGTTCAGGGGGGGTGTTACACGGGGCCGGCGAGGACGTCTTCGACGGACGTCCAATTCGTCTTGCCATACCGTTCATTATCGAGGGGGGAGAGCTTGCCCCGGCCGCTCGACATGTCGCGGAGATATTGCATCCCCTGCCAAGCGGGGAATGGCTCATCCGTCTTGGGTGTGAGCGTGCGGGCAATCTTGATGACAACACTGAACAGCCCCAGCCCGCCCGCCCGGAACAGCGCGTAGCGTTGACCACTCAGTCGCGTCATGATGCCCGCCAGGTCACGGGGGCTCGCGGAGTGTCCGGCGATCCGCAGGAAGCGAGGCGCGTCGGCATCCAGGGCGACGTCGGCGGTGTAATCGGCCACATCGTCCTTCGTGGTGAAATCCAACAGCTGATCGGCATCGCCCCAGTAGAGGATCCGGCGGCGGTTGCGCAGGATGATGGGGGCATCTCCCGTCAGCAGATCCATGAACATCCCATTCAACACGGAGTGCGCGCGAATGGGTGCCTGGTCGACCCGAGCCATGAAAGAGCGACGCAGGTCCAGGTTGCGGTTGTCGCCCGGCCGCGTCTTGGTGAAGTCGAGCGAGAAATCAGACGGCATGAATCGCGGCACGCCGGCCGCGACCGCGGCGTCGAGCAGCCGGCTTTGCAGGCCAATGATCGTCGGTTCCAGCCCGTTGAGAACGGAAACGACGCAGGCGGCGCCGGTGCAGGCGCGTTCGAGCGCCGCGGCGTCGTCGAAGTCGACTTCGATGGGGGTCGCCCCAGTAGCGAGCACCGCGGCTTTCCTCGTCTCCGAAGTGCCCACCCGGACCAGTGCGTGGACCCGCGCGTGCCTCCGGGTCAACGCGCTCGCGAGCCGTCCGCCCAGGTCTCCGGTTGCCCCCGCGAGAACGATGAGCTGGCCAGCCCCGTCCCTCATGGCGCCCCCTCAACTTCGTGCGCGCTGCTCCACTCCTCGAGCGTCATCCTGGCCACGTCACAACTCCCCTCGATGAAGAAACTGAACGATGACGTTCAGTTGCAATGAGCGGGGAATTAGCCTATGCGCTCCGGTCATGCAAGGGAAAAGCACCTCTCCCCCCAAGGCTCCGGCGGCGCGAAGGGGCCGGGGTGGTCGTCCGTCGGCGGAGCAGGCCGGCGAAGTCGATCGCCGTATCCTGGAGGCGGCGACACGTTTGTTCTTGCACCTCGGCTTCGATGCGACGAGTTGTGATCAGGTCGCGGTTCAGGCCGGCGCGGGCAAGGCCAGCATCTATGCGCGATACGCCAACAAGGAAGAGCTGTTCACCGCGGTCGTCCGCCACAACGTCGCGAGCATGCTCGCACCGTCCATGGACCTCCCAGCCGGCCTGACGCTGCGCGAGCGGTTGCATACCGTGGCGAGCGGCATCCTGGCCCATGCACTTCAGCCCCGGGTGGTTGCCCTGATGCGAGTGGTGATCACCACCGCGTATCGCCTGCCGGAGCTCGCTCGGCTCACGGACGGCATTGGACGGGACCGTGGTATACAACTCGTCGCGGAGGCAATCGGGGGCCAGTCAGCAGGAGCCACCGAGGCCATCGAGCGAGCATTGCCAGTCGCCGCCAAGTTCATCGACCTGGTGTTCGTACCGACTCAAATGCGCGCGCTTCTGGGTGACGATCTGGACGAGCTGGCGGCGAAGGCCCCCCACGGCATCGACGAAGCCATCGACCTTCTTTCTCGCGGAGGATGGCTCAACGGGTGGGAGTAGCACCGGCCGGGCGTCCCCGCGCGGCGAGGCACGGGACCGCGCCGTCGCGGTGTCTCCTCAACTGCGGCACTGCTCGGGCGGCCCCCGTCAGCGGTCCTCCTCGGCCCCTCCGCTCCAGTCCTCCACCTCTCAACAGGCCTTCACTCCGTCCTATGCTCGTGGAAGAGCGGCCGCGTTAGAAGGTCAACTCCCCCCCATTCAACGGCTCGTCCCTCGTTTCTGGCAGTGCGACCCTGAACGCCCTCTTCTGCACGCTGCCCGGAAGGAGTCTCTTCGATGCGACTGCTGCTGCTGGGAGTCATCATGCTCCTGGGGTGGCTCAGAGCCTCTCCCGTACGCACGTAGAGAGTACGGACGTGGCCCTGGCTCCAGCGAGGGCGAGCCTTCTGGTGCAAGGCTGGACACAAGCAGGTGGACGCGATGAATGGGCCACCTTCCTCCCAATGGGGCTCGCATGGAGCTACGACAAACGGCCACCAGAGCCTACGGAGCTTCGGGATATCCTACTCAATCTTTACTCTCAATATCCCATCCCCCAGCTCATCGGAGTCGAGCCCTGACATGAGAGAGAGCATCGAATTCAGGATTCCAGAACCAGAGGCAAACATGCTGCCGGGAAACCCTGGCAGGAGTCTGGGAAGCGGGACGGAATATGACGAATCGGAGGCCTGCTCGCTCTGCGGCGCGGGGGCTCGCCAATCCACGGCTCTACACCTGGATCCAGAAAGCATTCCAAAGCGGGACCTGAGCTTCACCATCGCCAGAGAGAGCGTCGTCTCGAGCCGGCTGGCCCACGCCCTTCAAGCCCCAGGCTTGATTCAAAGTCCCACGGGAGAGGTCATCCCACCCGGGCCTACGGCTGAAGTATAGTCCCGCCTACAGGCGCCCACCGGAGGCGAGCAGCCGCGGGCTGATCGCGAGGGGGAGCGCCAGCACAGAGCCGGAGACGGGCCGGACAGGTCCGGGGAGGAGAAGGATGAGTGGGAAGAAAAACCGGGGCGGGAGGGCTGGCGGGCCCTCCACACCCCAAGCGGGAAACGGGAAGGGGAAGAAGGACGAGCAGGAAACCCCCTCCCGCGTGCAGAGGATGATGGCGAGCCTGGGGCTGACATTCAAGGAGGTAAAGGACCCCCGGGCCCGCCGGGGACAGAGGCACCCGCTGGCGGCGATGTTGATGCTGCTGGTGCAGGCGATTGCGGTGGGGCGGCGGGTGTTGAGGCATGCCGAGGCGCTGGGGGAGGACATGCTGCGCGAAGGCACGGCGCCCGAGGGGCTGAAGCGGCCGGTGTCCGACACGACGTTGGATAGGCTGCTGGGGAAGTTGGAGCCAGAGGGGTTGGAGCAGGAGGTGCACCAGATGGTGCACCGAGGCCTGGAAGTGGGGCTGATACGCCATGAGCTCTTCGCCCGGGGCGTCGTCAGCATTGACGGGAAGGCGGGGAGAGCACGCCGGGGCAGCCGCCGTGCGAGCCGAGCCACACGACGAAGGATGAGCAGGGGCGGGAGTACTGGTACCCGTACGCGCTGCGCGCCAGTCTCACCAGCAGCGCGGCCCAGCCGGTGCTCGACCAGAAGTTGCTGGAAGGCAAGCAGGGAGAGGCGACGGCGTTCCCGGAGTTGTTCAAACGGGTGGTGGAGAAGTTCGGGCGGCATTTCGAGTACGTGACAGTGGACGCGGGAATGACGAGCGCGGCCAATGCGCGGGTGGTGAGGGAGGCGGGCAAGCACTACCTGATGGCGCTCAAGGAGAACTTCCACCGGCTACATGACAAGGCGTGGGTGGCGCTGGCGGTGGCGCCAGTGAAGGTGCGCACGCGCGAGCGGACGAGCGGGGAGTGGGTGGAGAGGGAGTTGAGGGTGGTGGACAAGCCGCCAGAGGAGGACTTTCCCGGCGCCCAGCAATGGGTATGGGTGAGGCAGACGCGAACCAGAGACGGCGAGCTGCCGAAGGTGGAGACGCGGCTGTTCCTCACCTCCATTCCCACAGGGCAACTGTCCCCGGAGCGGATGCTGACGTTGGTACGCCGGCACTGGGGGATTGAGAACGGGCCCAACTGGACAGCGGACGTGGTGCTGGAGGAGGACAGCGCCTCGCCCAGCCTGCGAGGCAATGCACCCCTGGTGCTCAGCTGGCTGCGTTTGCTGGCCTACAACCTGCTGGCCCTGGTGCGCACGCACCTGCCGACTCGCGACAAACGGCCCCAAAGCTTCGCACGCACCATGGAGGTGCTCTACCAGGGCCTGTTGGGTCTGGCCGTGCTGCCCGAGAGTCTGGCCACACTTGCCTGAGCGCCCGCCAGCTGCTCCCGCTCCGGCCTTCCCGCGCCTCTTCTCCCCTGGCTGTTCGGCCTGTGTACCTTCACTCCTGTCCTTCCACGGCGCCCCTCTTTCAGGCGCCGTCCGGAGGGATGCTCCCTCTTTGCCTGTGAATGTCTGGACTTGCTCTCCGCCTCTTCAAAACCTCTCCTACGGACTTTGGATCAATCCTGCCTTCAAGCCCATGGCACCACAGGAGCCGCGTTCCTGCCGGTACGAGATCCGACGGGGAAGCTGCTCGATGACTGGCGTCAGCTCACCATCACCTCCGCACCGGTGGACATCGTTCCACCCACCTTGATTGGCAACACCCTCTTCGATCTCGACGAGCAGGGGAAATTCCGTTGTCCCCAAGGCCACGTGCTCGGGCTAGGCCTTCTCTCCGAAACATGGATAAGGAGGGAGAGCTACGACGGCAGTGACCTGGTCCGAACGAGGCAGCTCACGGGTATCGGCTGCTGCGTGAGCTGAAAGTGGGCCGTCTCGTGGTGGAGGTGGCTCACCTGACTTGAGGCTCACGGGGCGACGAACGGCGCGCCCAGCGCCCCGTTGGCCACGTCCTGGAGCCGGGCGTCGACCAAGACCTGTCCGTCCAGCTCGAGGGTGATTCGTCCCGTGGCGGTGACGTCGCCCTCGTCCCGGGTGACCCAGATGGACTGCAGCTCGCCCGGGCCGCGGTCCTCGGCGGTACAGTGCGAAGGAGTCATGCGCGTCGCCCTTCTCGCCTATCCCGGAGTCGCGGCCCTGGATGTCACCGGCCCGGCGGAGGTCTTCGCCGCCGCGGCCCGGCTCACCGGGGGTGGCTATGAGCTCGTGCTCCTTGGCACGAAGCCCGGGCCCATCCCGACCGTTTCGAGCATGGCGCTGCATCCCGCGGGGGTCATCTCGGAGGAGCTCGGGAGGATGGACACCCTGCTCATCGCCGGCAGTCCCGGCATCCCCCCGGTCATCAAGGACGCCGAGGTGCTCGAGTGGACACGCCGGGAGGCCCCTCGCTGCAGGCGCCATGGCTCCATCTGTACGGGGGCCTTCGTGCTCGGTGCGGCCGGCCTGCTCGACGGCAAGCGGGCCACCACGCACTGGCGCTTCACGCGGGCGCTGGCCCACGCCCATCCGCGTGTCACCGTCGAGCACGACAGCCTCTTCGTCCGGGATGGCTCGACGTACACCTCGGCGGGCGTCAGCTCGGGCATCGACCTGGCCCTCGCGCTCGTCGAGGAGGACTTCGGCCGCAAGCTCGCGCTGTCCGTCGCACGGGAGCTCGTGGTCTTCCTCAAGCGCCCTGGCGGCCAGTCGCAGTTCAGCCACCAGCTGGCGGTCCAATTCTCCGACCTGCCGGCCATCCAGGGGCTGCAGCAGTGGGTCCTCGACCATCCGCGCGAGGACCACTCGGTGGAGCGGCTTGCACGGCGCGTCCACATGAGTCCGCGCAACTTCGCCCGGGTGTTCCGGCGGGAGACCGGGGAAACGCCCGCCGGGTTCGTCGAGGCCGTCCGTGTCGAGGCCGCGCGGCGGCTCCTCGAGAGCACGGAGCTGCCCATCCAGACCGTGGCGGACCGGGTGGGGTTCGGCAACACGAACGGCCTGCGCCGTGCCTTCCTCCGGCAGCACGGCACCGGCCCCGCGGAGTACCGTCACTCCGTGAAGGGGGCCCCTTCGAGCGCTTCGCAGAAGTCCAGGGGGCGGAAGCCGGGGAGGTGACGCTGGCCGACGTCGGAGAGGAAGTTGCCGAAGGTGGTGTGGGGCTTTCGCTGGATGAGGCCGCAGAGCACCTGGACGAAGTCCCGCTTGAAGGCCAGGCGCGGGAAGGCCGCGACGACGCCCGCGAGGCGCTCGTGTCCGACGAGCTCGGCGCCCTTGCCCACCACGTCGACGCTGATGCCCAGGTGGGTCAGCGCGACTTCTGGCTCCTTGTGCTCCGCGATGCCCACCGAGGTGTGGAGCGCGACGGCATCCCACACTCGGGAGACCGTCTGCAGTGGGGCGCCGCGCTGGACGAGGAAGTCCCGTGCGGCATTGGCGCCGTCCACCTCGAAGCGCAGGGAACCCTCGAAGCGCTCGGTGAGGCCGAGGTCGTGCAGCACCGTGCCCAGGTACAGCACTTCCGAGTCGTACGAGAGCCCTCGGGCGCGGCCGATGAGCTCCGCGAAGACATAGGAGCGCAGCGCATGGTGGTAGACGAGCGGGCTGGAGACGTCCCGTACCAGCTCCGTCGCCTCGCGCGCGAGCTTGCTGTCGGGGATGCGGACGCCGGCGACTTCCTTGTGCATGGGGTTTCCCTTCTGTGAGAGGAGCGCCCCCATGCTGCCGCCCGTCGGCGCACCGGGACGGACGAACCGGCATCAATTCCAGCCAGACATGAGGAAGGTGGGAGGCGGTCGGTCCAATTTTCCATCAACAAGCGTGCGCGGTAACACGCCCCCCCCGGCACTGTACTCAATACACCAAGGGCCGAATGGCGGTGGTTGAGTACATGGGGACTCCTCCATTGAAGGTGCCGCCCTCGGCGGATTCTGGCGCCACCCGCTCGCGAAGCTCATGGGAAGTGGCGATGCCCCACTCGGGCTCGAAGGCCACGGCCATGGCGTGCATGAGCCGCGCGAGGACGGGGGATTGCAGCATGCGTTCCGCAGCGAGACCTTCTCTGGGTGGTCTCATCACGCAGTTGTTGGAAACCCAGACCGAGGCATCGCCGCAAAGCAGGGAGAGGCCGCTTGCCGCTTCGTGGGCCTGCCCACTCCAGAGAGCGAGAGAGAGAGAAGCCTTCGTCGGCGAAGCGTCCTTCTCTCGTCTCTTGCCGGCTGAACACCTTCGCAATGCTCGCCGCATCGGATTCGAAGCGGTGTTGCAGTGCCTCCTCCTGGGTCCCGCCCTTTTCGAACCATTGGCAGAGGCATGGGTCACATCGGGCGAGCAGCTTGAAGAAGGCCTCGGTGCGCTGGGCACAGGCTACGGCTGTCTCTCTCCGTACCAGCCAGTAGGTTCCTACGTAGTCTCATGCTTCCTCCTTGGCGCTTCGAATCATCTTCAAGGAAGCAGTGTCGGCCAGCGAGTCCACCGCGCCTACCAGGGCCAGCGCCCCCGCGCGGCCGGAGTGCAAGTCCTTCTGGGCCGAGGCCAGGGCCTCGAAGAAGGCGGCCCGCCCGGACTCGTGCACCTTCACCACTTCCAGCCGTCCCTCCGTCTCGGCCAGCACCGCCGCCACCAGCGCCTCCTGCTCCACCGGGGCGCCCAGCCCCGCCTCGGGCAGCCCGAGGTACAGCGGCAGCACTCGTCCAGGAGGAAGAGACTCCAGCAATGGCCGCACTCCGGCGAGGGCCTGCCGGGCCAGGGCCGCCATGCGCTGGGTGCGAGTGAGAGAGTCGTCGAGGAGACTCAGCCGCGAGGCCCGCACGGGCTCCGCCACTTCGTCCAGCACCTCCGTCCGTGTGAAGCGCACGAGGCCTGCGCGCAGCGAGGCCAGCGTCATGTGCGTCGAGGTGCCCACGGGCGTGCACAGGCCCAGCCCCACCACCTGCGCTCCACTCATGGCGCTTCCTCCCCGGGCAGCAACACCCGCACGGTGCTCACCTCATGAAGGGCCAACTGCCGGTGCGCTGGAAACGTCGCCCGCCAGGTGAGGACGAGTCGGCGCTCCTCCGGCTCCAGCAGCACCGTGTCCAGCACCATGCGCCGCCTCTCCCTCCGTCCGGCGAAGGTGCAGCGGGCCAGCAGCCGGTAGGTGGGAAGGGTGAAGGCCAGGGGCCCGTCGGGGGAGAGGCCCTCCAGCACCACCGGCTCTCCTCCTTGCAGGTGCGCCGCCTGGCTAGAATGGAGGACCCTCCCATGCGTTTCCGAGCCTGCCTTGTACTTCTGCTCTTGGTCTCAGCCTGCGCGAGCGCGCCCGCCCCGCGGTCGATGCCACGGCCCCATGCCTTCGCGTCGACTCCCACCTCGGGCCCGCGCATCCGGCTCGTTTCCGCGCCGATGGAGCCGACACCGGAACGGTCGTGGATTGGAAAGCCGGACCTGGATAACGCCAGGGCACTGCTATCTCGGGCACGCCAAGACGTCGAGCCGCATCAATGGGAACAGTTGAACCGCAAGCTCACCGCAGCGGAACGGGCCTTCGAGCGCTTCTCGCGCGCCGCGAAAGCGAGCGGGCAGGCCGCCGAGGTGGTGAGGGGGGCGGAGGGCGTCGCGCAGGCGGGACGCGCCAGGACGTTGGCTGAATTCCTCCCCCGGGTGGGCCCGTTGCTCGCGGGCCTCGTCCTGCTCTACCCCTCCAGCACCGCCGGGCCGGACATCGACCGTCGCCCGGAGTGGGTCGACGCTCAGCGGGAGTACGAGGCGCGACTGCTGGACGTAGCGGAGGGGTCACGGCGGCTCATGGAGGAATTTGAGCGTCAGGAAGCAGAGGAGGTCGTGCCGGACTTTGATTCGGATCCGGTTGCGGCGGTCAAGGTTCCCACCTCTTGGCGGACTGAGACCAATCCGGCGACGGGCAATCCCTACACCAGTGTGGAGGAGTATGACCGGATTCCTCGCCATGCGAATCAGACCTGCAAGAACAGTCTGCTCGACACACTTCAGGCGGAGAAGGATAAGCTCAGCGCGTCAGTTCCCCCCTTCAATCCGAAGGCGCCCAACTCAAAACAGATGGATAAGGCGCCGTGCTCTGCCATCCGGCTGCGTATCGAAGCTCTGAAGAAAATTGTAGATAAGCGATGGGAAATTCAGAAAAAATGCTTTGGAGGAAAGCCCGATGAGGGCCACAAGAAAATAATGCTCCAACTCGAACGGGCGATCACAAAGGCCGAGAAGCTCGAAAAGGAGAATTGCGCTCCGGGTCATCCGATGGCGGATAAATAAGTTATGTCGCAAGAACTCATCGCAGCGATCAAGAGGCACGATACGGTCCAGGTCAGGGCGCTGCTGGCCGGAGGGGCCGATCCGAACGAGCCGCAGTCGAAGTGGCCGGGGTTGCGTCCGTTGCAGGTGGCTATCAACGAACTCTCCGATGGAGGCGAATTCGACGTGGTCCTGGCGCTCATCGAGCACGGCGCGGACGTCAACGCCTGGGACGTCGAGCGGGATATGACTCCCTTGTTGGTAGCCGTCTGCGAAAACGAGCTGGCGGCAGTTGAAGCGCTCCTGAAGGCGGGGGCTGAGCCCAACGTGTGCAGCAGCGAGGGGGACACGCCGCTGCGGGCGTGCGTAGAGAGGGGCAATGTGGGCATGGCCACTCTTCTCTTGGGCGCGGGGGCGACTCGGACGATCAACGACTGGGGCGGGCTGACCGGATACACCGCGCTCGGGCACGCGGCACGTCGGCTGGACCTCCCGATGATCAAGCTGCTTCTCGACGCGGGCGCCGATCCGAGGGCCCCGGACGAGGACGGTCGACCCGCCCACTACCGTCTGCCGCCGCGCGCTGAATCCGATTCACAGACGTGGGACGCCGCGTTCGAGCTGCTCGGAGGAGCGAAGGACCGCATGCCGTTGTAGAACGGAGGTCGCGCGCCTCGGGCTCACGGGCGCGCAGCTCGACCTGGACAACCCCGCGCACTTGAACCCGCTCCAACGGGCCTACGAGCGCTTGCCGGAGATCGGCGGGCGCGCAGCCCCTTGAGGTTCGGCACGGCTGGGGGTGGCGGTGCTCAGGGCCCCGTCTGCTGGCTCACCGGGAACTCGACGTTCCCGAGGGTGACGGTGCGCGGCCCGGCTTCCTTCCACAGCTTGAGGGTGCAGGGGCAGCCGAGCTGCTGTTACCGCGCGCGCTCCCCCTCAATGCCCACCACGACAGCACCGGCCCCCTTCGCGGGAATGGGTGCCTGTACGCGTTCACGCGTCTGGATTGTTGAGGGACGAGGCAGCAGACGAGCAGGCGAGCAATCAGGGGTAGACAGGACGGGAGAAGTTGAGCAGTAGAGACCTATGGGAGAAGTAGACCCCAGGGATGCGCGAATCGCGTAATTGGAAGCGCGGCATGCCGAGGACCAGGCGACCATCGCCGAGTTGCGACGGGAGTTGGCCCAGGCACGAGCCACCATTGCCGAGTTGCGAGCCACCATTGCCGAGTTGCGAGAGAGACTGGGGCGCGATTCGAGCAATTCCGACAAGCCGCCGTCCACGGACAGGCCCGAGGGAAGACGAGGGCGAAACAAGAAGCCCCGGGGCACGGGGCGCAGGCCGGGAGGGCAGGTAGGGCACGAGGCGCACGGGCGACAGTTGCTGGCCGAGGACGAGGTGGATGAGGTGAGGCCTGTGGTGCCAGGGGCGTGTAGCAAGTGCGGAGGGCCGGTGGAGGTGAGACAGGAGGGGCCGCCAGCCAGCAGGCACCAGGTGTGGGAGGTGCCGGAGGTGAAGCCGCACGTCACCGAATGGCGGCTGGAGTATGGGTATTGCGCGGGGTGCCAGCATTGGACGCAGGGCGAGTTGCCCGAGGGAGTGCCCGCGGGCGCGTTCGGCCCCAGACTCATGGCCCTGGTGGCATATATGACTGGCCTGCTACGCCTGCCCAAGCGGCCGGTACAATGGCTGTTGCGAGATGTGCTGGGGGTGGAGGTGGCCTTGGGCAGCATCTCCAAGGTGGAGGCGCAGGTGAGCCAGGCGCTGGCCGAGCCGGTGGAACAGGCGCGCCAGTACATCCGGGAGCAGACAGTCCCGGTGCACCTGGATGACACAGGCTGGCATGAAGGCCCCCTGCGCAAGGCGCTGTGGGTGGCGGCAACGGCCCTGGTGGCTGTCTTTCTCATCGCCGAGGGCCGGAGCAAGAAGGTGGCCCAGTGGATATTGGGCGAGGGCTTCAAGGGCATAGCGGTAGCCGACAGAGCCAGGGCGCACGGGTGGTTGGGAGTGGAGCGCTGGCAGGTGTGCTGGAGTCACCTGCAACGCAATTTCCAGAGTTGGGTGGACAGAGGCGGGGAGGCGTGCGAGGTGGGCAAGCAATTGCTGGAATATACCGCCACGCTCTTCCACCTGTTGCGCCGGGTGCGCGATGGCCCCCTTGAGCGCGGCACCATGGTGCGGCGGATGGACGAAGTGCGCCAGCGGGTACGTGAGCTGTTGGAGCAGGCGCGAGCGTGCGCGGATGAGAAAGCCGCCCATGCGGCCAGCGAGCTGCTGAGGCAGTGGAAGGCGCTGTGGACATTCATGCACCGCGAGAGCGTGCCCGCCACCAACAATCATGCTGAGCGGCTGCTGCGCCATGCCGTCTGTATGCGCAAGGTGTCCTTCGGTACCAAGAGCGCCGAAGGCAGCCGCTTCATCGAGCGCATTCTCTCCACCGTGACCACACTGCGGTTGCAGAACCGTCCCGTTCTCCCCTTCCTCACTCAGGCTGTTGAGTCTTGGCTTCATGGCCACAGCGCGCCCTCTCTGCTGCCTTCTGCTCCCCCTCCCCTTCATGCTGCTGCTTGACGGGTGGGCTTGCCCCGGTTACGTGGACAGTAGGGTTAAGATGCCAACTTCTGCGGTAAGGCCGCAAGCTCAAAATCCACTGGACTGACGTAGCCCAGCGAGGAGTGCCGCCGCTGGCGGTTGTAGAAGACCTCGATGTATTCGAAGAGGGCCAGCCGGGCCTGCTCGTGCGTGGCGAAGGCGGTGGTGTAGACGAGCTCCTGCTTCAAGCTGCTGAAGAAGCTCTCCACCACGGCGTTGTCCCAGCAGTTGCCCTTGCGCGACATGCTGCATTGGATGCCCCGAGCAGCCAGTGCCTGCTGGTAGTCGGTGCTGGCGTACTGGCTGCCCCGGTCCGAGTGGTGCAACAACCCCTGCGGTGGCTGGCGTCCCTCGAGGGCCATGTCCAGGGCGTTGAGCACCAGGTGCCGGTCGATGTTCTCGCTCATGGACCAGCCCACCACCTTGCGAGAGAAGAGGTCCATGACGACGGCCAGGTAGAGCCAGCCCTGCCCCGTCCCCACGTAGGTAATGTCCGTGGCCCAGGTGCTATTGGGCTGGCCGGGGAGAAGTTGCGCTCGAGGATGTTGGGGGCAACGGGCTGGTTGTGGCGGGAGTCCGTCGTGCGCACGAAGCGCCGTCTCTTGCGAGCAGCGATGTCGTGCTCGTTCATGAGCCGGGCCACACGCTTTCGACTCACGCGCTGCCCCCGGGCACGCAGCTCCGCGTGGACGCGAGGACTGCCGTACGTGCCGCGGCTGTCGCGATGTATCCGCGTCACCTCCTCGGCCAGGGCCCGGTCCGCCTTGTCCCGCGCGGACTCCGGGCGCTCCTTCCAGGCGTAGTAGCCCGAGCGCGACACACCCAGCTGCTCGCACATGAAGTCCACAGGGAAGTGGGCCTTCTCCGCGTCGATGAACTCGAACTTCACCTCGAGGTCTCCTTCGCGAAGAAGGCCGCCGCTTTTTTTAGGAAGTCGCGCTCCATCTCCAGATGACGCACCTCCTTGCGCAGCCGCACCAACTCCTCCCGCTCGGCCGTGGAGAGTGCACCTGCCGACTCCTTGCCATCGCCTCCGTCGGCCTCGCGCACCCAGTTGCGCAGGGCTGACTCGGTCAGGTCCAAGTCCTTGGCCACCTGGGGCAGGCTCTTGCTGCCCTCGCGCACCAGTCGGACCGCCTCGGCCCTGAACTCCGGGGTGAAACTCCGCCTCTTCCTTCGCTCCATGAACACTACCTCCTGTGTAGCCGACTTATGAGGTGTGTCCACAAAACCGGGGCAGGCTCAGCAAGCGCAGCGGCGAGGAACCGAAGCCGCTGAGCCTCAAAACCATCAACAACGTGTTGACGGTGCTGAGCAAGCTGCTGGCGGTCGCGGAGGAACAGCGGGTAATGGAACAGGCCCCGCGCGTGCGGCTCTTCGCGAAGCTGCCGAAGCCGCCCTTTGATTTCCTCACCTTCGAGGAGGCCGAGCGCCTGAGGAACGCCGCCGATCCGGAATGGCGAGCGCTGCTGCTGGTGGCGCTCAAGGCGGGGCTGCGGCAAGGGGATCTGATCGGGCTCCAGTGGGGCGACGTGGACTTCCAGCGAGGCAAGCCGCACGTCCGCCGTACCATCTGGCGCGGCGTCTCGGGCTTGCCCAAGGGCGGACGCGAGCGGACGGTGGAACTGCCGGGCTCGGCGGTGGACGCGCTCAAGGGACACCGGCACCTGCGCGGCCCTTACGTATTCTGCCAGGAGGACGGTCGGCCGCTTACTGACGGGCTGCTCAAGCTGCCGCTGCGCCGGGCCCTCCAGCATGCGGGCATCACCCGCGAGCAGGGCCGCATCGGCTGGCACGACCTGCGGCACACCTACGGCAGCCACCTCGCCATGAGGGGGATACCGCTGACGGTCATCAAGGAGCTGATGGGGCACGCGACCATCGACATGACGGAGCGCTACGCCCACCTGAGCCCGGACACGCGCAGAGAGGCGGTCGGGGTTCTCGACCGGCCCTCCGCGCCCGCATGCGACATACGTGCAACACGGATGGAGGAAGCTGCTAACCACCCATAAGCACGGCGTAAAAAAGTGGAGGCGGCGGGAATCGAAGCCGCTAAGGCCGGATCCGCCCCCACTCGGGACTAGAGGCACACCCCCGTTTTCCCTCTGAAAATGGGGCGCCCATCTGTCCGGGCGAGTCCAGGCGCGTCCGTTCGTTTTGGTCCTTTTTTGGGTGCGCCGTGAAAGGTGCACGTCACCAGTGGGTGGAAGTCCCACCCGAGGAATTGTCGATGCACCTCGGAAGCCATCGGGCGGTGAAGAGGGGTGACCCTCTGAGCCGAAGCCCCGAAGAAGAAGGCCCCGAAAGGAGGTCGAGCGAGTGCGCAGGCCGCAACGCGAGTGAAGCCTGAGCAGGCCCCGAGAGGACTGCGTGGGTGCCGACCCGTCCCAAAAGCGGGGAAGGCCGAGGTACCAGGTGGCAGCAATCGACCAAGCCTGGTGACCCACCGGGGTAATGGGCGCGGCATGTGTGCAAAAGGTGGAGTGCGCAACACGGGAGACCTGTGCGTGTGGGGTGAAGACCGAACACGCCGAAAGGGCGTGGCACGCCCAGGAGTCGGAGGGGCTCGTAGTACCTGGGAAGCGGGTAACGACCGTGGAGGGAAGGGGCCCTGGTTCAGAGTGCTGCTCGAGGAATGGACGAGCGGGAGATTGGCGTGAGCCTGAAAACCCCTACGAAGCTTGAAGAGTTCCAAGAGAAGCTCTACGTGAAGGCCAAAGCGGAGCCGACGTTCCGGTTCTACCAACTGTACGACAAGCTCTATCGCTGGGATGTCCTGGTGGAGGCGCTGAAGCGAGCCAAGGCGAACCGAGGCGCAGCCGGAGTCGATGGGCAGACCTTCGAGCAGGTGGCGGAGTACGGAGAGGAACGGTGGCTCAAAGAGCTGCAACGCGAGTTGCAGGAGAAGCGGTACGGCCTCAGCCAGTGCGCAGGGTGCTGATTCCAAAGCCAGGAGGAGGAGAGAGGCCGCTGGGGATTCCGACCATCAAGGATAGAGTCACTCAGACGGCAGCCAAACTCATCCTGGAGCCTATCTTCGAAGCTGACCTGGATGATGCGGCGTACGGGTATCGCCCCGAGCGCATCGGCGTGCAGGCGGTGCGGAAGGTCCATCAGGAGCTGGGCAGAGGGAGGACCGAGGTCGTCGATGCGGAGCTCTCGAAGTACTTCGACACGATTCCCCACGCCGAGTTGATGAAGTGCGTGGCGAGGAGGGTGTCGGATAAGGCGGTGCTGCATCTGGTGAAGATGTGGCTGAAGGTGCCAATCGAAGAGAGAGACGAACTGGGGCGGCCGAGGTACAGCGGAGGCAAGAGGTCCAAGCAGGAGACGCCGCAGGGAGGTGTGATTTCGCCGCTGCTGGCGAACATCTACATCAACCGGCTGCTGAAGGCCTTTGCGAGGAGCGACCTGATGAAGCGGAGCGGAGCGGTGCTTGTCAACTACGCGGATGACTTCGTCGTGCTGAGTAGCAGAGGCGCGGCGCAGGCCCTGGCGCAGGTAAGGGGATGGTTGGAGGGGATGAAGCTGAAGTTGAATGAGGAGAAGACGAGCATTCGCGACGCGCGGAAGGAACACTTCCGGTTCCTGGGGTACGAGTTTGGTCCGATGGTGCATAAGAAGACCGGCAACCGGTACCTGGGGGCCCGGCCCTCGAAGAAGGCAATGAGCGCAGCCCGGAAGCGGCTCAGCCAGCTTCTCTGGCGCGGCAGAACCGAGCGCTGGGAGGAGATACGGGATGAGCTCAACCGGTTCCTCCACGGGTGGGCGGGCTACTTCGCCTATGGTACGCCCCGCCCCAGCTTTCGCGTGATGGACATCCACGTCGCGCAGAGGGTGAGGAATCTCCTGAGGAGGCGCCACAAGTTGCCGTCGTCAACGGCTCGTTTCACGTACGCCGAGGTGCACCGCGATCTCGGAGTGCTGGAATTGCAAAGCCTCTTACGCTGAATGCCCCACGTGAAATCTGTCCGAGAGCCGGATGCGGGAAATCCGCACGTCCGGTTCGATGAGAGGCGAGGAGGAAACGGGCTGCGGGTGAGACTCGGCGAGAGGGCGAGCGGAAGCGGACCCTCGCAGTTGGCGCCGACGAACCCGAGCAGCACCGCGCCTCCCGCCCCCCTCTACTCCCCTTGGACCCCTCGCCGCGCGATAGGTGGCGAGCCCTTTGCCCCTCGCTCGGGCTTCTGGCGCCGATGCCATGGCCTACTAATCCCCTGCCCCGGTGGGCCCCCCCGGCCCGAGCTTCGGCTGCCGTGCCTTGGTGGCCTCCACCGGCCCGAGGTGCCCGCCGTGGCTGGGGGCCTCCACTAAGCCCGAGGGGGGCCGCTGTGGAAGCCTCCCCACATCGACAACTCGGCCCCATCGCCGCGCTCGGTTACGGCTACTCCTCCACCTTTGCCTCGTCCCCATCATCATCAACGGTCGAATCGAGCGCGATTCCTGGCCGTTGCTGATTCAAAGCGAGAAGACGTTTCAGAGTTTCTTTATCACTAAGGCCACCGGGCCAGCCGTAAGCGGCAATAACAGCCGCATCAATCTCACGGTGGGCAGCATCCAGCCATACCGGGCGCGTGTTGTAGAGTTGCGGTTAGGATCTGACCTGTCAACGATGGCGTCGCGTTCCTCTATGGGCGTGGGGCTGCCTGAAGCGCGCCGGGAGTTACGAAGCCCCGCCGTCAGGGTCAAGAACGAACGCGCTCCTCCCGACGCGCAGCGCCTGCGCCGACTGACGGGAACGCACGCCTACCGGGCCGCCATCCCGTCGTACACGACCGCTCCCGCCACCACGTTCAGAAGGACCTTCGCCTTCAGCAGGTCCTGCGGCGGCGCGTTCACCGGATCCACCGGCAGCGCCACGAAGTCCGCGTCGTAGAGCAGCGCTCGCTGACATGCTCTCACAATTCATCGGTCCTTACCCATCGCAGGAACTCGAAATTGTGCTGAAGAATTGGCTTGAGCTTTGCCTCTAGCGCCGGAACATCCGCGTTCGCCTCGATGATCAGGGCTCTATCCCCTTCGATGCTTACATCTGCTATGCCCTCAAGGCCCGCAATGTCCTGCGCCACGGCATTTAAGTACATCTCAAATTTATCGGGTTCTGGAATGAAGCGGCATTGCGCGCTCAAGTCAGCCGCACTTATATTTCGGAAAGTGACGCGAAACTTCATTTAGTCCTCGTGTGCGAGTGACGGCGAACTATACCTTACATACTGGATAAACGGTCAACCGGATCTAGCACGGACCTAGAACACCGACCGGTTTGATGGAAACCTCAAGGATTCCAGCCAGTTACAATGAAATATGAAATATTGTCATTATTCTAAGTGGCTGTTTTCCTTGAGGAAAAGCCCGTCAAACCGTCCGGTGTTCCAGGGGGCTGGGTGGCCACACTTCGGCTGCACCACTCCCGCAGACCTCGTCCCGTCGCATGTGCTGCCGTGCCCTGGTGGCCTCCAGCGGCCCGAGGTGCCCGCCGTGGCTGCCGGGCTGCCCTGGTGGCCTCCACCGGGCCCGGGCTTCGCCTGCCGCGCCCTGGTGGCCTTCCAGCCCGAGGTGCCCGCCGTGGCTGCTGGGCTGCCCTGGGGGCATCCACCCGCCCGAGCTTTCGCCTGCCGTGCCCCGGTGGCCTCCACCGGCCCGAGGTGCCCGCTGTGGCTGCCGGGCCGCCCTGGTGGCCTCTACCCCGGGCCCGAGCACCGCCCGCCCGGCCCTGGTGCCTCCACCGGGCCCGAGGTGCCCGCCGTGGCTGCCCTGGCCTCCACCGGCCCGAGGTGCCCGCCGTGGTGGCTGCCGGGCCGCCTTGGGGGCCTCCACCCGCCCGAGCTTCGCCTACCGTGCCCCCCGGTAACCTTCACCGGCCCGAGGTGCCCGCCGTGGCTGCCCTGGTGGCCTCCACCGGCCCGAGCTTCGCCTGCCCGGCATTGGCGCGATCTTCTCAAGCTCAACCGCCGCGTTTGCCCCGCTTGCTCCCCCTCCGTTTGTCAGGCTCGGCGCGCTCCGTGCGTGGTCGGCTGCGCTTAGTCGGCGGTGCCGGGCGGGGTTCTTCTGAGGACCCTGCATCATCCTCGGCAGGGTCCAGAGCCCAAGTGCCCTCTTTCCATCGCTTCAAGGCTTCGGAAGCTCCGAACGGAACCAACCCTTGCCCTTTTGCTGCCTCTTCCAAAACTGCTTTAGCCTCTGCCGTCCGATGGCGGAGCAGGAACACGGCAGCCATTACCCGCACGTCCATGCGAGGATGTGAGAACAACACCGCGAGCGCATCGCGCCCGACATCTCCGTGAGAGCGGAGTTGCATGAAAGCGGCAAGCGCCTTTTTCGCATGTTTATTTCCGGTCCTTGCGTCCCCCTTGAAAATCTCCTCATTCTGGGCCTGTACGTGATGAGCAAACTCTTCGACGAGCTTTTCGAGACTCTTCACCATATCCCACTCTGAACGTTCTTGATTGCAAGAAAACCAAACGCCCGCTGCGCCTCGTAAGACTGACTGCTTAGCCACTTCCGAACGGTCAATGTGGACGAACCGGTAATATCATAGCGAATCGAAGAATAGAGGCGGCTCACCTCGGTGTGAAGAGTCTTGTCTAGTGCAATGATGTTCTCGGTGTTTTGCAGGGCGTTGCCCCCGAACCGCTTCACGTTGCCTTTAGTCTGCTCCACGATGTGATGCCATTCCTTTCCGGAGCCCGCCTTTCCCATAGCCGACTTGAAGCCACCAAACGACCCCCACGCCCTGTGTCCGTTCAGCAGGAGCTTACCCCGACTCGGGGCAGGACTCCCAGCGGCAACGCCCCGGGCAGCCATGGCCACGGCATGAGGCGCCAACACCACGCGGATCGTCCCCTCTGGCACAGAGACAATAAGGCGCTCGGCTCCGGTTGCCGTCTCCAGCAGGCCCAACCCGGTACGAGTCGCGACTCTCTCCGACGCTTGCGTAAATCCGGGGAGCTTTGGGGCCTTGGAAGCGAGAGCCGCCGTTTCCCCTATCGCCGCTGTTGCCACCACCACGAGAATACGCACACTGTTAGGACCAATGACACGCCCGAAACGCTCGCCAATCTCGCGCAACTCCGCGAAGGTAGAGGCCCGGGGCGCATCCTCGTAAAGCTGCGCATAGGCCCGCAGCAGGTCGAAGAATTCATAACCGAGATAGCCCCACAAGGCAGGCTTGATTCAAAGTCCCACGGGAGAGGTCATCCCACCCGGGCCTACGGCTGAAGTATAGTCCCGCCTACAGGCGCCCACCGGAGGCGAGCAGCCGCGGGCAGCTCGCGAGGGGGAGCGCCAGCACAGAGCCGGAGACGGGCCGGACAGGTCCGGGGAGAAGAAGGATGAGTGGGAAGAAAAACCGGGGCGGGAGGACTGGCGGGCCATCCACACCCCAAGCGGGAAACGGGAAGGGGAAGAAGGACGAGCAGGAAACCCCCTCCCGCGTGCAGAGGATGATGGCGAGCCTGGGGCTGACATTCAAGGAGGTAAAGGACCCCCGGGCCCGCCGGGGACAGAGGCATCCGCTGGCGGCGATGTTGATGCTGCTGGTGCAGGCGCTGGCGGTGGGGCGGCGGGTGTTGAGGCATGCCGAGGCGCTGGGGGAGGACATGCTGCGCGAAGGCACGGCGCCCGAGGGGCTGAAGCGGCCGGTGTCCGACACGACGTTGGATAGGCTGCTGGGGAAGTTGGAGCCAGAGGGGTTGGAGCAGGAGGTGCACCAGATGGTGCACCGAGGCCTGGAAGTGGGGCTGATACGCCATGAGCTCTTCGCCCGGGGCGTCGTCAGCATTGACGGGAAGGCAGGGGAGAGCACGCCGGGGCAGCCGCCGTGCGAGCCGAGCCACACGACGAAGGATGAGCAGGGGCGGGAGTACTGGTACCCGTACGCGCTGCGCGCCAGTCTCACCAGCAGCGCGGCCCAGCCGGTGCTCGACCAGAAGTTGCTGGAAGGCAAGCAGGGAGAGGCGACGGCGTTCCCGGAGTTGTTCAAACGGGTGGTGGAGAAGTTCGGGCGGCATTTCGAGTACGTGACAGTGGACGCGGGAATGACGAGCGCGGCCAATGCGCGGGTGGTGAGGGAGGCGGGCAAGCACTACCTGATGGCGCTCAAGGAGAACTTCCACCGGCTACATGACAAGGCGTGGGTGGCGCTGGCGGTGGCGCCAGTGAAGGTGCGCACGCGCGAGCGGACGAGCGGGGAGTGGGTGGAGAGGGAGTTGAGGGTGGTGGACAAGCCGCCAGAGGAGGACTTTCCCGGCGCCCAGCAATGGGTATGGGTGAGGCAGACGCGAACCAGAGACGGCGAGCTGCCGAAGGTGGAGACGCGGCTGTTCCTCACCTCCATTCCCACAGGGCAACTGTCCCCGGAGCGGATGCTGACGTTGGTACGCCGGCACTGGGGGATTGAGAACGGGCCCAACTGGACAGCGGACGTGGTGCTGGAGGAGGACAGCGCCTCGCCCAGCCTGCGAGGCAATGCACCCCTGGTACTCAGCTGGCTGCGTTTGCTGGCCTACAACCTGCTGGCCCTGGTGCGCACGCACCTGCCGACTCGCGACAAACGGCCCCAAAGCTTCGCACGCACCATGGAGGTGCTCTACCAGGGCCTGTTGGGTCTGGCCGTGCTGCCCGAGAGTCTGGCCACACTTGCCTGAGCGCCCGCCAGCTGCTCCCGCTCCGGCCTTCCCGCGCCTCTTCTCCCCTGGCTGTTCGGCCTGTGTACCTTCACTCCTGTCCTTCCACGGCGCCCCTCTTTCAGGCGCCGTCCGGAGGGATGCTCCCTCTTTGCCTGTGAATGTCTGGACTTGCTCTCCGCCTCTTCAAAACCTCTCCTACGGACTTTGGATCAATCCTGGCCCCACAAGGCGGCGCTAAACACCAGGGCCGCGCCCTTTGTTATTGGCTCGGGCACAGGCGCCAACAGCAGCGCCATATAAACCGTGATGCTAATGCTAATCATCGCGAGCATCCGCGTTGGGTCGAGCATGGCCCGCACTTCCGCGTTTAGGCCCTCCAACGCAGGGCCCACCGCCAGGGCAAGCGCAAGGCTGCGCTTGTCGTCATCCTGGAAACCGGGCCCATCTTCAAACAGCGTCAGACAGTCTCCCGGGGTGCCGCACCGCTCGCAATGGCGCCCATACGAGCGGGCCAGGTCTGATTGCCACGCTTCGCCACTCAAGGGCGCGGAAGCCAACGCCAGCCTACGGCCCACATACAACGGGGGCCGAGACACGGCCACCCGAAGCGGCATGTTGAGCCAAAGCGTTGTCATGGCCGCCGAAAACTCTGCATCGCTCACCTGCACAGGCGCGAAGTCCGTGGGCAGCTTGGCAAAGAAAGCCTCCCCGTCGCTCCCGTCCTCGGCTTCCGCTTCCAGCGCCCACGATTCGGGCGAGTCGTGCGGCACGGGTGGACGGTAACGGGAAGCCGTCAACCCTCCACCCATAGGGGCCCCCGTGGCGCACGCTGTAACCAGCATCAGCGCCGCCAGCGCCAGCGCACCCGCGCGCAGGGGCCGCCGTGTGTCCACGGGGCGAGTATCGACAGAATGTCTAGACATTGCCGCACCTCTTCGGGCGAGTTGCCCGAGCTGGAAGCCCAAACCCGTCGATTACAGATAGCGGCTGACAGCTAGGTCAAGCCGCCGGGTCTGGTGAGGTGCTGAAAACCCATCGGGTAGGTTGGCTTTCCCTCGGGGCCTGATGGGGCGGCGCTACTACTCGCGCGCCGCGCCTTGCTTCCCAGTTTGCTCCCCAGCCGGGAACGTGACGTCCCCGAGGGTAACGGTGCGAGGCCCTTGCGCTTCCCACAGCTTGAGGGTGCAGGGGCAGGCGAGTTGCCCCGGCTCCCTCTCCGCGCCCACCACGACAAAGCCCAGGGCGCCGGGGGCAATGGCCGACTCTTGCCACGCAGAAAGCTCCACCTCCGCGCCCGTCGCCTCCTTCAACACGGCCCCCGCCACTGTCCAGGGCTCGGCGCCAGGGTTTTCGAGCTGAAGCCTTACCGCCATGCTTCCCGGGTGGGTTTCGCCTTTGGACTGGCTGTAGCTTTTGGCTTCCCGTGCCGCTAGTGCATTTTCGGGGTACTGCTTCAAGCCCCGGGAAATGTCCTTGGACGCAACCTTCCCCTTACGCTCCAGCCATGCGGCGCCCATGAGTCCGCCGGGCTCCTTGCGCTCGGCCAGAAGCCGCGCTTTGTCCTCCTGACACTGGCGCGCTTCGGCCTGTGCTTCGTCCTTCTCTTTCTTGAGCACGTCCGCCGGGCGCGGTTGGCGGAACACCTCCACGCGCCGTGCCCCCCTCGCCGCATGGCCCAGGCTTGATTCAAAGTCCCACGGGAGAGGTCATCCCACCCGGGCCTACGGCTGAAGTATAGTCCCGCCTACAGGCGCCCACCGGAGGCGAGCAGCCGCGGGCAGATCGCGAGGGGGAGCGCCAGCACAGAGCCGGAGACGGGCCGGACAGGTCCGGGGAGAAGAAGGATGAGTGGGAAGAAAAACCGGGGCGGGAGGACTGGCGGGCCCTCCACCCCCCAAGCGGGAAACGGGAAGGGGAAGAAGGACGAGCAGGAAACCCCCTCCCGCGTGCAGAGGATGATGGCGAGCCTGGGGCTGACATTCAAGGAGGTAAAGGACCCCCGGGCCCGCCGGGGACAGAGGCATCCGCTGGCGGCGATGTTGATGCTGCTGGTGCAGGCGATGGCGGTGGGGCGGCGGGTGTTGAGGCATGCCGAGGCGCTGGGGGAGGACATGCTGCGCGAAGGCACGGCGCCCGAGGGGCTGAAGCGGCCGGTGTCCGACACGACGTTGGATAGGCTGCTGGGGAAGTTGGAGCCAGAGGGGTTGGAGCAGGAGGTGCACCAGATGGTGCACCGAGGCCTGGAAGTGGGGCTGATACGCCATGAGCTCTTCGCCCGGGGCGTCGTCAGCATTGACGGGAAGGCGGGGGAGAGCACGCCGGGGCAGCCGCCGTGCGAGCCGAGCCACACGACGAAGGATGAGCAGGGGCGGGAGTACTGGTACCCGTACGCGCTGCGCGCCAGTCTCACCAGCAGCGCGGCCCAGCCGGTGCTCGACCAGAAGTTGCTGGAAGGCAAGCAGGGAGAGGCGACGGCGTTCCCGGAGTTGTTCAAACGGGTGGTGGAGAAGTTCGGGCGGCATTTCGAGTACGTGACAGTGGACGCGGGAATGACGAGCGCGGCCAATGCGCGGGTGGTGAGGGAGGCGGGCAAGCACTACCTGATGGCGCTCAAGGAGAACTTCCACCGGCTACATGACAAGGCGTGGGTGGCGCTGGCGGTGGCGCCAGTGAAGGTGCGCACGCGCGAGCGGACGAGCGGGGAGTGGGTGGAGAGGGAGTTGAGGGTGGTGGACAAGCCGCCAGAGGAGGACTTTCCCGGCGCCCAGCAATGGGTATGGGTGAGGCAGACGCGAACCAGAGACGGCGAGCTGCCGAAGGTGGAGACGCGGCTGTTCCTCACCTCCATTCCCACAGGGCAACTGTCCCCGGAGCGGATGCTGACGTTGGTACGCCGGCACTGGGGGATTGAGAACGGGCCCAACTGGACAGCGGACGTGGTGCTGGAGGAGGACAGCGCCTCGCCCAGCCTGCGAGGCAATGCACCCCTGGTGCTCAGCTGGCTGCGTTTGCTGGCCTACAACCTGCTGGCCCTGGTGCGCACGCACCTGCCGACTCGCGACAAACGGCCCCAAAGCTTCGCACGCACCATGGAGGTGCTCTACCAGGGCCTGTTGGGTCTGGCCGTGCTGCCCGAGAGTCTGGCCACACTTGCCTGAGCGCCCGCCAGCTGCTCCCGCTCCGGCCTTCCCGCGCCTCTTCTCCCCTGGCTGTTCGGCCTGTGTACCTTCACTCCTGTCCTTCCACGGCGCCCCTCTTTCAGGCGCCGTCCGGAGGGATGCTCCCTCTTTGCCTGTGAATGTCTGGACTTGCTCTCCGCCTCTTCAAAACCTCTCCTACGGACTTTGGATCAACCCACCATATTCGCGACGACTGGCTCAAGACATGCATGAAGGCTGAGGTCGAGCGCGTTGGGTTGAGTTATCGGGCACAAGGCAGAGGAAGCCCGCCCCGGGGCAGCGGGTAGCAAGCAGGAGGAGATGGAGAGGGGAGTGGGGAGAGTGCGACACGTGAGCTGCAATTGACTCCAGGCAGCTACGTGATGTGCGCTGTGCTCAGCGAGCCCAGCTTCGTCCACAGCTTCTGCCAGAGGCTGGCCGACTCCCGGCCAATGACCAGCACCACTCTTCTGGCGTGTAACAGCACCCGCGCGGCTACTTTGAGCACCCGCTCGCGCACACGGAGCAGCCCCAGCCCTCGCCCGTGGCCTGCTCCATCAGCACGCGCGCGGCGTGCACCAGGTTGTAGGCCAGGGCATTGAGCAACAGGCGTACCTCGTTGTTGGCGAAGGCGTCGATGGACACCGCGCGCTGGACGGGCGGCTGCCCCGGTACTTGGACTTGGGCCGTCTGGCCGAGGAGAGCGCCGGGGCCAGCACGTCCATGAGCTCTCCGAAGTGGCCCTCCGCCGTGCCGCGTTGGCGGTAGTGCTCCAGCAGCGCCTGTGCCGGCATCTGCTCCTTGCTCCAGCTCGTCACCAGCCAGAAGGCGTGCGGGAAGAGCTCGTCCTTCCTCTCCAGCACTACCAACACCACGCGCCGCGCACGGCTCCAGCCCTGCGCCTGGTACTCCCATTCGTACAGGTGGGTGCCCGGCTCCCCTGCGGCACTCCCGAATTCATGAAGCGCGGCAGCGCCGCCTCCCGCTGCAACACGCTGGTGTTGCGCACGCGCGCCACGTAGGGCGTGCCTCGCTCCTCCAGCTTCGCCAGCAGCTTCTCCTCGGGAAAGCCCGCGTCGAAGCGCACCGCCGCCACCTCACACACCTCCTTCTCCACTCGCCCCAGCAACTCGTCGATGAATTCCAGCGCTCCATTGGCGCTGTGCACGTTTCCCTCGCGCAACCTCACGTCCAGCAGGTCTCCCGTCTCGGCCAGACTGGCGACAATCGGGTGGTACATGCGTACTCCGTAGTGCCCGTTGTACGCGCTGCCCTCCTGGTGCCCATGCACCTCCACCGGCAACCCGTCCACGTCCACCGTCACCTGCTTGAGCTTCTGGCCCTTGGGCTGCTGCGCCCTCAGCCTCCGCCCCGTCTGCCACACCAGCGCCTCGTGCAGCACCTTCCGGTTTTCCTCTCGCGCCAACATGGCCGTCAGCCGCGACAAGGTGGGCTGTGAGGCCAACCCCTCCGCTCCCCCCTCTTTCCCCCTCAGCGGCACGCTGCTCTTGCTGTCCGACACCGCCAACCTCAACGCCGCGTCCCTCCTGAGCGCGTCCGCGTCGTCGTGGTCTCTCCACCCTTGCCCCAACAGCAGAAGGTCCGTGCGCACCAACTCCCTCAGCGAGTGGGTTATCCGCTTCTCGTCTCGCGTGTCCGTCAACATCTCCCCCAGCCAGCGCGTCAGCCCCAACCGCTCGTCCACCTCCCTCAGCAGCACCGCACCTGCCTCCGACGTCAACCGCTCCGCCCTCGCCTCCAGCTTCACGGAGCCGTTGAACTCCAGCCCGAAGTCGTTGAGGATTTCACCCATGACGCGCCTCCTGCCTTGTGGTGGTGGATGTCTGAACAACACCCCTCTACCACTCGGGAGGTCAGGCGCGTCACCCTCCTTTTCCGGTCATCCTCCTGCACCTCTCGTGAATAAGGCGGGATCAATCCTGCGCCGCATGGCCCACCAGCCAGAAGGTTGCGTTTTCCGGAGCCGCGCCATCCGCGAAGCGCACCGTTACCTTTACCCTCTCCCCTGGCAGATAATCACCCCTGGGAATGACGTGAAGAGTCAGACTCTCTTTGCCTTGGGCCCAATCCGCAAGGCGGCCCTCTGGCTGAAATTCCACCGCCCCGGCTGCAAGGCGGGAGTCAAAGACAAATGCGGTCGGCTCGTCCGGTCTGACACACACCTCGGACGCCTGCCCCGTGGAGTCTGCCGACACGTCAATGCGGGGCGTAGCCGCGCAGCGGGGGACGGGGGGCGGCTCGGCGGCCTGTGCGGCGCCAGAAAGGAGGGCGAGCGCCAGGAGGGCGCCAGGGGACGGGGGCAGCACGGAAATTCAACCTCCAGAATGCAGGCGGGCCCGCGTGAGAAACCGGCGGGCCCGTGTTGACTGCAACGGTGCGG
Organism: Archangium violaceum; assembly: GCF_016859125.1. Lineage (NCBI taxonomy): Bacteria > Pseudomonadati > Myxococcota > Myxococcia > Myxococcales > Archangiaceae > Archangium > Archangium violaceum. Next base: position 2,566,229 of record NZ_CP069338.1, on the reverse strand, counting down.
CGGCACTGTCTAGAACCGATAGCCTTTTGGGTAGACGTCAAGAACAGTGAAAGTCTTCACGTTGCCCGGTCTGCTTTCGGGCGCGGGGCAATCCCCCAGCCCTTCGGGACAGTCCGGGCCACTCGGCATGGCTGCCGGGGTATCTCGGCCAATGACCAGACAAACGGGGTAGGTGTCTCCGCCTGGAATCTGCGCCTGGGTGAAGGTGCTATAAATGCGGCCTTCTCCAAGCTGCCACGTCCCCGAAAGCAAGGTGCCCTCGGGCAGACCGGTAACGTCGTCAGTCACAACCCTAACGGGCCCCTCGGGCAGAGGGACCGTATCTCCTGCATAACCCCTTTCCCCTTGCAGCACGACGGTTCCGCTACCAATGCCTAATCTTTTGTGTGTCGCCTGCCAATCGGCGGGGCATTCGACGGGCGCGGGCGTGGGGCGCACCTGGGCCGTGCCTCCGGTGCATCCCTCAATCAGCGCACATGTAGCACTCACAGCGGCGGCCTTCTTCAAGGCGGGGAGCCTGCCCGCGCGTTGCGTCTGGTGCTTGGGTGCGTCATCCGGCTTTTTCGTCGTGTCAGGTTTGCGAGGCATGGCGTTAGGAAGAGGCGCGGGGGGTTGGGCCCTCACGGGCGCCGCGCCCGCGTTAGCTTCGGCTGGGTTGTGCGGCTGCGCCACTTCGCGGACGGGTGCGGCCCCTTCCGTCTGCCCACCCACGGCGGACGCACTAGGTGGGGGCGCCGTCTTCCCTGCCAGCGCAACGGGCGGAGCCTCCGAGCGCCACGCGCCCACGGAGCCCACCACGAGCGCCACCAGGGCGAGCACCGCCACCAGGACCAGAGGGGGCCGCTTGAGCAAGTCCAGCAGTAGGCGCCCCGTGGGGAAGGGCCCCGCGCCTAACACCCAACGGCGCACGCCCGAGGCCCCCCGGCGGGCGGGCGGTGCCCGAGCTTCGGCCCGCCCCTGCACCGGGGGCGCGGCTGCGCCAGCCACCAGCCCTGCGGGCTCCCCCCGGGGCGGTGCGGCGCCTGCGTCCTCCTGTACCTCCCCCGGGGCTACGTCCACGGCGGGCACGTCGGGCGAGGCCCGCGCTTGCCCTTCCAGGAAACCCACGGGCGGCGGCAGCTTGCCCGGCGCGGGCGGCTGGAGTGCATCACCCTCCCTCCAAAGCCCCCGCCGGGGCTTCTCTCCTATCCACTGGGCTACCTCCTTCTCTTGCTCATTCTTCGGCTTGTCCGCGTTCGGCCCCCCCACTGTTGTCACACGGTGGGGGGACTCCGGATCAATCAACGGCACATCCCAGCCAGCATCCCCCTCATGTGCAGACAACAGCGCCTCAACGGCGCCACATATCTCGTCGTGGTTTTGAAAGCGTGACTGTGGATCCTTCTCCAGCATGCGCAGACACAAACGGCTGACCGATTCGGGCAGTCGCGGATTGACGACGCAAGGATGCGGCGGGGAGTCCAGGCGGATGCGAGCATTAAGCCCCGGCTCCCTTCGGTTGCCAAACGGCAGCACGTCCGTAAGCAGCCAGTACAGAGTCACCCCAAGCGCCCACAGCTCGTCCGAGAGGCTATATGTATAAGAATCCTCTTCCGTCATGCTCGCGAGAAAGCGCATGGCCTCGGGGCTCCGGTACTCTGGCGTTCCCGGCGGCAACCTTCCCGCTTCTGTCACGGTGGGCATGCCAGCCACGGAGCTGAAGCCAAAATCTATCAATATCGGCTCGCCATCATGTGAGCGAATGATGATGTTGGATTCCTTGATGTCCCGATGCAGCACCCCGAGCCGGAAGACTTCCCGAAGCGCCCGGGCGATCTTCAAGAAGATTGTGAGCGCCCGCCGGGTGGATGGGTTGTGGCGCAGCACGTAGAAATCGAGCGTCAACCCTGAGACAAACTCCATGATGATGCAGGGATAACCCGTCTCGGCATCCGGCCACTTGTCATAGCCAACAAAGCGCACCACGTTATCGAGTGGAAGATTGACAAGGGCTGTGACCTCGCGCCGCGTCCAGCCGTCCACGTCCAGGGTAGCCAGGACCTTGACGGCGTAATTACGCCCGCCGCGCTCGGCCTTGTAGACGTGGCCGCCGCCGCCCTGGCCAAGTTGCTCGATGACTTCATAAGCGCCAATCTTGGCGCCTTTCTGGGGAAGGTGGATGACCAAGCCGGGAGCCTCCGAAGGTTCACCACTCTAGCAGAACCCGGCGGGTGTGGTTGGTGCAGTCGCGCGGATGCCCGCCCGGTTGGAAGCTGGAGCCGGGGCGGTGGGCACCCCCTTCCCGAATGCGGCCACGCAGGGCACGGTCGCCCCCTACCCACGCTCCAACCCCATCGCTAAAGCGGCGCCTAGTCCTCGGGCTCGGACTCCTTCTCGGAGTCCTTCAAGAACTCCACCCGCACGGAAGGCGAGTCCAGCAGCTTCGCCATACGGGCCAGGAAGCGGACCTTTTCGTCAGGCCATGCCCGCAGGATGCGCGTCAGCTTGCGAAGCTCGGGGCTCAGTGGCACCTCGGGCGCGGGCTCATTCATCGTCCGCGCTACTTCTTTCGGACTGATGCCCAGCAGCACGTCCGACGAAATGCCGAGCGCCAGGGTTATCTTTCGCAGTGTGGGGACGGCGGGCAACATCAACCCGCGTTCAATCTTTCCATAGACGACAGACGAAATCCCAGCCGCACGCGCAACCTCGGCTTGATTCATCTTCAGCCGTTCTCGGGCCTCTCGGGCGAGTGGTCCGATGGTGGTCATCAACTCCTCGGGGGTCATGTGCTCTGTTCCTGTAGGCATTCGTCCCTTGCGTCTGGCGGGGCCGCGTTTGACTTGGCGAAGGTGCTAGCAACGTGTCCAATGGCATTGAGCTGGGTAGGCGTCAGCCGCCGCAAGTGGCGGAGCACTTGCCGAACCCGGGGGGCCTCTTCCTCTTTCTCCTGCTTCGGCTCGTCCACCAGTACCGGCAGCGAGCCGGAGCCAATCCCTAGCAGCGCGTTGGCGTCCGCCCGGAGGACAAAGCACAGCTTTAGCAGGGTGGGCACGCTCGGAAGCATTCCGCCGCGCTCCAGGCGGCCATAAACCTCCGTAGCAAGCCCAACCCGCTCGGCCACGTCCGCCTGCGTCAGCCTTGCCTGCTTGCGGGCATTCCGCGCGACTTCTCCCATGTGCTTCGCAAGCCTTGGCGGAGCTTTGGGGCCTTCGGTCGGCTGTCGAGTGTCTGCGACAGCGGCGGGGGGCTTGGTATGTCTACCCATTGTCCAGGAACTCTTCCGGGTTGGGGAGCACGCCTCTTTCGACTGTCTGCGCCGCCAGCAGCTTGCGCTCGGCCGCCTCGTTTAAAATCGCTTTCCGCTCCGCCGCCACTTCGGGCCGTCCGAAGCTGGAGGCCCCGGACGCGCGAAGATAGAAACGCAAGTCATCGCGCATCTCGGCGGCAGTGCTGTAGCGGTTCTCCGGGTTGGGCTGTAGTGCCTTGCCCAAGATTTTCCGCAAAGGCTCGGGGACCAAATCCGCTTCGCGCTCTATCTCCTCGGGCCCGAAGCTGAGGACGCGATTAAACAAAACCTCAAGCTCCACCCATGTCGGCCGCTCGGCGCGCAGGCCCTGGGGAAAGCGCGTCGCCGGACGGCTCGGCACCAGTCCGAGCGGGTCAAGCGGATATTTCGCCGTCAGCATCTCCAGCAGTACCAACCCGAGGGAGAAAATGTCCGCCCTGCCGTCAAGCTCCCTCGGGGTGAGTGGGTCCGTCTTGCTTTCGAGGGCTGCCCACATGGAGCGCAGCAGTTCCGGGGCGATGTAGGCCGGATCTCCTCTCAGCAGATCGCGCGGGGTGACCATGCGTCCGGCCAGCTCGGAATAAGCCGCTCCGAGGTTGCACAGCTTGACGCGGCCATCCGCCCCAAGCCGGATGCGCAGGGGCCCCACGGCCCGGTGTACGAGCCGGAGCGGCGCCCCGGTTTCATTCTCGGCGTTGTGCGCGTATTCGAGCGCGTCCGCCACCTCGGCGGCAACGTAGACGGCGAAGGCAGGGGAAAGCCTCTTCTCCACGAGCGCCGCCGCATGTGTGACGGTGAGAAGGAAACAGCCCTTCATGTGCTCCATGACGACATAGGGAATCCCCTTGTTGACGATGAAGTCATGGACGCGGGCAATCTTGGGGTGACGCAGCAGCGACGCAAGGCGAACCTCTTCCCGTGCGCTGGCGCGTGCGTCGCGCCCGGGAACCATGTTCACCTTCTTGAGTTCGACCATGTGACGCGGCCCGCCCGAGAGGAGCCGACGCCATGCGATGAAAAGCGAGTCATAGTAGGGATGGAGTACAAGCGGCTCCGTCACCTCGTAACGGTATTCGCCCGCCTCGAAGGTGAAACGGTAGTCTTCCGATTTGACGGCGTAGCGGCGGGGACTGTCGCGCCGGGGCGTTTCTCTTGGTGTTGAGGGCATGGGAAACTCCTGTCTTTGGAAAGTCTGCGGGTGCGGACTACGGGCTGCGCTCGCCAGCGGGACGAAAGACGACGTGTACCCAGCCGCCGTTTCCATCGGGCGAGTAGAAGCCCCCCACCTCGAATTCGCCCGCGCGCAGGACGCCGTTTCTCACCTCCACCGGGCCCACGCACTGCGCGGGGGTGCCGGTGAGGGCGGCGGAGAGGAAACCATCAGGGCCCATGACCCGCAGGTGTTGGTAGCGCAGCAGGCGAGCGTCCAGGGCGGAGCGCATGACGGGAGCGCCGCCCGCGATGACTTCCCGCAGCAGCACATCCGCAACGAGCCTCGGGCCGGAGGTGCGGGAGGTGGACGGGTACAGGCCGAAGGAGACCCGCAGCCGGGTGGCCTCCTCGGGCGTCAACTCCGGGCCGGTGGGAAGCGTGTCCGCCGGGAGTCCGGCCTCCAGCAGCAGCGCGCCGAAGTCGTCCAACTCCGCGAGCGCGTCCCGCATGGCGCGGAACACCTCGGGGCGTTGGCCACTGGCGCACGCGACGGGACACAGCAGCAGCACGGCCAGCAAGGCGGACAGGAGCGGATGGGGCCGGGCGCGGGCAACACGAGCCCCTATCCGGCACGCATGTGGGGCGTTCGGCATGGACACCTTGGGGTGAGGACAGCGGGAGAGCGTCTAAACCTTCTGTTTACCAGGACGGATGAACCCCAGGTAACATGCGGGGCCAGTGGAGGGGAAGCCCCACCCGACTGCGGGGGTTAGCACGGCAACCCGACTTGAGCGGGAGGGGCGAGGTGCGCCCACGCTGGAGCCCTCCGCCGCGCCCCAGCCTCGGCTGCCGCCCTCTGGCCCCCTGCCCCCAGAGGGGTCCGCCGTGCTTCTGGTGCCCTCCACCGTGCCCAAGGCTCGGCTGCCTGCCCTGGTGGCGCTGCCGCGCCGCTGGTGGGCTCCACGCGCCCGAGGCTCAGCTTGCCGCGCCCCGGTGCCTCCACCGCGCCCGAGGTTCGGCTGCCGATAGCCCGGGGCCGCTCCGTCCGACGCTGCGCCCTGGGGGCAGGGGCGCAGACCTGGCGCCCCGGTTGCGCGGCAATCCGGGCCTCTGGAGTGTGCCGCTATTCGGCGCGGCTCCTGAGTGCTCGAGTACGGCGCCAGGGCGCGACGGTGGCCACGCGCAGCGGCAGATACAGCGCGGCGCGAACCTCGGCGCAGCGGCAGACACAGCGCGGCGCGAACCTCGGGCGCGGTGGCGGGCACCAGCAGCGCGGCAGCCGAAGCTCGGGCGCGGTGGCGGGCACCAGCAGCGCGGCAGCCGAAGCTCGGGCGCGGTGGCGGGCACCAGCGGCGCAGCAGCGGACACGGCGCGAACCTCGGGCGCGGCGCGACCCCAGGCGAAGCAGCGCCCCAGCGGCGCGGCAGACACGGCGCGGCGCGCACCTCGGGCGTGGTGGGACGCCAGCAGCGCCCCCAGCGCAGCGCAACGGCAGCCGGGCGCGGCGCGAGCCTTGGGCGCAGCGGAGGGCGCAAGCGGCGCGGCAGCCGAAGCTCAGGCCCGGTGGCCGACACCAGGGCCCGGTGGAGCGCACCAGCGGCGCGGCAGCCGAAGCTCGGGCGCGGCGGAACCCACCAGGGCAGCAGCCGAGACTCGGGCGCGGTGGAGGCCACCAGGGCGCGGCAGCCGAGCCTCGGGCCGGTGAAAGCCCTAACCAGGGCGCGGCAGCCGAAGCTCGGGCGCAGTGGAGGGGGCCACCAGGGCGGCGGCACCGGGGCGCGGCGCGAACCTCGGGACCGGTGGAGGGCGCCAGCAGCGCGGCAGCCGAGCCTCGGGCCAGCGGCGGGCATCAGCGGCGCGGTGGAAGGCGCCAGGGCGCGGCACTCGGGCCGATGGTGCGCACCAGTACGCGGCGCGAACCTCGGGCCAGTACGCGGCGCAAGCCTCGGGCCGGTGGAGCGCACCAGGGGCGCGACGGACGCGGCAGCCGGAGTTCGGGCCGGTGGACGCCACCAAGGCGCGACAGTGGCACCAGGGTGCGGCGCGAACCTCGGGCGCGGTGGACGCAACCAGGGCGCGGCAGCGGCGCCACAGCGCGGCAGCCGAAGCTCGGGCGCGGCGAAGGGCGCCAGCGGCGCAAATCTCGGGCGCGGTGGAGCGCCAGCAGCGCGGCAGCCGAACCTCGGGCCGGTGGAGCGCGGCAGCGGCGCAGCGGCAGACGCGGCGCGCTCGGGCACGGCGAAGGGCGCCAGCGACGCGGCGAGGGCACCGGGGGCGGCGCGAAGCTCGGGCGCGGCAGCCGACACGGCGCGATCCTCGGCCGGTGGAGCGCACCAGCGCAGCGGCAGCCGCGCCTCGGGCCAACGGTGGGCATCACGGCGCAGCGGCAGCCAGGGCGCGGCGCTCGGGCGGTGGAGGGCGCCAGCGGCGCGAACCTCGGGCGCGGTGGAGGCAACCAGGGGACCGCCGAAGCTCGGGCCGATGGAGCAACGCCAGGGCGCGGCAGCGGCGCGGCAGCCTAAGCTCGGGCGCGGTGGAGGGCGCCAGCACACCGGCAGCCGAAGCTCGGGCGCCGTGGGAACCAGCCACCAGGGCGCGGCGCGCTTCGGTCGCGATGGAGGCCACCGAGGCGCGGCGCGAACCTCGGGCTCGTGGAAAGCGCCAGCGGCGCGGCAGCGGCACCAGGGCGCGGCGCGATCCTCGGGCGCCGTGGGTGGAGGGTACCAGCGTAACGGCAGCCGAAGCTCGGGTCAGTGGAGGGAACCAGGGCGCCAGGGCACGGCGCGATCCTCAGGCGCGGTAGATCCACCCGCAGCGGCGGCAGCCGAACCTCGGGCCCATGGAGAGCGCCAGCGGCGCGGCAGCAGACACGGCGCGAACCTCGGGCGCGGTGCTGCCCACCGGGGCGCGGCGCGAACCTCGGGCACGGTGGAAGACGCCAGCGGCGCGGCAGCCGGGCCTCGGGCCAGCGGCGGGCATCACGGCGCAGCGGCAGCCAGGGCGCGGCGCTCGGGCTGGTGGAGCGCACCAGAGCGCGGCAGCGGCACCAGGGCTGCAAGGGCGCGAACCTCGGGCGCGGTGGAGGCCACCAGGGCGCGGCAGCCGAACCTCGGGCCGGTGGAGCGCACCAGGGCGCGGCGTTCCACCAGCGACGCGGCAGCCGAACCTCGGGCGCAGTGGAGGCCACCAGGGCACGGCAGCCGAAGCTTAGGCGCGGTGCGCGGTGGAGGGGGCGCCAGCGGCGCGGCAGCGGCACCAGGGCAGCAGCCGAGCCTCGGGCCGGTGGAGCCCACCAGCGCACCAGCAGCCGTAGCTCGGGCACGGTGGAGGGCGCCAGCAGCGCGGCAGCCGAAGCTCGGGCGCGGCAACAGACACGGCGCGAACTTCGGACGTGATGGAAGCCACCCGGGAGGCGGCAAGCGCAGCGGCAAGCCCGGCGCGAGCCTCGGACCCGTGGAAGGCGCAAGCAGCGCGGCAGACGGGCCTCGGGCCAACGGTGGGCATCAGCGGCGCGGTGTTGGGCGCCAGGGCGCGGCGCTGGCCACTAGGGCGCGGCAGCCGAAGCTCGGGCTCGTGGATGGACTCAGGACGCCAGAGCACGGCAGCCCAAGCTCGGGCACAGCGCGAACCTCGGGCCAGTGGATGGCGCCAGAGGGCACCGCGGCCGATTCTTAGGGCCCGTGGATTGCGCCCCGGGATGGCTCCAGCTCAGGCGTAGCGGAGGCTCCACAACGCGGCGCAAACCTCGGGCACAGCAGTAGCCACGGCGCGAACCTCGGGCGCGGTAGAGCCACCAAGGCGCGGCGCGAACCTGGAGCCCATGGATGGTGCCAGAGCACCGGCGGCTGAAGCGCGGACGCGGCGGACAGGGCGCGGCGCGAACCTTGGGCCGGTGGAGGCCACCAGCGGCGCGGCAGCCGAAGCTCGGGCGCCGTGGAGGGTGCGACCAGGGCAACAGGCGAAGCTCGGGCCCGTGGAGGCCACCAGGGAGCGAACCTCAGGCCGGTGGAACGCATCAGCGGCGCAGCGTGGCGTGAACCTCGGGCGCGGTGGCAGACAGGCAGCGGCACCAGGGCGCGAACCTCGGGCGCGGGTGGAGGGCACCAGGTACGCCGACCAAACCTCGGGGACAGCGCCAGGACGCGGCGCCATTCCCGCGCCAGTAGAGCGCCAGACACGGCGCGAACCTCGGGCCGGTGGAGCGCATCAGCGGCGCGGTGGACCACGCCAGGGCAGCACAGCAGCCGAAGCTCGGGCGCGGCGGGAACGCCACCAGCGGCGGCAGTGGCACCTCGGCGCGGCGGCCGTAGCTCGGGCCCGTGGAGCGCACCATAGCGCGGTGGAGCGCACCATAGCGCGGTGGAGCGCACCAGGGCGCGGTGGAGACCACCAGGACAGGCAGCCGAGCCTCGGGCCCGTGGAGGCCACCAGGGCGGGGTGGAGGCCACCAGGGCACGGCAGCCGAAGCTCGGGCGCGGTGGCGGCCACCAGCGGCGCGAAGCTCGGGCGCGGTGGCGGCACCAGGGCAGCCGAGCCTCGGGCCGGTGGAACGCATTAGCGGCGCGGCGCGGCGCGATCCTTGGGCGCGGTGGCAGACAGGCAGCGGCACCAGGGCGCGAAGCTCGGATCAGGGGAGCCCACAAGGGCGCGAAAGCAGACACGGCGCCAACCTCGGGCCCGGGGAGGGCATCAGCAGCGCGGCAGCCGAAGCTCGGGCGCCGGACCAGGGGCGCGAGCGGCATCAGGGCACGGCAGCCGAGCCCCGGGCCCGTGGAGCGCGTCAGCGGCGCGGTAGATGGTTACCAGGGCAGCAGCCGAGCCTCGGGCCGGTTATGCCCTACGAATCGCCTGACCCCATCTCTGCCCCCTCAGGCACTTAGCAACCAAACAAGGGTAGTGACCCTATATGAATTCCCTTTCACAAGGGCCCATCTTGGAGAAGCAGCATGGGGTGCCCCACTTCACGAGAGGAAGGATCGAGCTATGAACATCCAGACGGCATGTGAGGCGCTACGCACCAAGCGCCGCTTAGAGATCCGGTATGACGGCTTCTCTCGGGTCGTTGAGGTTCACGCCTGCGGCTACACTAGCGAGGGGCACGCTGTGATGCGCGTCTGGCAAGTACGAGGAGGGAGCGCCAGCGGCGAGAACTCAGGCTGGAAACTGTTGCGCCTCGACGAGACACGCGGACTTCAGCTTCTCGACGAAACATCCGAAGCGCCCCGCACCAGCTACAGGCGGGGCGACAAGTCCATGATGCGGATCATCTGTCAGCTAGAGCGAGGCGCCGGTTTGTGGCCGCTCTAGCGCTGTCTCCTCGTCTCCCGATCCAATCCTGCATGGAATTAATTAGTAGCCCATCAGGGCAGCAGCCGAAGCTCGGCGCGGTTGAGCCGCCAGCGCAGCGGGAGCGGCACCTAAGGCGCATTGGAAGGCACCAAGGCGCGAGCCTTGCGCCGGTGGAGCCCACCAGGGCAGCAGCCGAGCCTTAGGCTGGTGGAGCACGCCAGGGCGCGGTGGAGCGCACCAGCAGCGCGGCAGCCGAAGCTCGGGCCGGTGGCGGGCGCCAGCGCTCCGGCAGCCGAAGCCCGGGTGCGATAACAAGCAGGGCGCCGCCAGGGCAGCAGCCGAGCCTCGGGCGCGGTGGGGGGTTCTAGGGTATGGCAGCCGAAGCTCGGGCCGCACCAAACCATGACCAACGGTGCCCAACCATGGTCAACCTGCCCGCACCTATCCGCAACTGGCCTCAACTGGCACTAACTAGCCCTAACTGGACTGCACGCCCGAAACGCTTTGACCGTGCTTGTGATGACGCGGGAAAATATGGGGCATGAAGTCGCAAGGCATCACGTCGCCGTCTGATTCGGCGGCCATTCAGGACGAAAGCCAGCCAACCCCAAACCCTGCACCGGACAGCGGAGCCGAGCCCCACCTGCTGCGGGAGATTTACGCGGAGTTGTGCAAGCTGCGCGCGATGGTCGGAGACATGCAGAACCGGATCGCCAACGCGGCCCCTGTTCAAGCCGCCCGTGCCATCTCGATTGACGCCGCGCAGGCCCTTCTCGGCTGCGGGCGCTCCCGGATTTTCGAGCTGTTGCGCTCGGGGGCGCTGCGCCGTGCTCCCAAGGTGGGCAAGGTCGCCATGATCACCTTGGACAGTATCGAAGCGGTTCAGGAGTGTTTCAGCCGCGAGCCCGCCCCCAAGCGCAAGCGGCAACCCGCCCAGCAGAACACCGGGCGGGCTGAGAAGGACGCGATCCTCAAGCTGATTCGGCAAGCCTGACCGGCAGGTCTGCCGGATCCTCGGGATGCTCCAGCTTGATCGGAATCTTGATCATCGGGGGCACCTTCACGTTGTCATAAAAACGCTTGGTTGTGTTTGCCGAGTGGTGGCCGACAACAGCGGCAATCGCAGACAGCGGCAGCCCTCCCGCCTTGGGCCGTACCTCCTGCCCGCACTCCGAAGCCCAGGTAACGAAGCTGTGCCGGTACTCCCCGAAATTCACCGGCTCGATCCCGAGGGATTCACAGGCGCGAGCCACAACCCGGCGGATATGGCTATCAACCGGCGCCGCACCGCGCGCCTGTAGCCGCCGCACAGCCGCCAACGTCTGACGGTCGATGCTCTGACGGTGAACGTTCCCGCTCTTGTGAATGAACGTCACCGTAGCGGCGATCTCGCCTTGGTCCTCGAAGACGGCAACCTTGCCCTCTCCCTTGGCTAGCCGCTCGATCTCGGTGCCGTGCATCCCGGTTTTCGCGTGAATGCACAGCACGTCGCGCACACACTGAACGTCCGTCGTGCGCCGCGTTGCCTCCTGCTGGAAGTTCGTAAACTCCCACCCGCTGATCGCCCGATAAAGCCGCTCGGTGGTCTCGATGCTGTAACCCTTCTCCCGCACTGCCTTCTCGGGGCGGGTAGCGGGCACCTTGAGGGAGACGGTTGGATCTTCGGCCAGGGCGAGCGTGCCCTGCTCCCGCAGCCACGATGCAAAAGACTTGATCGCCGTGATGCGGTTCTTCCTGCCTGCCTTGTGCCGGGCCAACTCCCGCAGAAGCTCTTGGAGGGTGACGGTGCGCAGGTCCCGGCCCGCGAGAGCTTCGGCCCACGTCGCCAAGTAGAAGCCGACATTCCCAACGTAGCGCGCAGTAGTGCCCGCGCGCCTCATGGAGTCGAGGAAGCGGCCCACGGTCTCAGCGTTGACGTAAACGGCGGACTCCTGCTGTTGCTGCCGCGCTTCCCGCTTGGTGCTGTAGCCCTCGGGGTCCCGCATGAAAAGCGCAAGCTCGGCCTCGGCTTCCGTCTCGCTGCTGGCGTCGAGGTGGATGGTGTAGGCCCGTCCCTCAACCATCTTGCGCAGCACGAACACCGGGCGGCCGTCCTTGCCGTTGAAGGTCCGCCCCCCCTTCCACTTCCCTGTCCACTCTCTGTTGTTTCCCACGTCGCGGGCTCCGTTTTGGTCCGAATTTGGACCCCAGGTGCCCCGATTTGGTCCCCAAAAGCAAGCCACGCTCCCCTGCTAGGAGGGGGGCGCGGCTCAGAGCGGCGGGTAACTTCTAGTGGAAGCGGCGGGAATCGAAGCCGCCTCCTCAGCCCCCTTGATCCGCGGCGCGCTCCTGTGGGCGCTGCAGCGTCGGACGGGACGTGGGTGTCAGGCCGGCATCGTCGGGCACGGGGCTGCTTCCATCGGTGGCTCGGCGGGGCGCGGTGGCGGCGGGAACCTCCGGCGCCTGCGTCACGATGCCCTGCGCCTTGGCGAGCGCCTCGCGCGCTTGGGCCGACTGGGGGTGGAGGTCCACGGCGCGCTCCAGCCAGAGCAACTGCTCCTCATGCTTGCCCTGTCGTCTGTAGCGCGCGGCGACGCGGAGCATCTCCTCCACGTAGTCCGGGTGCAGCGCCCTGCCGGTGGTGCCCGCCTCCAGCGCGGGCCACAGCGCCTCGGGGTCGCGCACCTCGTCCAGCCGGAGGCGTGACAACTCGGAGACCTGCGCCTGCTGCCACACCTCGTCGAAGTGCCGCGCGTCGTTCTGGAGCGACTCGCTGAAGCGCCTTGGGGCGGGGCAGGTCACCTGCTCGCAGGCGGCGAGGTAGTCCGTGAAGAAGGCGAGCGGGCCTCGCGCGGGGTACTCGCGGAGCTTCTCGGGGCCCTTTGCCGTCTCCAACGTCCGCGCCATCTGCGCCCCCACGCGGATGAGGAGCGAGCCTTCGCGGGGTTGATGCGCCGCACGCACCTTCCCGAGCGCCACCTGCGGGTCCTGCGCGACGGTGGCCCGGTCGAGCAATGCGGACACCTGCGTGAATGCCTCGTCCAGGTCTCCCGGTTCGGGGAGCGCGCCGGGCCCCCGGGTGGCCCACAGGTGGTACGAGAGCCCGTAGGTGAAGAGGCGCGCGAGGCCCTCGTGCACCACCGCATCCACCGGGTCCGCCAGGTGCGCGTCGCGGCGCACGCGCCCGTCCTCCAGCAGCGTCTCGATGATGCGCGTGGACACGCGCCGCAGCCGCTTCGCGTCGCCCTCCAGGTTGGTGGCGAGCGCGATGACGACGTCCTCGGCGGGCAGCATCACGAGCAGCGACGTCGTCTCCGGTTGGCCTCCGGCGTGGGCCACCGTGTAGTGGCCCCGCAGCGGGTAGGTGGCGAAGCCCATGCCGTAGTCGGTGAGCTGGCCCTCGCGGGTGCTCATCGAGGCCTGCATCATCCGCGCGGTCCCGGCCGGGACGAGCCGGTGCTGGAGCATGGCCTGGCCGAAGGCGAGCAGATCCTCCACCGAGGCGCGTGTGCCTCCTCCGGCGAAGCGGCTGGAGACGTCGAGGTAGTGCGAGGGGACGAGCTGCCCCTTGGACTGGCGATAGCCGAGGGCGTGCTGCTTGTCGCGCGTGCGGTAGTCATCCAGCGCCGCGTGGCGCATGCCGGCGGGGCCGAAGACGTGGGTCTTCAAGTAGGCGCCATAGCCCTGGCCCGAGGCCTTCTCCACGGCGGCGCCGAGCAGGTTGTAGCCCCAGGTGGTGTAGACGAACTTCGTGCCGGGCTCGGCGGCCAGCTCCTTGTCGGCGAAGAGGGCGAGGGCGCCCGCGGTGTTCACGTGGCGCGTGTTCTCCGCGGACTCGGGGCCGTCGTAGTGGGGCACGCCGCCGAGGTGTCCCAGCAACTGGCGCACGGTGATGGGCCAGGGCTTCTCGGGGTACGTGGGGACCAGGGTGCGGATGTCCGCGTCGAGGTCCAGCTTCCCCTCCTGGACGAGCTGGAGCACGGCCACGGCGGTGAAGGACTTGGTGATGGACGCCATCCGGTACGTCGTCCGGGGCGTGGCGGGCAGCTTGTGGGCGAGGTCCCTGTACCCATACCCCGCGACCCAGCGCATGCCGCCGTGGAGCACGCCCACCGAGAGCCCCGCATGGGGTCCCTTGGCGAGCTCGGCGCGTACGAGCGACTCCAGCGCGCGCCGCACCTCGGGGGGAAAGGGCGCGTCCTTCTGTCGGGGCGCGGCGGGAGTGGCGGCGGCCGCGCGCGCCTGGGCCGGGCGGCGGGGGGCGGCTGGCGCGGTGACACCCGGGAGGAGGAGGAGCGCGAAGAGGAACGCTCTCACCGTGCCTTCTCCGAGGCATGGAGGCGCGGCGCGATGGCGGCCTGCCGGAGGGGATCTCCACCCGCCACCCAGGTGCGCAGCAGCGCGTCGGTGATGAGCTGGCCGAGCATGTCGAGCCCCTGGCCACGCGGGTGGACGAGGTCGTCATGGACGAGCCCGGCCTGGGCGAAGCGGGCGAGCGAGCCCGAGCCTCCCATGGCCGCGAAGATGTCGAAGAAGGCGCAGCCCTCGGTGAGGGCGATCTGCCGCTCGATGGAGATGACCTCGTCGAGGTAGGGCCGCTGGGTGAGCCGCTGGGAGCCCTTGCCCCCGCGGACCGCGTCGATGGGTCCCACCACGAGGCAGGCGCTGTCGGGAGCGGCGGCGCGCGAGCGGCGTACGAAGGAGCGCAGGCCTTCCTCGACCTCGTCGAGCTTGGAGCGGCCCCACTCGAGCCGCTTGGCCTCGTTGCCGCCGAGGATGAACAGGAGCAGGCGGGGCGAGCGCTCGGCGAGCTGGGCGCGGAAGATGTCCTCGCGGGCGCGCAGGAAGAGGTTGGCGTCGGCGGAGGGGACTCCCAGGGTGTCGAGCACGATGCCGGGACGCTGGTGCTGCAGCACCACGCCGAGCACCACGGCGCCACGGCCCTCGGCGACCACGTCCAGGGTGCGAGCGCCCTCGGGGATGTCGAAGGTGAGCGTCTGGGCCTGACCACTGCCCACGGGCTCGGCGCGGGCGAGCTCCTTGCCATCGGCGTGGACGGATAGCGGGCCGGCGCGGGGCACGTCGAGCCACCACAGGGTGCCGCGGGGCTCGCCCGCCAGGGTGAAGCGGCTGCTGGCCTTCGCGGCGGTGGCCCGGTGGTAGATGCCGCTGACGCCAAAGGGCAGCTCGGCGAGCGTCATCTCGCCCAGGGTGCGCGCCTCCCAGCCGCCGCGCGAGAAGCCGACGCGGTCGCGGGGCCCGTACGGGGCGAGGCGGTCCACCAGGAGCACGCCACGGCCCGCGTCACCGAAGGTGGCACCGAGCTCCTCGCGGATGATGTCGACGATGCGATCCCCGGCGATCAACGAGTTGCCGAACGCGGCGATGACGGCGGGCGAGGTGGCCTTGCCGGTGGAGAGGGCGTCGAGGGACTCGAAGAAGGGGGAGAGCGCGGTGCGCGAGCAGGAGGCGCCAGAAGGGGCGACGCAGGGATCCTCCAGAAGGGGCTCCTGGATGCCGAGCTTCTTCCCGAGCAGGTACAGCTTGATGGCGCGGGGAGAGGGCACGGGCAGCGAGCGTCTGACGGAGGGCGCGGCGGCGGGCTCCGGAGCGGCGGGCTCCGGAGCGGGCTGCGCGGGCGGGGTGGCCTGGGCGAGCCGGAGGGGCTTTCCGGGTTGCGCGGGCCGGGGGCCACGAGGCGCACGGGAGTGCCGGGACGCCTGGGGTTGCGGCTTGGGATTCCAGAGCGCCCACGCGAGCGCACCGAGGAGGAACGGAACGAGCAGGAGGACCGCCCACCATCGGCCACGAGAAGCTTCGAGCATGCGGCCGGGAACTCTAGACGAAAGGTTCCAAGCGAGACAGGAACCGGCCGCGAAGGACCCCCACGTAGCAACCTGTCGCCCGCTCGCTCGCTCCCTCTCCCTCTGGGAGAGGGTCGGGGTGAGGGTCAAGAGAGCGGCTTGTAGATGTCGTAGTCGAAGGTCTCGTACGGAGGCGTCGGGCGCTGCCGGCGCGCGTCATACAACTCGAACCCATAGGCGTCCGCTCGCGCCTGACGGCCCGCCGCCGCCACCCACCGGGCGAGGCCGATGTACGCCGGTTCAATCTGTTCCGGGCCACCCTTGCACGTGGCGACCGCGTAGCGCTGGGCGGGTATGGACAGGGTGGTCATTCCCTCCGGAACCTCCTCGAAGGCGGACACCTCCGTGGCCACCCAGTAGGAGTAGACGCCGCCCTGCCCGTCGTTGAGGTGGTCCGACTCGGGGGTGACGCCGTAGAACAGCCCCGGATCGACCTTGTGACGGATGGCCTCCAACTTCCGCGTCAGCTCCAGCCAGGCCATCGGCGCCCGGTGACTCAGCTCCTGCCTACGGCCCACGACCTTGATACCCACCAGCTTGATGTCCCCGCGCGACATTTCCCGGACTTCCATGACGCTCCCTTCGTGGATGCTCCCGCGATCCCGACCAACGACACCCTAAGGGTTGAACCTGGTTCAACCTCAAGCCGAATCGTCGCTCCACCTCCGGCCTCCGGCTGCGATTGAATGGCGGCATGCTGACCATCGCCCGCTTCGCCGAGCGCACCGGCCTCTCGCCCAGTGCCCTCCGATTCTACGAGCGCAAGGGGCTGCTCGTGCCAGCCCGGCGCCTGGAGAATGGCTACCGCGTCTACTCCCCGCGGCAGGTGGGGGATGCGCAGCTCATCCACAGCCTGCGGCAGGCGGACGTCCGGCTGGCGGACATCCGCCACTTCCTGGGCCTGGGCCTGGAGGAACGCGCCGCCCTGCTGGCCCGGTGGAGGGACGAGGCTCGCGCGCGCCTGCTGACCGTGCAGCTCGCGGAACAGTACCTCCAGGGCCTCCATCCCGAGGGCCCGTCCATCCACCTCCACCGCTGGGAGAAGCCGTCGCAGCTGCTCTGGTTCCCCGCCACCGCGCCGGTCCGTCCGCAGCCCTTCCTCCGGGCCATCTCCGAGCGCAGGCGCCAACTCGAGAAGCTCGGCGTTCCCATCGCGAGCGGCGGATACGTGCGAACGCTCGACGTGGAGGCATCCACCCTGGTGGGCGAGGTCGGGTTTCGCATCGAGGTGGGACGCAAGCGGAGCCTCCCGGCCCAGGTGCGCGTCCAGGAGGTGCCGCCCACCCTCTTCGCCTCCCTGGAGTGCACGGCGGACGATGACAAGGCGGCCCATCGCGTCTTCCGCTTCCTGGACCACTTTGGCTTCACGCCCTCGGGGCTCCACCTGGAGCGGTACCTGCTCGGAGCCGGGGGCCGGTATCAGTTGCTGCTCTCCGTGAGGCCCCGCCTCACGTGAGGGCCTTGTCCTCCCGGCGCAACACCTCGCCCTCCACCACGGTGACGCCATCGGGGGAGGCGGGAGGTCCCAGCGTGGCCACCAGCTTGCGGTGGGCCTCCTCCAGCCGCCGGTGCAGGGTGTTGAAGGTCTGCTGCGCGGTGCTGGGCATGTCCTCGGTGTAGGTGAAGTACCAGCGGAGCGCGTCCAGACACTCGTAGAAGTGGTCCACCACGGACTGCTCGCGCACGGGCAGGTGCATCAGGTCGTGGAAGGTGGCCGATGCGTAGCGGGTGGAGAGGGTGCTGAGCATGGGCTCGCGGCTGCGCAGGCGGGAGAAGAGGACGAACATCTCGCTCCGGCGCGCCTCCAGCCGCCGCATGATGTTGGCGGCATCGAGGGCGATCAGATTCCGGACGCGAGCGGTGGTCTCATCGACGACCTGTTTGCGGCGAGCCATGGCCGGGCGAGCCTACCGGGACGCTGGGGGCTCGGGCCACTTCAGTCGACACCCGCCCAATACGTAACTGTGCCAGTTACATCAAGAGGAGCTCGAGAAGCCGAAGTTCTCGCGCCGCCGCCTCACCGCGGCGTACGGAGGTTCCCCGCGCGACTCACGAGCAGCCGATTGCTTTCCGCGAAAATGAGCTGCCCTGTTTGAGCAATCAATTCTCCCGGTCTATCTGACTTTCCGCCATGAGGCTCCGCGAGCTCGCGCCCACTGCCGCCCAGGCAACGCACCGCGTGAGTGTCATCCAGTTATTGGTTGATTCAGGACGGGCGCCGGGACCAGAAACGGGCCCATGGCCCAGCCGACCCGTGCGCCGCCCAATGATCCTTCGTACGACCTGCTGCACCAGCGAGGCCGTCATCCGCTCGACGCCATCTTCTCTCCGCGCAGCGTGGCGGTGGTGGGCGCGAGCGAGCGGCAGGGGAGCGTGGGGCGCACCATCCTCTGGAACCTCATCAGCAACCCCTTCGGGGGCACCGTCTATCCCATCAATCCCAAACGGCCCAACGTGCTGGGCATCCGCTCCTGGCCGTCACTGAAGGAGCTGCCCGAGCCGGTGGACCTGGCCGTCATCGTGACGCCCGCGGCCTCGGTGCCCGGCGTGATGCGCGAGTGCGCGGAGGCGGGCGTCCGGGGAGCCATCATCGTCTCCGCGGGTTTCAAGGAGGTGGGCCCCGAGGGCGTGAAGCTGGAGCAGGAGGTGCTTCAGATCGCCCGGCAGGCGGGCATCCGCATCATCGGTCCCAACTGTCTGGGCGTGATGCGGCCGACCACGGGGCTCAACGCCACCTTCGCGGGGGGCATGGCGCGCTCGGGCAACGTGGCCTTCATCAGCCAGAGCGGCGCGCTGCTCACGGCCATCCTCGACTGGAGCAAGCGCGAATCGGTGGGCTTCAGCGCCTGCGTGTCCCTGGGCTCGATGTTGAACGTGGGGTGGGGCGACCTCATCGACTACCTGGGAGACGACCCGCGCACGCGCAGCATCCTCCTCTACATGGAGTCCATCGGTGACGCGCGGGCCTTCCTGTCGGCGGCGCGCGAGGTGGCGCTGCACAAGCCCATCATCGTCATCAAGGCGGGACGGACGGCGCAGGCGGCGGCGGCGGCGGCCTCGCACACGGGCACGCTGACGGGCAGCGACGAGGTGCTGAGCGCGGCCTTCCGGCGCACGGGCGTGCTGCGCGTGGACTCCATCGCGGACCTCTTCTACATGGCCGAGGTGCTCGCCAAGCAGCCGCGTCCCGACGGCCGGCGGCTCACCATCCTCACCAACGCGGGCAGCCCGGGCGTGCTGGCCACGGACGCGCTGGTGACGGGCGGCGGAGAGCTGGCGAAGCTGTCGGACAAGACGATGTCGGAGCTCAATGCCTTCCTGCCTTCCGAGTGGAGCCACGGCAACCCGGTGGACATCCTCGGAGACGCGGACCCGGAGCGTTACGCGAAGGCGATGGAGGTGGCCGGCGCGGACAAGAGCAGCGATGGCCTGCTCGTCATCCTCACGCCGCAGGACGCAACCGAGCCCACGCAGACGGCGGATCGGCTGAAACCCTACGTGAAGATGGGCAAGCCGGTGCTCGCCAGTTGGATGGGCGGCTCGGAGGTGGCGGCGGGCGAGCGCATCCTCAACGACGTGGGGATTCCCACGTTCGGCTATCCGGACACGGCGGCGCGCATCTTCAATTACATGTGGCGCTACAGCTACAACCTGGCGGGCCTGTACGAGACGCCGGTGCTGACGGAGGAGCCGGAGCGGCGCGAGGAGGCCGAGACGCTCATCCGCGAGGCGCGCACGGCGGGCCGTCTGGTGCTCACGGAGCTGGAGTCCAAGAAGCTGCTGGCGGCGTATGGGATTCCGACGGTGGAGACGCGGCTGGCGAGCACCGTGGGCGAGGCGGTGCGCGAGGCGGAGTCGCTGGGCTACCCCGTGGTGCTGAAGCTGCACTCCCGCCGCATCACCCACAAGTCGGACGTGGGCGGAGTTCGGCTGAACCTGGAGACGGAGGCGAAGGTCCGCGAGGCCTTCGAGGGCATCCGGAAGAAGCTGGAGGAGCTGGGCCTGGCGGATGCGTTCGACGGGGTGACGGTGCAGCCCATGGTGAGGCTGGACGGCTACGAGCTCATCGTGGGCAGCGGCCTGGACGCGCAGTTCGGGCCGGTGTTGCTGTTCGGCGCGGGTGGCACGCTGGTGGAGGTGTTCAAGGACAGGGCGCTGGGGCTGCCGCCGCTGAACACGACGCTGGCGCGGCGGATGATGGAGCAGACGCGCATCCACGAGGCGCTGCGCGGGGTGCGCGGGCGCAAGCCGGTGGACCTGGGCGCCCTGGAGAAGCTGCTGGTGCGCTTCAGCCAGATGGTGGTGGAGCAGCGCTTCATCAAGGAGATGGACATCAACCCCCTGCTGGCGTCCGCGGAGGGGCTGGTGGCGCTGGACGCTCGCGTGGTGCTGCACGGCCCGGAGGTGACGGAGGAGCAACTGCCGCGGCTGGCCATCCTCCCGTACCCGACGAAGTACGTGGAGCGCTGGAGGATGAAGGGGGGGGAGACGGTGATCATCCGGCCCATCCGTCCCGAGGACGAGCCGAGGATGGTGGAGTTCCACAAGTCGCTGACGGAGCAGACGGTGTTCCTGCGGTACGCGGGGATGATGAAGCTGGACCAGCGCGTGGCACACGAGCGGCTGGCGCGCATCTGCTTCAACGACTACGGGCGTGAGATGGCGCTGGTGGTGGAGCGGGTGGACGGCGCGAGCCGGGGAGAGATTCTCGCGGTGGGCCGTCTGACGAAGCTGCCGGGCACGGAGGATGCCGAGTTCGCGATGCTCATCAGCGACGCGGTGCAGCGGCAGGGCCTGGGCACGGAGCTGCTGAGCCGG
The DNA here is from genome assembly GCF_016859125.1 of Archangium violaceum. Lineage (NCBI taxonomy): Bacteria > Pseudomonadati > Myxococcota > Myxococcia > Myxococcales > Archangiaceae > Archangium > Archangium violaceum. Next base: position 2,545,859 of record NZ_CP069338.1, on the reverse strand, counting down.
CTGGTGAGGGTGGGCCGGGACTGGGGCCTGAAGCGGATCGTCGCGGACATCCTCGCGGGCAACGGGGCGATGCAGCACGTCTGCAACAAGCTGGGCTTCAAAATCCTCCTGCCCCAGGAGATAGGCGAGACGATGGTGAAGGCGGTAAAGGTGTTGGACTGAGGAGGGCTCTCCCTGTCCACACGACTTGATCCGCGCCGTCTCGAAGTCTTCCGCGTGGTCGCCACCACGGGGCAGGTGTCGGCGGCCTCGCGGCTGCTGCACCTGTCGCAGCCCGCCGTCTCCGCGCAGGTGCGCCAGCTCGAGCACGAGTGCGGCCGGCCCCTGCTGGTACGCACCGCTCGGGGCGTGCGCCTCAACGACGCGGGCCGGGCCCTGCTGGAGTACGCCCAACGCGTCCACCAACTGCTGGACGAGGCGGCACTCGCCATCTCCGCCGAGGAGGAGACGGGTGGGGAGCTGGTGCTGGCGGCGAGCACGACGATCGCCAGCTCCGTGGTGCCCCAGGTGCTGGCCTCCTTCCTCCGCTCCCATCGGGGATTGCAGGTGCGGGTGGAGGTGGGCAACACCACGCAGGTGCTCGCCTGGGTGGGCGAGGGCCGCGCCCCGCTGGGCCTGGTGGAAGGGCATGCCCGCGCCGCTCGCATCCGGTTGGAGCGCTACCTCGATGACGAGCTGGTTCCCGTCGTCTCGGCGCAGGCTCCGGCGGAGTTGCTGCGGGTGCGCTCGGTGGACGCCCTTCGTTCCGTGCCCCTGCTCTGGCGCGAGCCGGGCTCGGGAACGCGGGCCGTGCTGGAGCGCGCCCTGCGGCGGGCCGGAGTGCGTCACGGGGCTCAGGCGGGGGACCTGCAACTCGGCAGCAACGAGGCCATCCACGGCGCGGTGATGCTGGGTCTGGGCGTGGGCTTCCTGTCGAGATGGAGCATCCAGGGCGAGCTGGCCCAGGGGCGGCTGCGGGTGCTTCCCGTGCCGGGCCTGCGCGTGGAGCGTGCCTTCTCGTGGGTGCTTCCGGTGGATGTGCCGTCGGGCATCGCGGGCCGCTTCCTGCGCCACGCGCGTGCCTCGCCACCGCCCCTGCTGCACCCCTGAGCGCGCCTCATTCCACGAGGTGGAAGCCGATGGCGCCCAGGCTCAGGCCCGCCATGCACACCCATAGCGCCAGGCCGTGCGCGAGCGGCCGTATGCCCACGGAGCGCACGGCATCGAGGGTGAGGTTGGCGCCAATGAGGAAGAGCGTCAGCACCAGCGCCTGCCGGGACGCGCCCGCCACCAGGTTCCCCACGGGTCGCAGGGCTGGCACCCAGGTGACGAGCGCCGCCATGGCGATGAAGCCGAGGATGAACCAGGGGCGCCGCGCCTTGCCCCGAGGTTTCGTTGCCCCACCCTGACGGCTCCGCCATGCGCCGACGGCGAGCGTGAGTGGGACGATCCACAGGGCGCGCGCCAGCTTGACCGTCGTGGCCACCTCCAGCGCCTGGGGGCCGTACTGGAGGGCGGCCCCCACCACGGAGCTGGTGTCGTGGATGGCCAGGGCGCTCCACAGTCCGAATCGGCTCGCGTCGAGCCCCACGGCATGCCCGATGGCGGGAAAGACGAAGAGGGCCACGGCGTTGAGCAGGAACACGGTGCCCAGGGCGACGGAGACCTCGTGCTCCCTGGGTCGGAGCACGGGCACCATCGCTGCGATGGCGCTGCCTCCACAGATGGCCGTGCCCACGCTGATGAGCAGGCCGGCCTCACGGGAGACTCCGAGCGCCCGGGCGAAGAGGGTGCCGAGGAGCAGGCACACGGCGATGCTCGCCACCGTATAGAGGATACCGTGGGCGCCCACGGCCGCGACGACGCGCAGATCCATTCCGGCGCCGAGTCCCACCACCGCGAGCGACAGCAGGGTGTGCGTGGCGCGGCGGGTCCATTCCACGTAGGGGTTGCCCACGAGCAGGGCCACGACGATGCCCGCCACCAGGGCGGCACCGGTGGATACGAAGGGGAGCAGGCTGGCGACCGCCCCAAGGGGGACCAGCACGTGCCCGGCGCTCCAGTGTCGTTTCTCGTCCATGCTCCCAAGGTGCGCCCGAAGCCTTCGGGAAACCAGACGGGAGAGGGGATGAGCCATCAGCTTTTTGGATGGCTCCAGCTCCAGTGCATTCGTGGGTTCTCATGGGGCAGGATGGGAGCCGGTATGAGCCTCCAATCCTCGAGAAAGTCCCTCGCGGGAGCCCCCGCCCTGGCCGTCCACCGGGGTTCTCGCGAAGACGCCCTGCGCCGTGGCGCGGTACTCTTCTTCCATGGGCTCGGTGGGTCCAAGGAAGTGAATGAGCGGGAGCTGGGAGTCTTCGCGGACCGGGGACTCTTCGCGGTGGGCATCGACGTGGTGGGGCATGGCGAGCGGTGTTACCTCGACTTTGGCGCTCGCTTCACCCACGACAACCCGCGAGTGAAAGAGGAGTTCCTCCAGGTGGTCCAGGCAACCGCGAACGAGGTGCCCGCGGTGCTCGATGCGCTCGTGGCGCTCGGGGCCCACCCGGAGCGGCTGGGCATCAGTGGTGCCTCCCTGGGCGGGTTCATCAGCTACCGGGCCCTGTTGGTGGACCGGCGGTTGCGTGTGGCGGCTCCGCTGATCGCTTCACCCGAGTGGGCGCTTCCGCTGCCCGAGAGCCCTCACCGCCATCTGGAGCGCTTCTTCCCCGTGGCGCTCTTCAGCCAGACGGCGGGTCTGGACGAGGTGGTGCATCCCAGCCTGGCGCGGACCTTCCACGCGCGGCTGGAGCCCCTGTACGCCCAGGCTCCCGAGCGTCTGCGCTACCGGGAGTTTCCTCTGTCTGGGCACATGATGCGGCCCGCGGACTGGGACGAGGCCATCCGCGACGCGGCGGACTGGGTGGTCCGCTTCCTGGATGTTGAGCAAGCTCCTCCATGAAAGTCGCTGGGCGTGGCTACCCTGGGTCCAGGGCCCAGGTTCCTTCTTCCCACCGCTTCAGTGCCTGCTGTGCTTCAAAGGGCACGAGCCCCTGACCTTTGGCGGCTTCCTCCAGAACCGCTTTGGCCTCAGCCGTCTTGTAGCGGAGCAGATGCGCGGCGGCCATGACGCGCACATCCATTCGCTCGTGTTTGAGCAGCACGAGTAGCGCATCACGCCCGGAATCGCCGTGGGTCAGGAGTTTATCGACTGCGGCACCGTACTTCCTGGCATGCTTGTTTCCAGTCTTGGCGTCTCCCCGCCAGATGGCGTCGGTCTGCGCGGCCACGTTCTGCGCGAACTGTTCGACAAGCTCCTCCAGCGTCATCACCAGAACCTCTTCGTTACGTTCTCGATGGCCAGCAGCCCGAACTCGCGTTGGGACTCGTACGACTGTGTGCTCAACCACTGCCGCACGGTCAGCCTATCCGAGCCCGTGATACTACGCCGGATGGACGAGTAGAGCGAGCTGATGCGGGTGTGGATGCCCTTGTCCAACGGGATGATGTTCTCGGTGTTGTGAACGGCCTGAGCTCCGAATCGCTTCACGTTGCCTGGCGTCTGCTCGACAATGTGGTGCCACTCTTTTCCTGGGCCCGCCGAGCCCATGGCCCTCTTGAATCCGCTGTACGACCCCCAAGCCCTGAATCCGTTCGGATGAACCTTGGCGGCGGTGCCGCTCATGGCCTGGGCCGTTTCGGCGACAGCACCAGGCGCAAGCGCGATGGTGACGGTCTCGGCGCTTACTGCCACCGTCTCCACGTCCCCTACCGCCGCGAGACGGATACCCATCTGCGTCTCCGCCTGCACCGCCGCTTGTCTCGAGCCGGGCAGGTTCGGCATCGTCGCGGCCAGCCCCGGCGCCGTGTTGCCGATGGCCGCCATCGCCAGCATGGCGAACGCTCGTGCCGCGTTGCGCCCCATGACCCTGCCGTAGCGCTCGCCCGCATCGCGTAGCTCGGTGAACGTGGATGCCCGATCCGCCTCGTCCATCAACCGCTTGAAGCCGACGACGAGGCCCCAGAAGGTATCGATGCCTACGTAGGAAATGAGCGTGGCGGTCATCACCGCGGCGAGGCCCTTGGAGATCGTCACGTCGGGAATGGCGATGAGGACCATGTACGTGGTCCAGGTCCAGAGGACCGCCGCCACCATGGCGTGGGGATCGGCCATGTCCTTGAACGCCTCCATCATCTCGTCCAGCACGACCCCCCTGGCGAGGGCCATGGCCAGCGCGAAACGGCCATCCCCGGAGACGGTATGGCTTTCCGTCAGCAGGCGGAGACAGTCTCCGGGCCTGCCGGTGCGCTCGCACCAGCGAAAGTAGGCGCGGGTCAACTCCACTTCCGCCGCCGTTGATTCCTCCTTCAGGTGTTCGCTCGAATCGAGCGGCGTGATACGGCGGCCAGGTATCTCGTACGTGTACGAACCGCTCCGCGCATCCATCTCGAACAGCCGCCGAGCGGCTTCCTGGGGCCGAGTGGAGGGCCGCGTGTTTCGGGCAAGCTTCGCTACGGCCTCCTCGAATTCGTTGTCGTTCAACCCCACTGGCTCGGTGCCAGCGCGCGGGGTGAAGACGAGGGGGGCGGCCTGGCCCGTGTCCAGGCGCACGACCCGAGAGGCCGTACCACACCCGACGAGGAGCGCCATCAACACGATCGTGCAGTACGGCTTCATGGGGACTCCTCCTGGTCCTGACCACCGTAGCTGACCCTGGCTCCTGGTGCCTCGGTTGCGCTTCCCGTGGGGTACCCAGGTGCGCGCGGACCGCCTATGAAGGGGCTCCATGGCGAGCAGGACGGTCGAGGAAGGGCGCATCAAGAGGCTCAACACCCGCGAAGCGAAGGGCGGCGACTACGTCCTCTACTGGATGCAGCAGAGCCAGCGCGCGGAGTTCAACCCCGCGCTGGAGTACGCCATCCAGCGGGCCAACGAGGCGAAGCTGCCGCTGCTCGTGGGCTTCGGGCTCATGGATGGCTATCCCGAGGCCAACGTCCGCCACTATCGCTTCATGCTGGAGGGGCTCCAGGACACGCGGCGCTCCCTCGCGCGCCGGAAGATTCCCCTCGTGGTCCAACGCGGTCGCCCGGACGAGGTGGCGCTGAAGCTCGCGCGGCACGCGGCGCTCGTGGTGGGTGACCGGGGCTACCTGCGGCACCAGAAGCAGTGGCGTCAGACGGTGGCCGACAAGGCCTCCTGCCCCGTCATCCAGGTTGAGGGCGATGTGGTGGTGCCCGTGGAGGCCGCCTCGGGCAAGGCCGAGTACGCCGCGCGCACCCTCCGCCCGAAGATCCACCGCCTCTGGAGCGCGTACCTGGTCGAGCTCGCGCCCACGCCGCTGAAGACGGACTCGCTGGGGCTCGGCGTGAAGGGGCTCGAGCTGGACGATCTCGACGCGGTGCTGGCGAAGCTGGACCTGGATCGCTCGGTGCCCTCCGTGAGCCACCGCTTCCGGGACGGCACGAGCGAGGCGAAGCGTCTCCTTCGCAAGTTCATCACCGAGCACCTCCCCGTGTACCAGGAGAGCCGGCCCCATCCGGAGACGACGCACGTCTCGCACATGAGCAAGTACCTCCATTTCGGGCAGGTGAGCCCGGTGGAGGTGGCGCTCGCCGCGCGCGAGGCCAAGGCGGCGGACCCCCAGCGCGAGCGCTTCCTCGAGGAGCTCATCGTCCGGCGCGAGCTCGCGCAGAACTTCGCCGAGTACTCGCCCCACTACGACTCCTTCGCGTGCGTGCCCGAGTGGGCCTGGAAGACCTTGGACAAACACCGGAGCGACGAGCGGCACCACCAGTACACGCAGGAGCAACTCGAGCGGGCTCGCACGCATGACCCGTACTGGAACGCCGCCATGCGGGAGATGCGCTACACGGGCTACATGCACAACGCCCTGCGCATGTACTGGGGGAAGAAGATATTGGAATGGAGCAGCACCCCCGAGCACGCGCACCGCACGGCGATGGCGCTCAACAACCGGTACTTCCTGGACGGACGCGACGCGAGCTCCTACGCCAACCTCGGCTGGCTGTTCGGTCTGCACGACCGGCCCTGGGGTGAGCGCGAAATCCCCGGCACCGTGCGTTACATGTCCTCGGGGGGCCTGGAACGGAAGGCGGACATGGAGGCCTATCTCGAGAAGGTGGACGGGCTCGTCGCCGAGGCGAAGGCGGCGGGCGTCCGCTTCGAGGGCGATTGACACCCCCCATCAGCCTCGCGCGATGCTCGCGGCGGTGCGCACGCCTCCGAGCGCGGTGGCCAGTGTGCTCTGCCCCGGGAACACCGAGTCCCCCACGAGCCACAACCCCTTCATCACCTGCTTCGGCCCCAGCGTGCGGTAGTGGTACAGCCCTGCCCGGCGCGGCACTCCGCCCACCGCTCCCGCATCGCGCTGGGTGAAGCGCTCGAAGGTGCGTGGCGACGCCGTCATCTCGTGCTGCACGTTCTCCATCCACTCCGGGGCCAGGCGCCTCAAACCCTGCCGCATCCGCTCCTGGATGGTGGAGACGATGCGCGCCTGCTCCTCCTCGGGCCGCCCCGTCAGCGAGCGCAGCGGGACGTGCGTGGACACCGTGAGGGTGCGGTGGCCCGCGGGCGCGCGGCCCATGTCCGCCTCGCCGCTCAACGAGGCGAAGAGGTGGTTGCCCTCGATGAAGGGCGCCTGTTCGTTCTGCACCAGCTCCAGGTGGTGCGCGCTCGGGGAGTGTCCCTCGGGTGCCCGCGCCACGAGGTACAGCATCACCGCGCCCCAGCCCTCCTCCACGCGCGCGGAGAGCTCCTTCAGGCGAGAGGGCAGGCGCTCGGGTGGGAGGCCCAGCAGGTGCGTGATTCCCCGCGGCAGGACGTTGGCCACCACGTGGCGCGCGAGCAGCTCGCCCCGGCGCGCCGACACCCGCCAGCCTCCCGGCACGGGCTCGAGCGACTTCACCCGGTTGGCGTACAGCACCTCGCCGCCTCCAGAGGTGATGGCGCCCGCGAGCGCGCTGGCCAGCTGGCCGATGCCTCCTCGCACGTGCCCGGTGCCGCGCCAGTAGTAGTCCATGGCGCCGAGCGCGAAGGGGGCCTCGGCCTCGGTGGCGCCGCACTGCACGGTGATTTGACAGAGCGCGTCCAGGTACGTGCGCAGCGGCGTGAAGCGCAGCAGCCCGTAGCGCTCCAGCACGGCACCGAGGGGCCGTCCCATCCAGCGCACCAGGGGCGTGTAGCTCATGACGCGCGAGGCATGCCGCCGCAGCGCGCTCAGGTCGAACGGTGGTAGCAGCGTCGGGTCATCGAGGATGGACCACAACGCGCCGGCCACCTGCCGCTGCATCGCGAAGAAGTTCCGCAGCGCGTCGGCGGGGGCGTCCGGGAAGGCGCGGAGCTGGTCGAGCAGGCGCTCGCGGTCCCGGTACACGTTCAGCCGCATGCCCGGCGTGCGCAGCTCCACCAGTGGATCCAACCAGTCCACCGTCACGTCGAGGCCGAGCTGGCGCACCCAGCGGCCGAAGAGTTGCTGCTCGTCGAGCCCGGAGAAGAGGGTGGCACCGGCCTCGAAGGAATAGCCGTGCCGGCGGAAGGTGCTGGCACAGCCTCCCGGATAGTCGAGGGTCTCGCAGAGCGCCACGCGGGCGCCCCTCTGGGTGAGCTCGAGCGCCGTGGCCAGTCCTCCAAAGCCAGCGCCCACCACCACTGCGTCGTACCAGGTGCTCGTCAATCATCCCCCGGGGGTCTGGCTCCCAGCCCTGAGGAGATAACGAAACCCGGCCGGGCAGGCACGTCCGATTTCACGGACGTGACCTGGCCGTCACCGGTGTCCGGGCTATTCCCCGGTGGGGAGCTCCACGCCGCTCTCCGGTTGCACGCCCGCCTCGCGCAGCACGCGTACCACCTCGTTGGCCATGACGCGCTGCCCCTCGGCGCTCGGGTGGATGCCATCCACCTCCAGCCCGTCGAGGAAGAGGTGCACGTTGTCCGGCTGCCGCGTCACCGCCTCGAAGTCGACGATGTCGGGGAAGGTGGCGCGGATCCACGCGTTCATCGCCAGTCGGTCCCTCTTCACCACCTCGTAGTCGCCTTGATTTGTCTTCTCCTTGGGCAGCAGCGTCCCCACCCACGTGCGGCAGAAGGGCTGCAGCCGCGAGACGAGGGTGCTCATTCGAGACTGCAACCCCGCCAGCTCCAGCGAGCTCAGGTCATTGGTGCCCAGCAGCACGATGCAGTCGGTGATGCCCTCGAGCGCGAGCACCTCCTGGTCCAGGTTCATCAACTCCTCGTAGAAGCCCTGGCCCGAGACGCCCGCATTGACGATGGGCACGCCCAGCTGCGCCTCGGCCACCGAGGGCCAGGCGAGCCGCGTGTCGTCATGGTCGGTGATGTAGCCCTCGGTGATGCTGTCCCCCAGGGCCACGAAGGCGCGCGCGGGCGGGCCCTCGACGTCCACCGTGGCCAGTCCCACCGCGCGGGCCCACGGCGTGCCGCCGATGGCGCCCGTGGTGCTCGCGTAGGCACCCGAGCGCACGTAGCTGCCGGGCAGGGTCTCGATGGCGCTCGCCGCCAGCGCGCCCTGCACCTCGAAGGACACGGCCAGCTCGTCACGGAAGCCCACGGGGAAGGTGACGGGGTCCGACACCACGCGGGTCCTCGCCCCCACGGAGAAGCCCGCGCCGCCGGAGAACGTCACCGTCACCGGCGCGGAGGCCAGGGAGCCATTCGGGCCCGCCCGGGCGACGGTCACCTTGCGCAGCACGAGCGAGCCATCTCCCGAACGGAACGCGAGCCGCACCCTCTGCCCCGCCCGGCCCACCGGCACGCGCAGCCGGAAGGTCACGTTGCTCGCGCTATGGGACCAGCGCAGCGCGTGGTGGAAGCCCGGCTGGAACATGGGCGGCACCGATCGGGGCTCGCTCGTGTCCTCCTCCACTCGCACGGGTGCCACCTCGAGCCCTCCCTCGGGCAGTGCTTCCTCCACCTGTCCCTCGGGCGCGGGCGTGTCGGTTGGCACTGGGAAGCCCTCGGCCCCTGTGTCCACCGCGCTCCCGCATGCGGTCATGAGGATTGCCCACGCACACACCAGGACCGCTCTCCGTCCCCTCGAACCCATCCATCCCCTCCCTTGGTGCGGAGGGTGTGCATCTCCCGGGCCACCGGGGAGCGGGGAGTGGGCGAGGGGACATGCGAGCAGCTCGTACCCGGGGGCGGGTTGCGCGGCGGCGTTGGATACACGACGGCCCCCGCTCGCGGAGTGCGCGCGGAGGCCGTGTGATGAAACCGTCCTTCGTGATGATTACGGCAGGACGTTGGCGATCAGCTTCCACTTGCTGCTGCTCTGCGCGGTGTTGTCCAGGCAGGTGGACACGCCGATGATGCCGGCCATGCAGGCGAGGTTGAAGACACCCAGCCAGTTGACGAGCCTGGTGGTGTTCTTCACGTCGTCGGGAGCCTCATCCGAGGCCTTGCTGCCGGACTCCATGGGGATGCCATCGCCGAGCGCGCGCTTGGCCAGGAATCCACCTCCGATGAGGTTGACCAGGCCGCTGACGAGCGTGGCGCCCATCAGGAAGTCCTTCACGATGACCAGCTTGCGCGCGGCCGGGGAGATGGCGCGGCCGCTGATCTTGGAGCGGCCGAAGAACCAGGTGAGCGCGGTGGAGCCGAGCCCGATGGCGTTGATGACGTTGTAGCCGTTCCACGCCGCGTTGACGATCTTCGCGCGGTCCTGCTTGTCGGAGATGAGCTTCGCCGACGGATTGAGGGCCACCCGGCCGAAGAGAGAGCCACCGAAGCCGGCGGCGAGACCGAGGTTGTGGAGAACGTAAGCGCTGGTCGTGAGAGTCGGTGTAGGCATGGAGCCCCTCCTGTGCTGCGTTGTGGTGCGGGGGTGAAACTACGCACGCTCCGTGTTGCTGCCTTGTGACCTTGGTCCCCTGCTCGGTGGGAGGGGGGGAGGGCCTGTAGCTCCTTCCCGGAGCTCCGCGATTGAACGGAGGAGCCGCCTGGAAGCGGACATGCCAACGTGAGGCCGTCCGTCCTCAGTGTGATTGGAAACGGGGCAGCTTCACCGTGAAGGTGGAGCCCACGCCCAGCTCGCTCTCCACGCCGATGGTGCCACCGTGCGCCTCGACGATCTGCCGCACGATGTAGAGCCCCAGCCCCAGTCCGCCGTAGTTGCGCGAGGCCGCGCGCTCGAAGCGCTCGAAGATGCGCTTGCTCGCCTCGGGCTCGATGCCGATGCCCCGGTCCCTCACCGCCAGCCACGCCTCGCCATCGTGGGCGCGCACCGTCACGTCCACCGGCTTGCCCTGCCCGTACCGGCCCGCGTTGGCCAACAGGTTGCCCACCACCTGCTCCAGCCGTGAGCGGTCCCACAGCCCCACCACCGGCCCCTCCACGTGCAGTCGGGGCATGCCGCTCCCGGTCCACGCCGGCTCGTCTCCGAGCCGCTCCACCACGTCGCGTACCAGGCTGCCCAGGTCCACCTGCTCCTGGTGCAGCTCCAGACGCCCCAGGCGGATGCGCGAGATGTCCAGCAACTCACCCACCAGCCGCGCCAGCCGCTTCGTCTGGCGTTGCGCCACGTCCACCACCCGCAGCAGTTGCTCGTCCGACAGCACCTGCGCCCCCGCGCCACTGGCCACCGTGCGGTGCAGCCGCTGCAGGTTCATCATCAGGGGCGTGAGCGGCGTGTTCAGCTCGTGCGAGGCGATGGAGAGGAACTCGTCGCGGACGCGGATGGCCTCCTGCGCCTCGTGGTAGAGGCGGGCGTTCTCCACCGCGCTGCCCGCGCGCCGTCCCAGCTCCTGCACCAGCGCGCGGTGGGTCTCGTCCAGCGGCCGCTCCCGGGAGAAGACGGTGATGATGCCCAGCACCCGCTCGCGGTGGAGCAGCGGGACGATGAGCATCCCGCGCGCCCTCGCGTCCCTGGGCAGCGTGAGGGATTCGGGCGATCGGGCCAGCCGCTCCAGATCCTCTCGCGACAGGCGCGTGAGCAGCTCGGGCTGGCCGGTGCGCACCACCCGCTGCGGCGGAGTCTGCGCGCCCGGGTCCTTCGCGTAGAGCAGGCCCTGGTAGCGCTCCTCCTGATCGCGATGACTCGGGTAGCACACCGCCACGCGGCGCAGGCTGGCCCCGCCCTCCTCGCACAGGTCCACGAGGCACCCCTCTCCCACCGACGTGGCCACCAGCTCCGCCAGCGTCTCCGTGATGGTGGGGATGTCGAGGCTGCGGCTCAGCACGGCACTGGCGTCCGCGAGCAGCGCCAGCGTGCGTTGGGTCCTCCGCTGCTCCATGTCCACCAGCGAGCCGAGCAGGGCCAGTCCCAGTCCGCCCAGCGTGGCCACGCCGATGGCCACCGCGCCCAGCCCGTCGATCCGCATGCCCGAGGTGCTGTACCCGGGTGGCACCTGCGCGGGGATGAAGCTCGCGGCCGCCATGCCCGTGTAGTGCATGCCGGCGATGGCCGCCCCCATGAGCAGCGCACTGCCCAGCTTCTTCCAGGACCAGGCGTTGCGCTCCCGCTCGAGCAGGAAGGCCATCCACAGGGCCGCCACGGACGCGCCAATGGCGATGAGCACCGAGAGCGCGAACAGCCACGGGTCGTACCGGATCGTGGCCTCCATGCGCATGCCGGCCATGCCGATGTAGTGCATGGCATTGATGGCCAGCCCCATGAAGGTGCCACTCGCCAGCAGTTGGAGGCGGGTGACCTGGTGGCGGCTGATCACGAACAGGGCCGCCCAGGAGCCCAGCACGGCCGCCCCCATGGACAACGCGGTGAGGCCGGGTCCGTAGCTCATCGGCATGGGCATCTGGAAGGCCAGCATGCCCACGAAGTGCATGGACCAGATGCCCACCCCCATCATCATGGCGCCGCTGGCCAGGATGGCGCGCCGCGCGGGGCCGCTGGTCTCCACGACCCGTCCCGAGACGTCCAGGGCCATGTAGGACGCCACCACGGCGATGGTGACGGAGAGCAGGACGAGCCCGGGATGAAAAGTGCCATTGATGTGCTGCGCGGCGCATTGAAGGCAGCCGAGCAGGCTTCCCACGGAGAACACGGAGCTCAGGTACACGATGAATCTCTAGCTGTGCACACACGGCTGCTCGTGCCTCCCCTGGAAGCGAGAAGAGGTCCTCCACTGCTCGGGTCCCCCGCTCGCCAGCCTTCCTCATTCAGGGCGCCAGGGGGCTGGCCGCTCGTCCGCTCTCCGGTCCCTACGCGGCGCGGCAGGGATGGGGTTGGAGGTCAGGGGTTCCTCGTTCCTCGGCGACGGGCCGCAGCCAGGCCCTCAGCTCGCGGCGGGCCTGGTGCAGCCAGAAGCCCACCGTTCCCCGCGTGGTGCCGAGCCGCTCCGCGATGGCCTTGTAGTGCAGCCCCTCCGTGTGCAGCTCGTAGGCGGAGCGCAAGGGGGGCGACAGGTGGGCGATGGCCTCGCGCAGCTCCTCCTCGGAGATGCGCTCCCAGTCGTGCCAGGCGCGCGGCTCCCGCACGAGCACGGGCGCGCGCACCAGCTCCAGGTGGGGTCCCTCCCGGGTCTCGGTGCCCTGGCGGCGACAGTGGTCGAGGAAGCGCCGCTGGAGCGTGGTGCTCAGCCACGCGCGTCGTCTGGCGTCGCTCAAGCCGCTCAAGCACTCGAAGTGGAGCAGCGCGCGTTCCAGGGTGTCCTGCAGCAGATCCTCGGGCTCCACTCCGCCGTCGCGGCAGAGCTTGCGTGCGAGCCCTCGCAGCAGCGGCATGTGCGGGTCGATGATGGATGCGAATGTCTGGCCGTCTCCGGTGAATATGCGTGACATGGGGCCTCCTGCGTGGATGGAGGAGGCCGGGCCAGAAACGAACACGGGCCGGGAGTGCTCGTCTCCCGGCCCGCTCTGTATCCGGTGCGTCGTGGCTTCAGGGGCCCAGGGTGCACGAACGGTCGCTGTCCCAGGTGCTCTCGTGCGCGCTCCGCGAGAAGTCACGCAGCGACGGGGGCCCCTGCGGGCTCGCCCCCGAGTCGACGAGCGTCCGGTTGACGACCTCTTCAAACTCGGTGAGCTCCGCGCACTTGGAGAGGAAGGCCTTGACGCCCGGGGCGTGTGGATCCGTCGCCGCGCTGTGCATGATGACGGGGACGTCGTGCAGCTCCTCGTCCTGCTCCAGGTGCTGACACAGCTCCACGCCGGTCATCCGCGGCATCTGCCAGTCCGTCACCACGAGGTCCGGCCGCCGCTCATGGGCGATCTCCAGGGCCTCTCGTCCATCATGTGCACGCAGCACCCGGTGGTCCATCAACTCCAGAACTTCCGCATACAGCTCGAGGAGCTCGGGCTCGTCATCGACAAGAAGAATAGTGCTCATGACTTCACCTGTTCCTTTCCGCGGGAGGTGGTCGAGAGCGGTCGCGCATCTCCAAATAGAGGAGCACCGGTCCCCCCCTCTAGACCGGTGGGCTCCACGACTCACTGGTGTGATGTGTGTGATTTGGTACGCGTTTCTCGAGATGGCCATACCCGCTCGAAGGGCCCGCTCGCTCCGTTGGCGGACGCGGAAGAGTCCTGTGTTGGAGGCGGCCGGCCTCTGGCGGGAATGCAGGAGGAACGCATATGTCCGTCCCTCTCCGGAGGGAGGTGGCGTTGCCCGCCTCCTCGGGGACCCCTGGCTTTTCCCGAGGGGGGCGTGGGGCGACATCATGGGACGGGCCGGCGAGCATGACGGCGAGGGGCCGGTGGAGCCCCCTCCGGAAGACGCGGGGTCCGGGTTCGACGCGGAGTTCGGTGACGAATCCGACTTCGGCGATTCATTCCTGATGGAGGTGGCGAGCTCTACCCTCCATACGCCCTTCCGCGGGCTGCTGCCGGGCGAGCGGCTGGGGGGCTGGGCGAGGGCGCCATGGGCCAGGTCTTCCGGGCCCGGGATGACGAGCTGCAGCGGGTGGTGGCCCTCAAGTTCCTCCTCCCGCGCGAGGAGCTCGCCGGCATGGGCCTGCGCGAGGCCCGGGCCATCGCGCGGCTGGACCATGAGAACATCATCCGCATCTTCGACATGTCCGAGTGGAGCGAAGCAGCACCGGACCCTCGCCGTCCGGCAGTGGGTCAATCCGCGCGTGGCCGTGCTGGCCTATGGCACCCTGCCGCTGTCGGTGACGGGACAGGACGCGCGGGCCGAGCACTTCACCCTCGAGGCGTTGGAGCTGGCCGGGCGCATCGGCCATGCGCACACGACGGCGCTCTCGCTCACCTACCGCGCCATTGGCAGCCAGTTGCGGTGGGACGCGCGGGCGACGCTGGAATGGGTGGACCAGTGCATCCCGCTCTCTGTGGTACCTGTGGCCCTCCGCGCTGCGGGCCTGGGCCCTGGCCGAGCTGGGCCGCCCTCGAGAGGGCCTGGTGCTGATGCGCCAGGTGATGGAGCAGTGGACGCGCTCGGGCCTGCTGGCGGGCATGCACCACAGCCTGGGCATCAGCGCGCCCGGGCGAGCCTGCACCGCCAACTCCAGGCGCTGGGGCTTCACGAGGAGTCCACCTCGCACCCGTGAGCGGAACACCCGTGAGTGGAGCCCGAGGCCTGGACGGTTTCGGGGCCGCTGTGTTCCGCTCGGCGTCATGAGCTCTTCCCATCGCCGTGCCCTGGATGCCCCCGCGGGTGAACTGGTGGTCCTCTCGCGCTCCCTGGTCGAGGAGGTCACCGAGTCCTCCCGGACGAGCCCCCGGCGCCGCATCATCCTGCCCTTCCACAAGAAGGACGACGAGCTGTTGCACCGGATGCTCAACGTCATCCAGCCGGACAGTTACGTACGGCCGCACCGGCACCTGGAGCCACCGAAGGCCGAGGCCTGGGTGGTGTTGCGCGGCGCGCTGGCCTTCTTCACCTTCGAGGAGGATGGTCGCATCCGGGAGTGTCTGTCATTGGAAGCCGGGGGCGAGCGGTTCGGGGTGGACCTGGCTCCGGGAATCTTCCACGGGCTCTTCGCGCTCGCGCCGGACACGGTGCTCTTCGAGGTGAAGAACGGGCCCTACGCGCCGGCCAGTGACAAGTCCTTCGCCCCCTGGGCGCCCGAGGAGGGGACGCCCGAGGCCGCGAGCTACCTCGCCCGGCTGCGCGAGGAGTTCCGGCGGCGCCACCACCCGTAGTCTCACGCCCGCGTGTCTGGTGGGCGACGAGGGGAGCGGCCTCGTCGCCCCCATGCGTCACGAACGCGCCCTGCTTCGCTCCTTCCATTCAGAAGCGCTGTCGCCAGGAGTCCAATCTCCGTGCTTCCTGGCCTCGTGTGCGTTGCCCGGTGACCATGGGATCCATAACTTCATTCATCCAGGCCTTCCGTCGCGAGGGCACGTCGACCGGGGAGCAGGGAATGCACGACGAGACCGGTCACAACGGAGGGGACGAGCGTCCACCCGCGGCGCGGTCATCTCGGGCCGCTGATTCGGACTTCGGCGATTCCTTCCTGAAAGAGGTGGCCCAGGCCCCGCCCCCGTTCCACAAGCCGGCCACCGGGGAGCGGTTGGGCGGCTCGGATGGTCGCCGGTTCGAGATCCTCGCCGAGCTGGGGGGTGGTGCCATGGGGCGGGTGTTCCGCGCCCATGACGAGGAATTGCAGCGCGTGGTGGCCCTCAAGTTCCTCCTCCCCCGCGAGGGGTTGGGCGAGCGATGGCCGATGGGGTTGTTGCGGCAGGAGGCGCGCGCCATCGCGCAGCTCGACCACGAGAACATCATCCGCGTCTTCGACGTGGCCGAATGGGTGGGGGCGGCCTGGGAGCCGCGCACTCCCTTCATCGTCATGGAGTGCCTGGAGGGCGAGTCGCTCTCCTCGCTCCTCCAGCGGGAGAAGAAGCTGGGCGTGCGGCGCGCGCTGGAGATCATGAGCGCGGTGGCCGCGGGACTGGCCCACGCGCATGGCCGCCACATCGTCCACCGCGACCTCAAGCCCAGCAATGTCTTCATCACCGGCCGGGGTGGGGTGAAGCTGCTCGACTTCGGGCTCGCGTGGCTCACGTCCTCCAGTGGCTCGCCCGTGCCGTACCTGCCCACCGCCGGCACGCCGCCCTACATGTCTCCGGAGCAGTGGCGCGGCGGCAAGCAGGACGAGCGGACCGACCTCTGGTCCGCGGGCGTCATGTTGTTCGAGATGCTCACCGGGGAGCTGCCCTACCCGAGCGCCACCCTGGAGGAGCTGCGTGCCAAGGTGGTGTCTCCCGAGCCCGTGCCCTCGGTGCGCGCCCGCCATCCGGAGCTACCCCCGGAGCTGGAGGCGCTCGTGGCCTCGGCCCTGGCGAAGGAGCCGCGTGAGCGTCTGCCCTCGGCCACCGAGCTGCGGGACAGGCTGCGCCGGTTGGAGGAGCGGCTGGGGCCCTGGCGCGAGGAGCCTCGCTCCGTGGCGCCCCAGCGCCGGCCGGTGACGCTGGTGTCCTACCGGTTGGTGGGACTGGTGGGGCTCGCCGGGGAGCTGGACCCGGAGGACTTCAGCGAGCTGGAGGCCGCCTTCCAGAAGCTCTGCTCGGAAATCATCCAGCAGCACGGCGGCTCCATCACCACCTGCGTGGGCGACGAGGTGCTGACCTGCTTCGGCTACCCGGTGGCGCACGAGGAGGATTCGGAGCAGGCCATCAGCGCGGGGCTGAAGCTGGCAGCCGTCCTGCCAGGGGAGCTGCGTCGGCGCTTCGTCTCGCTGGACCTGGGCTCGCTGGCGATCCAGGTGGGCGTCCACACCGAGATGGTGGTGTTCGACGACATCCTCCCGGAGCTCCGGGGCCGCACGCCCACCATCCAGGGCGAGGCCCCGCGCATCGCCTCGTGGCTGGCCCGTCAGGCCGAGCCCGGCACGGTGGTGCTCAGCGATGCCACGCACTCCCTGGTCCAGCGCGTCTTCGAGTCCGAGACGCTCGGCTCGCGTACCTTCGAGGGGTTGTCCGGAGCGCGGCGCGTGGACGTCTGGCGCGTGAGGCGCGCGCGCAAGGCGGCCACGCGCTTCGATCGCGCGCTGGCGGCCGGCTCGCTCTCCCCGCTGGTGGGCCGCGAGCACGAGCTGAGCCAGTTGCTCGAGTACTGGGATGCGGCTCGGGAGGGGCACGGCTCCTTCGTGCTGCTCACCGCCGAGGCGGGCCTCGGCAAGTCCCGCCTCATCCAGGAGGCGCGTCAGCGGGTGGATCCCTCCACGGGCATCATCCTGCGCTGCCAGTGTTGGGGCCAGTTCGCCAACAGCGCCTTCCATCCCCTCATCGAGATGCTGCAGCACCTCTTCCGGTTGGATCCGGAGGGCGCGCCGCGGGACAACCTGCGCAAGCTGGAGGAGCAGCTGGGGGCGTTCGGCCTGGCGCCGGAGCAGATGGCCCTCATCACCGCCTTCCTCTCGTTGCCGGTGATGGAGAACCTGCCCATCCTCCAGCTCTCGCCCGAGCGCCAGAAGGAGCGCACCTTCGAGGCATTGACGGCGTTGCTGCTGCGCATCGCGCGGGATCGCCCGGTGTTCGGCGTGGTGGAGGATCTGCATTGGGCGGATCCGTCCACCCTGGCGCTGCTCGACTACGTACTGGGCCGCGTGCGTGACGCGCGTGTCCTGCTCGTGCTGAGCGCGCGGCCCTCGGGCTTCCACCACGCCTGGCCCGATGGGGGCTCCCTGCACCGGATGGAATTGGAGCGGCTGACAGCGCGGCTCACCGCCACGCTGGTGCAGGAGGCGGCCGGTGACGGGACATTGAGCGAGGAGACGGTGCGCCTGCTCGTGGAGAAGACGGATGGCATCCCCCTCTTCGTGGAGGAGCTGACGCGCATGGTGGTGGGGGGCGGCGCCCTGCTGTCCATTCCCATCACCCTGCACGAGCTGTTGCTGGCGCGCCTGGACAGGTTGCCTCCGCGGCACAAGGCGCTGACCCAGCTGTGCGCGGTGGTGGGGCGTGGCTTCTCCCATGCGCTGATGGCCACGCTGATGAGGCGCACCCCCGACGCGCTCCAGGCGGACCTGGAGGAGCTGGTGGCCATGGGGCTGCTCCAGCGCGAGGAGGAGCAGGAGGGACCGCGTTACCAGTTCCGTCACGCGCTCCTCCAGGACGCGGCCTACCAGTCCCTGCTGCGTGGCACCCGGCGTCAGCACCACCGGCGCATCGCCCAGGCGCTGGAGGAACAATTCCCCGAGGTGGTGGAGACACAGCCGGAGCTGCTGGCCCACCACTACACCGAGGCGGGAGCGTACGAGCCCGCCATCCGTCACTGGCTGAGGGCCGGACTCCGCGCCAGCCACCACATGGCCAACCAGGAGGCGGTGAGTCACTTCCAGCAGGCGCTGAAGCTGTTGCGCTCGCTGCCGGACGCCGCGCAGCGGATTCAGCAGGAGCTCCAGCTGCTCATCGCGCTGGGCAGTCCGCTGTCGGCGCTGCAGGGCTACCGCTCGCCCGAGGTGAGGCGGACCTACACCCGGGCGCGCGAGCTGTTCCGTCTGGTGGGGGATGAGCTGCCGGGCCTGGAGCTGTCCTATTGGGGACCCTTCGCCTACTACTTCGCCTGCGCCGAGTTCCGCCTGGCCCACGAGCTGGCCGAGCAACTGGTGGACCTGGGCTCACGCCAGCGCAACCGGGAGCTGCTCGCCCTGGGCTACCGGATGATGGCCGCCGATTTCTTCTCCTGGGGACGGCTCCGCGAGGCGCTCGAGTACGCGGAGCGCGCAGTGGCGTGTTCGGAGTTCTCCCTGGAGGAGCACCGGAGGCTGGCCGTGCGGCACTGGGTGGATCCACGAGCGATGGCGCTCGTCCACGCCTCCATCTCCCACTCCGTGCTCGGCCACACGGAGGTCGCGCTCCGGTACGGCCGCGAGGCGCTGGCGCTGGCCGATCGCATCGGCCACGCCCACACGCGAGCCTATGTGCTGCTCTACTCCGCCGTGTCCTGCCAGCTGCGGCGCGACGCGCGGGGCACGCTCGAGCTGGCCGAGGCGTGTCTGGCCCTCTCACGCGAGCACTGGTTCCGGCTGTGGCTGACGTGGTCCGGCCTGCTGCGTGGCTGGGCGCTCGCCGAGCTGGGGCGGCCCGAGGAGGGGCTGGCGCAGATGCGTGAGTGGCTGGGCCGGTGGCGGATGGCGGGCCTGCGCGCCGGCATGCCGCACCACCTCGGACTGTTGGCGGATGTGCACCTGCGATTGCGGCAGCCGCGCGAGGCGCTGCTCGGGGTGAGGGAAGCCAGGCGTTGGGCGGAGGCGTCGGGCGAGCACTTCTACGATTCCGCGCTGTACCGCATCGAGGCCGAGGCCTGGTGGGCCCTGGGGCAGGAGGAGGAGGCCCGCGCGAGTCTGCGTCAGGCGGTGCGCATCGCGCGCGAGCTGGGGGCGGGAGAGTACGAGCGGCAGGCCCTGGTCGCCCTGGGGCCGTCGACGGAGGCGGAGTTGCACGCGGGCCAGGTATGAGCGTCGGTGTGAGGGGCCGAGAGACGGAAGTACGAGAGGAGAAGAGCCACCATGCAGTTGGAAGATCGCGAGAAGCTGGAGCTGGAAATCCAGGGGTTGTGCAAGCGGGGCGACATGGCGGGGGCCGTGGAGCGGGCGTTGGAGGGCTATGGGCAGGAAATCATGCGGCTGATGGGCTCGGTGCTGCATGACTATGAGCGGAGCCGGGATGCCTTCAGCCTCTTCAGCGAGAACCTCCTGCGGGGCTTGTCTGGCTTCCGCTGGGAGAGCTCCTTTCGCACGTGGGCCTACCGGCTGGCGCGCAACGCGTGTTACCAGGTGATGCACGCGCCAGCGGGCCGGGAGCAGCCGGTGAGCATGTCCGCGCTGCCGGACGAGGCGCACAAGCCGCGCTCGGAGACGCGTCCGTGGCAGAGGACGTCGGTGAAGGAGCGCTTTCGAGCGCTGCGCGAGAGCCTGGATCCGCAGGAGCGCATGTTGTTGCTGCTCCGGGTGGACCAGCGGTTGTCCTGGGATGATGTGGCGCGGGTGATGTCGGAAGGGGAGGAGGCGTTGTCGGACGCGGCGCTCAAGCGCAAGGCGGCGGCATTGCGTCAGCAGTTCCAGCGCATCAAGGCCCACCTGCGCTCGCTCGCCGAGGAGGAGGGGCTCATCGCCTCCGAGGACTCCTCGACGCACGTGTAGCGAGCGGCCGGAAGGTGGTGCCGTCCAATCCCAGATGCTGGCAGACGTCGACGAAGCGCTCGGTACAGACAATCACGGTAGGGAGGGCGAACATGCGTCGGCCGCAGCGAGGGCAGGGGGGTTGGTGACCGGTGGGGAGGCAGTCCGGATGCAGTCGGCCCCCGCGGAGGATTTCCAGTTCGAGCAACTCGGGCGATTGGCGCTGGCGGAAACGCAGAAGGGTGCGGCAGCCCTCGAGACCGCGTAGACCTTCGGTCTGGAGCTTTTCGAGCGCCTCACGCTGTACCAGGAGCGACCAGGGGACTGGAGTGACGAACGAGCCGAAGTGTCCCTATCCCCTGCCCGTGAGCGGGCCGAATTCCGTCCCCGGCTCCAGTACGGCCCCAGGGGGCATCAGTCCACTGACCGCCATCGGGCCCGCCGCTGTGCAGCCAGGCGTGGAAGCTCTTGGGTACGCGAACAGTGTAGGCATGAATGTCGATGTGGGAGCGGTACTCCTTGAATGCGAGCCGCTCGCGTGCCTTCCAGTTGTGCCAGGGGATTTCGAAGACGGGGTCCACTCCCGTGGGCACGGCCACCGGGACTCCCCACCAGCGGTTGGGATTGCCCACCAGCGGAGTGCGGAGCATTGGCGCTGGGCACCTGGGCGGGCGGTCGTACAAGCACCTGCTCGGCCGATGCAGCGGGTCCCTGCAAGGCAAACCCTTGCGGAAAGCCAGAGACGGCTCCCAGCAAGGAGACCCGCATGACGAGGGATGGATTCAAGCGCGCGAGGGTGATGGGCGTGGCCGCTTCGGCCCTGTTCCTGGCGGGAGGCTGCCGCGAAGAGCGCGCCAGCCAGGGTCCGCAGTACGTTCCGTCCCAGCAGCAGGGGCAGGGCACGGGGGGCGCGGGCCAGCCGGGGCCGCAACCGGTGGATGTGAACCCTCAGCAGGACCAGGAGGGCTTCCAGACCGTGCCGGAGCGGCAGGAGCTCCCCAGTGGCATCCAGGACGAGAGCCGGGGGCAGGGGGGCTCGGGACAGGAGCGGCCGGTGGATGTGAATCCGTTGCCGGACCAGGAGGGCTTCCAATCCGTGCCGGAGCGGCAGGAGCTGCCCCATGGCGTTGGCGAAGACCCCGAGCGGCGGAAGGATTCGCGCTAAGGACTCGCGCCAGGGACGCACACTGCGGGGCGCCTCACTCCTCTTGAAGGGGCAGTGCGTGCAGCTCCGCGGGCCAGTCTTCCTCCTTGGAGGGCTGTGCACGGGGCTCGGCGGTTCGGGGCTCGGCGGCGCCGGACAGGAAATCCTCCTCGAGGATTTCGTGGATCAGCGCGTCGGTGGCTTCGCGCGCGTCCTGGACCGTGGTGGGGCGGGCCTCGCCCGCGCGCGCCTGCTCCTCGTTGGGCAGCGGGATGACCGACGCGGCTGGGGTCGGGATGGCGCGGGGCACGCTCGGTGCCGCGGGCTCTCGCAGGGTGGCGGGCTGCTCGAAGACCTGTTTGCCGGTGAGATCGTCGCCCTTCGCCATGGTGCTCCTCCGCTCGGTGCGGTCCGGAAGTAATGCATGGCGCCGGACAGCCGCGGGGGCAAGGGCAGGGTGGACCCCCGGAAGCACGAAGGGCCCGGAACATCATGCGATTTCCGAGCCCTGACCTCCACGGAGGCGCCTGTCTGCCTGGTTCTCACATCTCGAGCGGCGGCTGGGGTCCAGGAATGATGCCGGCGATGTCCGGATCCTCGTCTCCTGGCTGCCGGGGGGGCTTCGTGTCCTTCTCGCGCTGGCGCTCGGCCTTCTTGGCCTCTTTGTCACGCTGGCGCTGCTGGCGCGCCATTTCCTTCTGTCTCTTCGTGGACCTTCCCTGCATGGTTACTCCGGGGAAAGAGGGAAAAAAGAAGCCCAGCCTCTCATGGGAGGCCGGGCCTCGTGAATTTGAGGATAGGGCGCTGGGCTCGCGCGATCAGCCGATCGGGCGAACGTTCTCGGCCTGGAGGCCCTTGGGCCCCTTCTTCACGTCGAACTCCACCTTCTGGCCCTCGGCCAGGGTGCGGAATCCGTCGGTCTGGATCGCGGTGTGGTGGCAGAACACGTCCGGGCCCCCGCTGTCCTGGGTGATGAAACCGAAGCCCTTCGCGTCGTTGAACCACTTCACAGTGCCACTTGCCATTGCTCTGATTCTTTCTCCTACACAGCAGGGCGTCCATCGCCCGACTGTTCGCTCACTGGAGCGCAGGGCCGGGCGTAGCACCCTGTTCCGCGTGAAGTCGAGCCGGTAAATCCACCGGACTACGTTTTCACGACAGTTGGATGCATGAGCACGACCCATTGGAAAACACTCCGGGTGGGGGCGCTGTTCCAGGGTGTCGGGCCTTCCCGGTGAGCATCCGAGGAGGCTCGGGGCGTGGCCATCCCCTGGATGCCAAAGGCCTTTTTCCTCAGGCTCGGACGCCCTCTCCCCGGAACCAGGCGGCGAGCTCGGGCCACTCGCGAGCGAGGTATTCGTGCCCGGAGGCGCGGGCGGGTTTCTCGGGCATGACGCACCCGGACTTGAGCGGAACGAGCTGTCCCGCCAGGCGACCGCGCGCGAAGGCGTGGAGGACCGCCACCGCTCCCACGTCCATCTCGGGGACGTTCTCTCGCGGAGACTGCTGGATGCGCTTCACCGCCTCCACGTACTTCCCCTCGCGGCAGAACATCACGGCCTGCGCCAGCAGGGCGTAGTCCGTCCTGTCGAACATGGGGCGCCGGAGCTCCGCCACCTGGCGTCTGGCCGCGTCCGGCTCACCGGACAGGGCCAGGATGAGCGCCTTCAGTGCGGGCCCGCGTGCACCGCGGACGGAGGCCGTCATCTTCCCCCAGGGATGGGGTGCCGCCTCACAGAGGGCGAGGGCTCGCGCGTAGTCCCCCTTGCGGAGCCAGGCGAGCGTGAGCCCGTAATGGCTCCAGCCCCGCTGTTCGGCCCGCCCTCCGGACACCGCCACGTCGAAGGAGCGGATGGCCGCGTCGAGCCTTCCGGTCAGCAGCTGCTCCCAGCCCCGTCGTGCCAGCGTCCCCACCCACCAGTGCCGCCATTGCTCCAGCGCCATGCCCACGCAGAAGAGGCTCGCGAGCGTGACGGAGAGGGAGAGTCCTCCGACGGCGACTTCCTGCTCGCACAGCAGGAGGATGATGCCTCCGAAGCCGGTGGACATGAGCAGCGCCGAGAGGAGTTGAAGCCCTCCGAACCAGGTCTTGAGGGACGGGCAGTTCGCGAGCGGAGGGCGGAAGGGATGGTCGGTGAGAGTCGTCATGCCCGGGCCCGGTGCAAGGGCCCGGCCCGATGCTGGCCCGCGTGTCTTCCATCACTTGGACGTGTCGCGTGTCCAGGCGCGGGATGCTCCGTCCGCGGGGGACGACGGCGGCGCGCGGTGGCGCGACCGTTTGAATGCGGACGCCCGCCGCCCGTCTGTGTGCGCAGATGCAGCAAGGCCGTACCCCGGAAGGAATGACTCCCATGAAGGCCCTCTTCGCCGCCGTTTCCCTGCTCACCGCCGTTGCCGCCTCCGCCCAGACCGCTCCCGCCGTCGCGCCTCCTCCGGGCCAGGCCACGGGCATCGCTCCCCCGGCTTCGTCCTCCGCGCTCCGGGCCGATGACAGCAACGAGCTGCGTCGCGGCCGGCGCACCACGCTGGTGGTGGTCGAGCGCGAGGACCTGGAGCAGCGCCTGGCCGACCTGGAGAAGCTGCTCGGTGAGGCCTTCGAGCGCAGTGGCCGTGGCCAGGGCCGGGCCAGGCTCCGCGAGGCCTACGAGGAGCTGAACGACATCCGCGAGGTGCTCGCCAGCGCTCCCGAGGCGCGTGGTGGCTACCACCCTCCGGCGCCTCCGCCGCCTCCTCCCTCGTCGTATCAGCCCATCGGGGAGGGCAAGCTGCAGCGGCTCATGAACGCCATGTCGCGTGAGCCCTTCGCCGAGGACAAGATGAACGTCCTCGAGGACGTCACCCGCGACAACTACTTCCTCGTCAGCCAGGTGCGGCAGGTGCTGGGCCAGTTCCAGTTCTCCAAGGATCGGCTGCGGGCGGTGCGGTTGCTGTGGTCGCACGTCCTCGACCGGCAGAACGGCTTCCAGCTCTACAACTCCTTCCAGTTCTCCAACGACAAGGCCGAGCTGAAGCGGATCATCTCCGGCTGAGCCCGGGTTCGCTGGGGCTCCCAGGGGCCAGGCTCGCGGGGCGCGGTTGCCCCACGGGTCTGGCCCTTCGCCTTTTCTGAATCGGTGCGTGCGAGCGCGTTCGCTGTTTGAATGGCTCCCCGATGCGTCTTCCATCCCGCGGCATGATGCTCCTGGCCCTCCTCGGGGGGCTGCTGCTCGTGGCCCTGCTGGCCGTTCCGCACTACCTGCGGGGACTCGCCTTCGTGGCCCGTGCCGCCGACATGAAGGAGGGTCTGGCCGGGCGCATCGCCCACTGGGGCACCGGTCCCTTCACGGAGGAGGAGCTACAGGTCCCCTCTCGCCATGGGCCCCTGCGCGCCCGCGTCTTCCGGCCCGAGCGCCCCCGCGGCCGTACCGTCCTCCTCTTCCCCGGCGTGCACGCGGATGGCATCGACGAGCCCCGCCTGCGGGAGTTCGCCAGGGATCTCGCCGCCGGGGGGCTCATCGTCCTCACCCCCGAGCTGCCCGATCTCCTCCTCTACCGCATCACTCCTCGCGAGCCGGACATGATCGAGGACGTCGCGCTCTGGGCCTCCTCGCGGCCGGAGCTCGCGCCGGATGGTCGGGTGGGCCTCATGGGCATCAGCTTCGCCGGTGGGCTCTCCGTCGTCGCCGCTGGGCGGCCCTCGCTCGCGGACAAGGTCGCCTTCACCTTCTCGCTCGGGGGACACGGAGACCTCTCACGCGTGCTCTCCTTCCTGTGCAATGGCATCGAGCCCGATGGCCAGCGGCGCAGACCCCATGACTATGGCGTGGTCATCATCCTGCTCAACGTGGCCGATCAGCTCGTCCCTCCCGAGCAGGTGGAGACGTTGCGCGCGGGCATTCGCACCTTCCTCCGGGCCTCGCACCTGGCCATTCACGACACACGTCGGGCCAACGAGACCTTCGCGGAGGCGCGGCGGATGCAGTCGGAGATGCCCGAGCCCGCCGCCACCTTCATGAAGTACGTGAACGAGCGGGACGTCTCCGCGCTCGGGGCCCGGCTGCTTCCGCGCACGAAGGACTTCGCCGACGACCCATCGCTCTCACCCGAGCGCTCGCCGGCCCCGCCCACGCCCGTCTACCTGCTGCATGGCACGGATGACACCGTCATCCCCGCCATCGAGTCCGTGCTCCTCGCGCGCTGGTTGGAGCCCCGGACGCGGGTGCGCCTCCTGCTCACGCCCCTCATCACCCACGCCGAGTTCGACCGGAAGCAGCGGCCCGGCGACGTCTGGCGGCTCGTCGCCTTCTGGTCGTCACTGCTCGACGCGTAGGTGGGCCCGCTCCCGGTGTGCTTCAGGCCGGGGACAGGCCCAGCAGCTCGCGAATCTGGGCGAGCATCTCCTGCTCGGAGAGGTGCACCGAGGCGTCGCTCTCGATGAGCGTGCGCACCGTCGCGAGCACCTCGTCCGGGTGCTGGCGCAGCAGGCCGAGGTTCGGCGCCGGGAGGGGCTCGCCCGTGTCCAGGCACCGCTCGAGCCGTTGCAGCTCCGGCAGCGGTACCTTCCAACGCCGCGCGGCGCCAAGGAGCGCCCGGGCCTCGTGCGGGTCGATCTCATCGTCGCTCCAGGCCACGTGCAGCAGCAGCTTGAGCAGCTCGATATGGAAGCGGTCGTCGGTAGGGGTCTTCATCGGGGGGGGTTCTCCGCGTCCTCGGAGCGTCGCGCGTTCCGCCGGGCGCGTCCACGGGCTCGTGCTCCTCCGCTCCCTGTCCTGGGAAGCGGCGGGAGCCGTCCCTGGCGCACTCGGTGTATGGGAGGCGTGCTACCCTTTGTTCATGCCCCCCATTGATCGTGTTCACGGCGCTCCTTCCCCCAAGAAGGGAGGGGAGGCGCCGGGTGTTCCGCCCGAGAACCCTGGAGCCGAGGACGTCAGTGTGACGCGACCCTACGCGCACGCGCCGCGCTCCTCCGAGTTCCCCGCCGTCCGGCGCTTCCTCCTCACCGTGGTGGAGGGCCCCGGGGCCGGTACGGCCTGGGACTCGGTGTCGGATGCGTGCTCCATCGGCTCGCACCCGAGCAACGACTTCACCCTGGACGATCCCACGGTGTCGCGCTTCCACTGTGAAATCCGCGTGGGCCCCAGGGGCGCGCGGGTGAAGGACCTCGACAGCACCAACGGCGTCATGCTCGATGGGGTGCAGGTGGCCGACGGGTACCTGCGGGGCGGCAGCCTCCTGCGGCTGGGCCGCGCGGTGGTGCGCTTCGACTACGGCTCCGACAGCAACCGGCTCCCCGTGTCCGAGCGCACGCGCTTCGGCTCGCTGGTGGGCACCTCGGTGCCCATGCGCATGTGCTTCGCCCTGCTGGAGCGCGCCGCCGCTCGCGACGTGACGGTGCTGCTGGAGGGCGAGACGGGGACTGGCAAGAGCCAGGCGGCCCAGGCCATCCACCAGGAGAGCTCCCGCCGCGACAAGCCCTTCCTCACCGTGGACTGCGGCGCCATTCCCGCGGATCTGCTGGAGAGCGAGCTGTTCGGCCACGAGAAGGGCGCCTTCACCGGCGCGGCCCAGCGGCGCATCGGCGCCTTCGAGGAGGCCCACGGCGGCACCGTCTTCCTCGATGAGATTGGCGAGCTGCCCGCCGAGCTCCAGCCCAAGCTCCTGCGCGTGCTGGAGGCGCGCGAAATCCGCCGCGTGGGCACCAACACGTACCTTCCGGTGGACGTGCGCATCATCGCCGCCACCAACCGCGACCTGCGCGCCGAGGTGAACGCGGGCCGGTTCCGCTCGGATCTCTTCTTCCGGTTGGCGGTGCTGCGCATTCCGCTGCCGCCGGTGCGCCAGCGGCCCGAGGACTTGCAGCTCCTGGTGGAGCAGATCCTCGACGGGCTGGGCGCGGATCCGGAGCGGACGAAGGCGCTGCGCTCGCCCGGCTTCATCTCGCGGTTGGAGCAGGCCGCGTGGCCGGGCAACGTGCGCGAGCTGCGCAACTACCTGGAGCGGTGTCTGGTGTTCGAGGACACGCTGGCGCTGACGGACGTGGCCCCGGCGAGCAGCCGCTCCGAGGTGGATGCGAAGGTGCCCTACGCCGAGGCGAGGCGGCTCGCACTGGATGACTTCGAGCGGCGCTACCTGCGCGCGCTGCTGGAGCTCCACCAGGGCAAGGTGTCCCAGGCGGCCGCTGGCGCGGACATGGACCGCGTGTACCTCTACCGCCTGTTGCGGCGGCACGGCATCAAGTGAGGCTCAGGCCTCGAGCCGGGTGACGTGGTGCAGGCCCGCGTGGCTGGAGAGCACCTCCGAGTGGAAGGTGCCCTCCAGCCCCGTGAGCGCCGACGCTGTCGCCAGGACGCCGTGGCCTGGATGTCCCCCTGTCCAGGCCGACAATCGCAGCAGCCGGCCTCCCCCGAGGCCCTGTCTGCCCCCCACGTCCAGACGCAGCGTCGCCAGGTCCACGTGCAGCGTGGGCACGAGCGAGATGCGCGCCGCCCTCGCCTCCGCGTGCGGTTCCTCCGACAGCCTGAGCGCCAGCTCCAGTGTCCTGCGTCGCGTCTCCCTCTCCGCGTCCGCCCCCAGTGGCAACGCCGCCACCCCCAGCAGGAAGTTGCCCCCCTCCACCATCACCGTGAGCCCCTGTGCATCCATGCGCGCGCGCACCCGCTCCAGCAGCGCGTCCACCACCTCCAGCGTGGCGTCGTCCACCTGCCCGGCGATGCGCGCCTCCATGTACAGCCCCAGCGCCCGCACCTGCCTCACCCGGCCCGGCCCGTCCCCCCGTACCGCGTTGCGCAGCGCCTCCAGCACCGCGTCCACGTCCGGGTACCGGTCCTCCCGCCGCTTCTCCAGACAGCGCCCCACCACCTCGTCCAGCGCCGCCGGTACCGGCGCCCGCTCACTCGCCCTCGGCACGGGGGCATGCATGTGCTGCTCCTCCAGCTCCACCTGTGTCGTTCCCTGGAAGGGCGGCCGTCCCGTGACGAGCTGGTACAGCAACACCCCCAGCCCGTAGAGGTCCGTCCGCGCGTCCGGTGTCTCCCCCCGAATCTGCTCCGGTGCCATCGACAGGGGCGTGCCCAGCACCAACCCCGTGCTCGTCGCCGCCGTGCCCGGCTCCTCGGGTGCCAGCAGCTTCGCCACTCCGAAGTCCACCAGCTTCACCACCGGCCCCGCTCCCCCGCTCAGCACCACCACGTTCTGCGCCTTCAAGTCCCGGTGGATGACGCCCGCCCCGTGCGCCGCCCTCAGCGCCGAGCCCACCTGCTCCAGCAACTCCAGCGCCTCTCGCGCGGAGAAGGGGCCTCGCGCCGCGAGCTCCGCCGCCAGGTCCCTCCCCTCCAGCCACTCCATGGCGATGAAGGGCCGCCCATCCGGCAGCGTCCCCTGCTCGAGCACGTCCACGATGTGCGGGTGTCTCAACCGCCGCAGCGTCTCCGCCTCCTGTTGGAAGCGGCGCAGGGCTCCTCTCGAGGCGGTGTACTGGGGCCGCATCACCTTGAGCGCCACGGCCGTTCCGGTGCGGGACTCGCGCGCGCGGTAGAGCGTCGAGACGCCGCCCCGGTAGCGGGTGCTCTCGACGACATAGCCGCCCACCTGCGCCCCCGGTGACAGCTCCTCACCATACAGCGACCAGGCCCGGGTGCCGGGCTCGGGTGGGGCGTCTCCAGGTGTGTCCTTCCGGTTCGTCATGTCCGCGGTGCCTGGTGGTTACTTCTGCACGCGCCGCCAGACACAGAGCTCGGAATTCCCGTCCGGTATCAGGTCGCACGGCGCGTGGAGGTAGACGGTGATGGGCTCCTTCCATTCATTCTGGCTCGGGTCCATGCACTGCTCGAAGTCCCCATCCCCGCCGACGAGCGGCCCATCCTCCACCTTGCACATCGAGGCCGGGAAGTTCCGGTCCCCTGGGTTGATGCACGCCCCCGTCACCGTGGCCGCGCAGTCCATCCCCGAGCCCGGCTGCGCGCACACGCGATGCGTGGCGTACGCCAGCCCCTGGTTCCACTCCGGCGCGTGACAGGAGAACATCTTCGGGTACATCGTCCCCTGGATGCGCTGCTCCTTGCCCATCACCTTGCCGTCCCTGGTCACGTTCACGTACTGCTTCGTGCCCAGCTCCCCGTCGAAGATCGTCCCGTAGAAGGCCCCTTCCCGGTAGCTGAAGACGTCCTTCTCGGAGCGCCTATAGGTCGTGCCCGCCGGCGTGCCCGGCTCCACCCCCACGTTGGCCGTGCCGCTCTGCCAACTGTCATACGGGGCCGTCATCACGTTGAATTCCCCCGAAGCGGGGCAGGTGAAGGTCACCGCCGGCTGTGGCGTGCTGCACGCGCCCTGACTCTGCGCGAGCTTGCGTGCGCTGCCATCGTCGCAGCCGACGATGCCGTCACACACGCGCAGCATCATGTCCCCGCTGAGGGAGCCCAGGACCGGGCCCCCCATGCACTGGTCCGGCGCCCGGCCTCCCGCTCCCAGTCGCACCGTGTGGCCGGGCACGCATCGGCCGATGTAGTCCGGCTTCCACCCACAATCCCGGTTCACCCCGAGTTGGTGCGTGGTGCAGGCCTGGAAGCTCGGCACGTCCTGCCCCAGGACCGGGTCGTGCTCCACCGCGGCCGTCTTCGGCTCCAGTGCGAAGCGCGTGATGTCGCTCGGGTCCTCGCCTCGCAGCGACAGCTCCACCCGCCGGCCGAAGGCGTTGTTGCGCGCCAGGATGCAGGCCGATACCCGGCGCTTGCACTCATCCGTCGGCGCACCGCCGGCCCATTGGGGACACAGGCCCGCCTTGCCCTTCCACGTCTTCAGCGTGGAGGTGAGCGGGTCCACCCAGGTGATGCTCTGCGTCTCCTTCAACGCGCAGCCCACCAGGTACGACATGAAGTGCTGCGCATCCACGTCCAGGAGCTGCCGCTTCAGGTCCACGTAGCCCGACGAGGGATCGAACAACCCCGCCAGCCCGTTGCTCGCCACCAGGGCTCTCGCCGGGGGGTTGGTGGAGATGGCGTTGTAGACGAGCGCCCTCGTGGTGAGCGAGTTGGCGATGCGCAACTCCCGCTCCGCCCCGGACAGGATGGATGGCTCCGCCTCCGCCGGGCTCTCGCTCTCGGGCTGGCACCCCATCGACGCGAGCCACAGCGAAACCCCCAGACCGAGGGCACATAGCGGACGCTTCAGGGAATCATAAGAAATTCGCATGGACCGGGAAGTCATATCTCGCGAGCGTGCATTGCGCGAGCCAGGGGGGGCGGGAGGCCGCGTTCCCTCGGACGGGGTGGGCATCTCGCTCGTGTTGTTGCCTGGGACGCTACAGTCCGGGTCCGACGCCCGTTGCTCCACAGGCAACACGGAGGGCTTCCAGGCGCGTCCGCCACAGAGGGGAGGCCGCCGAGGTGCGCTCGGCCCGGGCGAGCCACTCCCGCGCTTCCTCGGGCCGGCCGGCCCTGAGCGCGGCGCGGGTCGCCTCGTGTAGCAGCTCCGTCAACTCGTCGCTGGAGGCGTTGGGTTCGGCCTCGGCGATCAGCTCCTTCCAGGCCTCCAGGTGGGAGCCAGGGCCGGCCTCCGCCTCGCGCACCTGCAACTCCACCATGCGCCGCAGGGCGTCGGTGTTGGGCGGAATGCGCTCGGGTGGGCAGTGCGCTGCGAGCCACGCGAGCTGCCCGCGCGCTTCCTCCATGTCCCCGCGCGCCGCGCCGAGCCGGGCCAGGAGTACGGCATCCACCGCCACCGGGTGCTCGGCGAAGAAGCGCCTGCCCAGCTCGTGCGCGCGCCGGGCCAGGGGCAGTGACTCCTCGGAGCGCCCCATCCAGTGCAGGCACTCGGCGAGCTGGCCCACCGCCCAGCGCTCCACCTGCGCGTGGCCCAGCTCCCGCCCCACGGCGATGGCCTGGCGCAAGTCACGCTCGATGGCCTCCACGTCCGCGCGCAGGCGCCACAGGAAGGGGCGGTTGATGAGCGTGGCGGCCAGGTGCAGCCCGTCCCCCGCCTGACGGCACAGGCCCAGCGCCTCCTCGAAGCGCTCGGCGGCCGCGTCCGCCTTCTCCTGCACGGCGAGCACCGAGCCCAGCAGCGTGAGCGCGATGACGTGGGTCTCGTGCTCCCTGGCCAGCGCGGCGCCCTCGGCCGTGGAGGTGAGGACGCGCGTGGCCCGCTCCCACTCGCCCTGCCGCACGTGCAGCCGGCCCCGCGCCAGCGCGCACCTCAGTGAGAGGCGTGGGTCGTCCAGGGACTCGGCCTTCTCCAGCGCCTCCTGGGTGCGCGCCGCCGAGCCCTCCGCGTCCTCCATCCAGTCCAGGACGGTGGCCTCCTCCAGCAGCAGATCCACCTCCAGCGCGGTGTCTCCCCGAGCCCCGGCCAGCGCCCGCGCCGAGCCCAGGTCCGCCAGTGCCTCGCGGAAACGCTGGATGCGGTAGCGCACCCGGCCTCGTCCGGCCAGCACCTGGGCGCGCCGTGCCGTGTCTCCCTCGGGGAGCTGTGCCAGGGCGTGGGTGTAGTCCTGCTCGGCCTCCACGTAGCGGTGGGCCCGACGCGCGGCCTCGCCCAGGGAGAACCAGGCCGTGAAGGACTCCTCGTGCGCGCCGCAGGCCGCGGCATGGCGGGCGCGCTGGCGTTGCTCCGCGTCTCCCTGTCCGGAGAGTCCTCGCAGGGCCGCCGCGTGCAGGGCCCGGCGCCAGGAGGAGGGCAGGGCGCGCTCGAGGGCCTCGCGCAGTTGTGGTTGGCGGAAGGCGTACCGCGCCGGGCCCACCCTCCGCAGCAGCCCCGCGCGCTCCAGCCGCGCGAGCCCCGTGCCCGCGTCCAGTCCCGCCACGCGCGCCGCGTCCTCCTTCGCTTCCAGGTGCCGCTGCGCCGCGTCCACCTGCGTCACCGTCAGCTCCTGGCCGAGCACCGCGCACAGCTGCGCCAGGCCCTGGTGCGCCGCGGGCAGCACGGACAGGGCGCGCGCGGCGAGCCGCTCGAAGAGGGGCGTCACCGAGACGTGCAGCAGCTCGTCCGCGGCCACGTACCACTCACCCTGCGGCGTGGCGCGCAGGGCCCCCGAGGTACGCAGCGCCCGGGCCACCTCCACCAGCGACAGCGGCACGCCCTGGGTCAGCTGTTCCAGGCGGGCGAGCACCGGCTCGGGGATGAACTCGGCGGGGCGGAGCAGGTGCAGCAGCAACGCGCGGCTGGCCTCGGGCGCGAGGGGCGGCAGCACGTGGTGCGCGGAGTGTCCGGAGCGCTCGCCGAGCAGGGGGCGCAGACCCAGCAGCTCGGGGCGTCCGGCGGTGCACACCCAGAGCGGCACCTCGGGCGCGGCGAGCGTGGCCATCTCCAGTGCGTCCAGGCTGGTGGGGTCCGCCTGGTGCGCGTCGTCCAGGAGGAGGGCCAGCGGTTGCCGGGCGGCGAGCTGGCGCAGGGCCTCGGCCACGGTGCGGGCGAGGGCGTGGCGCCGGGCTCCGGAGGGCGTGGAGGGAAGGGGCGTGTCCTTGTCGCAGCGGGCCCACAGGGACTGGAGGAGCGCGTCCGGTGCGGACGCATCGGGGTGGGGCGCGGCGAGGCGGAGGACGCGGGCGTGGCCCTCGGACTCCAGTCTCGCGGCGAGCGCGTCGAGCAGGCGTGTCTTGCCGAGGCCCGGCTCACCCGTGAGGACGGAGAGGCCGGGGCCCTGGCCCGAGAAGGAGCGGGCCACGTCGGAGCGCAGCGTGTCGAGCGGCGCATCGCGGCCCAGGAGGGGAGGGGGCTCGGCCGACGCGGGCCCCCGGGTGAGGGAGGAGTCTCCCGTGAGTCGCGGGGCATCCGCCGGGCCGGGCGTCGTCGCGCCCTCACCGAGCCGGGCCGCGGCCTCGGGGGTGGCCCGCAGGGGCGCGTCTCCCTCGGAGGTGGGCCACCAGGAGTCGGGCTGCTCCAGGGCCTCGCCCGCCATGCGCGTGAGGGAGGCACCGGGGCGCACGCGCAGCTCGGCGAGGTGGAGGACGGCGGTGGTGCCGGACTCGCTGGTGAGCTGCCGGGCGGCGCGGGCGGCGGCGCGCAGTCCCGCCTCGGCGGAGGGGTGCTCGGGGAAGGCGAGGAGGTAGCGGCCCGGGTGGACGCGCGCGAGCAATCCGCCCTCGGGGGCCACGGCCGCGGCGAGCTGGTCCACGCCGAGCTCGCTCCGCACGCCGAGGAGCGCCACGGTCCGCACGCCCTGGGTCCGCGCGGGGGCGAGCACGTCCTCGGGGGTGGGCCGAGCGCAGGGGCCGGTGCGGCGGGCGGAGTCGAAGGCGGCGAGGAGCTCGGCGGCGGAGCCGAAGCGCGCGGCCCGGTCCTTGGCGAGGCAGCGCAGCAGCACCTCATCGAGGGCGGGCGGCACGGGGGCTCGCTCGGAGGCGCGAGGAGGCCGGAGGTTCACGTGGCCGTGCAGCACCTCGTCCGGTCCGCCGGTGAAGGGCGGGGCCCCGGTGAGCAGCTCGAAGAGGAGGACGCCGAGCGCGTAGAGGTCCGAGCGCGCGTCCTCGTCACGGGACTCGAGGCATTGCTCGGGGGCCATGTAGAAGGCGGTGCCGAGCCGCTGGCCGGTGCGGGTGAGGCTGACGGACGCCTCGGGCTCGTCGGGGTCGGAGGCATCGAGGAAGCGCGCGAGGCCGAAGTCGAGGAGGCTGAGCGCGCCACCCTCGCGCAGGAAGACGTTCTCCGGCTTGAGGTCCCGGTGGACGAGCCGCGCGCCGTGGACGCGCTCGAGGGCGGCGCACAGGCCGGCGAGCAGCTCCCCCACGTGCGAGAGGGGGGCGGCGCCGGAGCCGGGGAGCGCGGCCATCCAGGCGGCGAGCGTCTGACCGCGCAGGCGCTCGAGGACGAGGAAGGAGCGGCCGTCGGTGGTGCCCTCGAGGAGCAGCGCGGGGACGGTGGGAGGGCCCACGCGGCGCAGGGCGGCGGCCTCCCGGGCGAAGCGCGCGGAGAAGGGGCCGAGCGCCACCTTCAGGGCGACCTCGCGTCCATCCTCCTCGCTCAGGGCGGAGAAGACGCGGGAGAAGCCGCCCGAGCCCAGCGGCGCGCGGAACTGGAAGCCGGGCACCTGGGGCAAGGCGAAGGGCTCGGGCGCCGGAGCGGGCCGGGGCCTCTGGGCGTGCTGGGGACAGGCGTCGCCGGGGGCGAGGCGACGGTGACAGACCGGGCAGCGCATGGGGGAGCGGCGGGGGCGCCGTGCCGCGAGGCTATCAGAGTGTGGCGCGGACGCGGCCCCGCTTCTTCATGTCCGGCGACGGCGCCGTGTCATGAAACGACAGGCCGCAGGAGTCCGGCCTTGTTCAGCAGTTCGTGGACGCGCTGGCCGAGCTCGACGTGCTCGGGGTTCTCCGCAGTGAGTCGCTCGGGCGTGAGGATGATGAGCATTCCCTTGTCCTCCACCGGTTCGATACGCACGGGGGCGGGGAGCGGCGGAACCCTGCCCCGGCTGTGCGGGAAATACATGAGCCAGCCCACGAATGTTTCCGCGATGCCGTCAGGTGACACCGCATCACGGTGCATCGTTGAGGTCGCGATGGCGGAGTCCGGCTCCCAGGCCAGCGCCATGCTCCGAACCAGCCCGGTGAGAACGGGCACGCTCAGCACTCGCTCCGCGTTCGGCCCCCGGGTTGGCAGATCGACCACACAGCAGTTGGACTGCCCCTCACTATAGCCGCCACAGTAGAAATTGAAGCCGCACGCGTCGTAGTCGTCGGGCGCACCGTTCCACGCCCAGACAGAGTAGCCGAGAGACTCGAACTGACGATCCCTGCCTCGCCGCACCCGCTTCTCAAGGGCCTCGCCGGAGGGCTCGATGGGTCGCTTCAGTGCATCCTTGCGCGACCTGCCTCCCTCGAACCATTGAGAGAAAGCCGGGTCGATATTCGCAATGGCGGCCAAGAATGCTTCCGCGCGCCGGGCGCACTCTTCCGGCGTCTCCTTCCTGGGTCCCCAATACGCACCGGCATAGTACGAGTCGATTCGCTTGTAGGTCTTCGCCATGGAGCACGCTTCTATCTAGAGAGCGGGTGTATGGACCACTTGGACTCCGTACACCCTCTCTCTCTTGAACAAGAGTCGAATGGCATCGGCGACCTTCTTCTCCGCGACGTGCCATCGGATGGGCGTACCGGTCTTCATGGCGGCCGCAATCTGGCGCCTTGCCTGATCGACAAGGGCTTTCGCCCCTGAAGGTTTGAACCACGGCCTGGGCTCGAGGTTGTCGAGGAACTTGTTGGCGTAACCGGGCCCCTTGGCCTCGAGCAGGACGCCGTCCTTGAAGCCGTCGAACCTCACGCCTCCGCTCTTCCTGCCCACTCCACCCACCCAGTAGGCCTTGTTGGCCGAGTGCCCGCTAATCTGCTCCTGGTAGGCGCGAGCCCGAGCGGACATGGACTCCTCGGCAGGCCCCCACTGGCCCGGTCCCGGCACGGGTGAGGGCATCCGCCCACTCGCGTTCGCCCGCTGGAGGATGATGGCCGCACCGGGCGCGCCGCTCAGCACCGTGCCCACCTTCCCCACCGGCACCGCGATGCGCTCCACCACCAGCAGACCCTCGGCCGAGAGGGAGAGCACCGGCACGGTGGCCTCCAGCCCGCCCAACGCCCGCGTCAGCGTGCTGGTGGTGCCTCCCGCGGTGCCAAAGGTGACGATGAGGTGGGTCAGTAGCTTGGAGGTCGCCTTCACCTGCTCGCCCCGAGTCATGTACCGGAAGCGCTCGAGGTACTCGGGCGAGGAGGCGATGAGGGCCGCGACTCCCGAGGGGAGGTGTTGCAGCGCCGCGAGGCCGTCCAGCGGGCGCGTGAGCAACTGGCCCATGGCATGGTACAGCTCGACGAAAGCCTCCTCCGCGCCATCCAGCGAGCGGCCGATGTAGTCGGCGTCGTCGTACACCTCGACCAGCCCGGGCCCTTGCATGACGGGGCGCAGGTGCGTGTCGGCCCGCCGGAAGACCCACCCATTGGCGGTGTAGAAGCGCCCGAGCTCGAAGGAGCCCGCGCGGAAGGCTTCCTCCTTCCATTCCACCGAGCCCACCCTCTGCTGCGTGCGTCCGTTGAGTGTCCAGGCCAGGTAGCCGTCCGGCCGCAGGACGGCCACGCTCCTGAAGCGCTCCATGCGGCGCAACAGTTCCTCGCGGGAGACTTGTCCACCCGCGAGCACCTCGCGCAGCAGGTGGCAGACGGCCATGCGCGGCGGGAACGAACCCAGCGTCACGGGCTTGTTCAGCAGCACCGCCAACACCCGGGCCGCCTCCTGGGGCGTGAGGGGCGCGCCTCGCGGTGGCGCGTCGTTGACATTGTCCAGGCCCGCGAGCAGCAGCAGGTATTCGAAGGCGTCCGCCTGCCTGGCCCCGCTGGCCACCGCGCGCGCGGTCATTTCAGCCGGGCTCACCATGGCCATGGCCAGCCCGGGCACTGCACGTGGGTTGTGGTCCAGGAGCGTGCCGCGTCCTATGGGGGTCGTCACCGTGACGCAGCCGGTGGACAACACGACGGCCCCGAGCACCAGGGGCACCCACTTTCGCGCCATCTCAGCGGGCATGGTTCACCCCCAGGCGCATGGGGGCGCTACGACACGCAGCGGACGCGGCGATGACTCCGCCCACCCCGTCCAATCCTCGTACCCACGCGAAGCACACCTCGCGAGGAGGAGGACCCTCGCACCGAGAAGATGAGCAGATAGAACCCCACCAGCCCCGCCACGAAGCTCGCGTCCCACATGGGGCTGAAGGGGTTGCTTTCCGAGTTCCACCACGGATTGGAGCGGGTTCTTTCCGCGTCGGTGAACAGGACAGCGCAACCCCAGGCCGCCGCGCCCGCCAGGGAGATGAACAGTCCGAGGGTCGGAAGCAACCAGCCCATGAGCTCGCGCAGGCGTTGGATGCGGCCGACCGGAAGAGTGGTCGTGGACGTGAGGCGAAGCACGTCGCGGGCATCTCCCCGGCTCCGTCGCAGCCACAGGAGCAGGGGAGGTCCGACGAGCAGGGTGCACACCGCCAGGTGGAGGAGCATGCCGAGCAGGTATCCCCACTGTGTCGGCGGCGGCGGGTCGGTAACGGTGAATTGCATGGCCTGGGTCCTCCGCCGAGAGAAGCGTTGGGGCTGCCCGCTCGAAAGCGGACAGCCTACCAACGTTCAACGGCCCGGAGGAGAGGCCATCTGGAGAGCGAAGGAGTGCCCCTGGGAAACCGACAACATCCCCGCGACAATAATCCCTCTCCCAGGGGGAGAGGGAGTTAGAAGCTATACCGGGCGGTCAGGCTCGCCGAGCGCGCTTCGGCCGGCACGGCGTGCCCACCGTAGTACTGGTCGTAGTAGAGCTCGTTCGTGATGTTGTTCACGTTGAGCTGGAGACCGAGCTTGCCGAACGAGTAGCTGGCGAAGGCATCGAAGCGCCAGAAGTTGGGCACCTTGTTGATCGCCACGTTGGCCGCGGTGGGATTGTTCACCGTCGTCACGTCCTGGTAGACGGCGCCGCCACCGAGCGTGAGGTCATCCAGCGGATTGACGGTCGTCCAGAGCGACAGGCTGCGCTTGGGCGTGTTCGGCAGCGGCTGGCCCACGAGGTACGCGTTGGTATGCTCGCGGATCTCCGAGTCCATATGGGTGTAGTTGGCGAGCACCCTCCAGCGCTGGGTAATGGTGCCCGCGATGCCGACGTTGAAGCCCTGCACGCGCTGCGCGCCCGCGAGGATTTGAGGAGGCCCCTCGGGGTCGGTGTTCGCCACGCGCGCGTTCGTCTTGTCGATGCGGAAGACCGCCGCGGTCAGGCCCAGCCGCTCCTCGAGCAGGTCCGCCTTGGCGCCGATCTCGTAGATGATGTTGCGCTCCGGCTCGAGGCTCTCCGTCCCACTGGGGAGCGTGCCGGCCTCCGCCGAGGGATTGGAGGAGGTGCCATACATCGCGTAGAGGCTCGTCTTCTCCAGCGGGTGGAGCACGACGCCGGCGCGCCAGTTGAAGAACGCGTCCCGGTTCTCCAGCCGGGTCACCGTGTGCGTGCTGTTCTCCGATGTGTAGTCCGTATCGAAGAGGTCGAAG
Source organism: Archangium violaceum (assembly GCF_016859125.1). Classification (NCBI taxonomy): domain Bacteria; kingdom Pseudomonadati; phylum Myxococcota; class Myxococcia; order Myxococcales; family Archangiaceae; genus Archangium; species Archangium violaceum. Next base: position 2,507,786 of record NZ_CP069338.1, on the reverse strand, counting down.
CGCGCGGAGCCGAGCAGCTCGACGTAGCGGGAGATCTCGAGCTGCTCCGAGGCATAGGCGCCGATCGTCCACTGCCGGGTCTCATTGGCGGTGCTGAAGACGCGGGTGAGCGGGGAGAGGTCGGGCGAGGGATCTGGCTCGAACAGGTCGGCGGGGAGGTTCGGCCCGGTGGGCAGACCCACCGCGCGCAGGTTGTCGCGGTACTGGTTGCGCGTCTCCCAGGCCAGCTCGAGCCCGGCATTGGCGGTGTGCCTCAGGATGCCGGTCTGGAACACCCCGCGGAAGTCCGTCTGGTTGATGAGGTTGGCGTTGTCCGTCTCGGTCTCGTAGCGCTCACGGCCAACCGTCACGGGGGCGGCGGCCGGAGCGAGCCCGCGCGGCGACGTGGGCCGGGTGAAGCGATCCACCGAGCCGAAGCGCAACGTGTTGGTCAGCACCGTGCCTCCGCCGAACCGGTGCTGGATGCGCCCGGTGGCGACGTGGGCATTCACCCTCAACGTGTCCGAGTCCTCCACGCCATAGAAGGTGTCGCGCGGAACGCCGAGGCTGTTGGTGAGCGGGTATCCGTTGAAGTAGGGCTGGCCGTGATCCGGGATGCCCTCTTCCCGCTGGTAGAGGTAGTCGAGGTCGAGCGTGGTGTTCTGTCCCAGCGCGATGCGCGCGGCGGGAGCGACCGCGGCGCGGTTCTGCTCGACGATGTCACGGCCCGCGGTCCGGGCGAGCTGCCCCGCCGCGTTGACGCGCAATTGCACGTCGTCACTGAGCACCTGGTTGACGTCCAGCTCGAGGCGGCCCCAGGGCGCCGTGCCGCCCGTCAGGCTCACGTCCCGGATGGAGCGCTTCGTCGGCCGCTTGGTGACGAGGTTGACCGCGCCGCCCGTCGAGCCTCTCCCGAAGAGTACGGCGGAGGGCCCGAAGAAGACCTCGACCCCGCCGAGGTTGAAGGTGTCGCGAGTGAACCAGCCCAGGTCGCGCACCCCATCACGGAAGGTGTCGGTCTGCGCCGAGAAGCCACGGAGGATGAAGATGTCTCCCTGGCGGCCACCCTCACCCGCGCTGACGGTGATGCCGGAGACGTTGCGCAGGGCCTCGCGCACCGTCGTCGCCCGCTGCTCCTCAATGATCGTCTCGGGCACCACGGTGACGGTCTGCGGCGTATCGACGAGCGGCTTCGGCAGACGCGTGAGCGTGCTCTCCGGGGCGTTGTAGCTCTCCGCCTCCTCCTCCACCTGGACAGTGGGCAGCACGAACTTGTCCTGGGCGCCCTCCTGCGACGGCTGGGCGGCCGGCGCCGACTGCTCGGTACGTGGTGCGTCTGCGGGCGGCGTCGTCTCCTGGGCGAGCGCGCCACTCGCGGCCAGCGCCGAGGCGAGTCCAACCGCCGTCTGCCCCAAGGGCCACAGCGCTCCGCGCACCCCTCCTGAAACACCCTTCGTCGAGCGGATGCCCGTCCTGCTGGCCTTGGTGGAAGACATTCTTGTACTCCTCGAAACTGCTAGAATTCGAGAACGATTCTCGTAATTAATTGCCGGGATTGAATCAACCGGATTCGTCTGTCGTTGAGGAATTTCAATCCCTTTCACTCGGGGTGGCACCGGAAGCGTGAGAGCTTCACGGCCAGACTCATGTCTGGCCTTGCGCGAGGTGTGTGTCCGGGTGGAGGGAACGCATGGCGCGGCCAGGGCTCCTCGCCCCGGCGTGCGTGTCAGCGATGCGGGAGGAGCTCAGGCCGTCGGCTCGGACTGCTCCGACGTCGCGCTGGCTTCTTCCGAGGGAGAGGCGCGGGCCTGCCGGCGCGGGAAGAACCGCCTCCAGGAGAGGGCGAAGCCAGTCCACACGAGGAGGACACTCCCCAGCGAGGCGAGGGCGGCGACGAGCTGACCCATCCACCCGAGCGCCTCGCCCGTGTGCAGGAAGCGCATCCACGTGCGCAGCCGCCGACCCAGGTTGTTGTCCGCGAAGGTCTCCCGGCGCAGCACCTGGCCGGTGAAGGGATCCAACGACACCTGCGTCGAGGCGAAGAGCGGCCATGCGCCCGTCTCCCGGATGGAGAAGGCGAGCGCCCGCGGGCCACCGTCTCCGCGCGCCTCGCCGCCACCGGGACCCTTGCCGGGCCGCGGACCCTGGCCCTGCGGACCCTGGCCCTGGGGGGCATTGCCGCGCGGTCCGCCGCCCATGCGCAGCGAGATGTTGTCCCAGGCGGGCGCCTGCTTGCGGGCCTCGGTGAAGAGCGCGTCGAGGCCGAGCGGTCTGGCACCTTCCGGCGGCGTGGGGACCTTGACCGGGGTGGCGGTGGGCGGGCCCTGGGTGGCGGGGGGCGTGTTGCCCGTGAGCGTGAAGACGAGATCCGAGGCCCACTTGTAGGAGATGACCATGCCCGTCGCCGTCAGGACGATGAGCACGGGCAGGGACCAGAAGCCGATCACGTTGTGCCAGTTGAAGTCACGTGCCTTGCCGCGCAGTCCGCCCCTGAACCAGAGCGTGGGCCGCACCGTCTTCATCGTCCACTTGCGAGGCCACCACAGGTACAGGCCGGTGATGGCGAGGAAGAGGAACGCGGCATTGCAGACGCCGGTGACGGCTCGGCCCATCGCGCGGTTGTCGCCCTGGGCGCCGAGCCACCGGTGCCACTCCTCCATGACATGGAAGAACCTACGCCAGCCCTGGGCTCCCTGGTCCCGGACCTCGCCCGTGTAGGGATTCACATACACGCCACTGGAGCGGCCGGTGCTCACCAGCACGGCGGCGTCCGGCTCGGAGTACACCGTCACGCCCGAGGGTTGCGCCTCGGGCCTGGCGGCGCGCACGCGGGTCAGCAGCTCGTCGATGGACAGGCGGGCCGCGTCCGGCGCGGGGACCCGCACCTGCCGCGACTCGCGGTCGGCCCAGTCGAGGATCTGATGCTCGAAGGCGATCGCCACCCCTGTGATGGACATGATCGCGATGACGATCCCCGCGATGATGCCGGAGATCAGGTGCGGCCAGAAGATGAGCTTGCGAAGGGTGATGCGCATGGGGGACCGCTTCACTTCAAGGAGAACTGGACGGGAATCTCGACGATGACGCGCACGGGCCGCCCCTGCTTGCCGATCGCCGGGGAGAAGCGCCACTGGCTGACGGCGGAGATGGCCGCGGCGTCGAGCTCGGGCACGGAGCGGATCACCCGCGTGTGCTCGGACTCGATGCGCCCATCGGTTCCGATGATGACGCGCACCATGACGAGCCCCTCGATGCCATCGGACTTCGCCCGCCGGGGGTAGTGCGGTTTGAGCTGCTGGAGCACCCGCGGGGGACGTGCCACCTGCGTCAGGTCGAGCGCCGAGCCTCCCGTGGCCCCCACCAGCCCGCCCTCCCTGCCGCCGATCACGCCGCCCACGATTCCCGCGACGACACCTCCCACTCCCTCGGTGCCACCGACCACGCCCGGGGCCTCATCGGCGGCCGGTGCTTCGTCGGCCGTCTCCGGCACCGTCTCGGGATTCGCGGCCTCGACCGGCGGGGCCTCCACGGGGGTGGGAACGGGCATCGGAAGCGTCGAAGCGACGACCGGGCGCACGGGGCGGGCCCGTGCATGGCGCCGCACCCGCTCGGGCTGTGCCGCACGGGACGTCGCGGAACCCGCCGCGGGGGGCGGCGGGGGCAGGAAGCTGAAGAACACCAGCTCCGGCTCCTCGGGCGTCGCGGGGGGCTGCGAGGCGGTGCCGGGCACCGCGAGCCACACGAGCGCCACTCCGACGTGGACGAGCGCGGCGATCAGCAGGGCCGCTCCCCAGCGCTCGCTCTCTCCACTCGGGGACTCGCCCATGCGGAAGAGGTTCGCGGACGGCCTGCGCTCCTCCCCGGCTACCGTCTCCCCTCCGTCCATCCCGACATGGAAATTGAGAATCATTCTCATTTGTAGAGACTTCTGCTCCTAGCCCACAATGAACAGATCGTCAATCCGAGGGGAGGGTCAGAGTCGACCCACTCCGGAAGGAGTGGTCTGTGGAGGACGCGAGTCGGGTCCGCGCTCTCGGGGAAGTGGCGGGTGGAGAACGAGGGGCGGGTGGGAGAGGTGGCTCAGGGCTCGGCCCATTGCCTGAGGAGGTTGTGGTAGACGCCCGTCAGCATGACGAGGGAGGGGCTCTTGGGCACCTCCTTGTTGAGCTGCATGATGGCCATGTCGAGGTCGAAGAGCAGGGCGCGCTGGGACACGTCGCGGATCATGCTCTGCACCCAGAAGAAGGAAGCGAGCCGGACGCCGCGGGTGATGGGCGTGACATGGTGGAGGCTGGAGGCCGGGTAGACGATGAGGTCGCCGGCGGGCAGCTTCACGGAGTGGCTGCCATAGGTGTCCTCCACGACGAGCTCGCCGCCGTCATAGCTCTCGGGGTCGGAGAGGAAGAGCGTGGCGGAGACATCGGTGCGCAGGCGGATGGACGTGCCAGTGATGGGGCGGATGGCGTTGTCCACGTGCGAGCCGAAGTTCATGCTCTCGTCGTAGCGGTTGAAGAGCGGGGGGAAGACCCGCTGCGGCAGCACGGCGGAGATGAACAGGGGGCTGCGCTCGAGTCCCTCCAGCACGAGGTCGCCGAGCTCACGTGCCTGCGGGCTGTTCTCCGGGAGTTGGAGGTTCTTCTTCACCTGGGCGGACTGGTGCCCGGCGGTGCCGCGGCCGTCCTCCCAGGAGGCCCGGGCGAAGACGTCGCGGCAGCGGGCCACCTGCTCGGGGGAGAGGACGTTGGGGATGTGAACCATCATGGTGATGGGGACTCCATCCTGCCTCCGGACGGGCGTCAAAGGCATACTTCGCCCATCCAGGCGCACGACCCTGCTCGTCCTCTCGGTTCCGAGGCTCGCTCCCTTGGATGCTCCCCGGCTGGAGCGGCTCCCTCGAGCCATGGGCGTGCCAGGGGCCCGGGCTCCCCGGGTGGGTCTCAGGGGTGCTGCGCCGCGGGGAGGATGACCGTCAGCAGCGTGCCCACGCCCTCGCGGCTCTCCGCGCGCAGCGTGCCCCCCAGGCTCGTCACGATGGCGTGGCTCACCGACAGCCCCAGGCCCATGCTCGCCGGTCGCGTGGTGAAGAAGGGCTCGAAGAGGCGCGCCAGCACCTCCGGCGGCATGCCCACGCCCGTGTCCTGCACCTCCACCACCACCTCGCCCGCCGGTCCCGTGTACGTCGCCACCCGCAGCACGTTGCGCGCCGCGTCCAGTTCGTTCATCGACTGCACCGCGTTGAGCAGCAGGTTCACGAATACCTGACCCAGCCGGGCCTCGTCGCCCTCCACCAGTGGCACCGGCCGGAAGTCCTTCTCCAGCCGCGCCCGGTGGCGCAGCTCGCCACGCACCAGGCTCAGCGCGTGCTCCAGCAGTGGCACCACCTCCACCGGCTCGCGGTGCTCCGGCGGCGCGCGCGACAGCATCCGCAAATCCTGGACGATCGTCTTCAGCCGGTCCGCTCCGTCCGTCGCCTCGGTCAGCGCCTCCAGCACGTCATCCAGGTCCCCGGCCAGCTCGTGGCCCTGCGCGCGCAGTGTCTGCTTCAGCCGCCCCAACTCCTCGCGCGCGAAGCGGAGGTTCGCCAGCATGTAGGCCAGCGGGTTGCCCATCTCGTGGCCCACCGCCGCCGCCAGCGAGCCCAGCGCCGCCATCCGGTCCGCCTTGAAGAGCTGCGCCTCCATCTGCTTGCGCGCCGTCACGTTCTTGGCGAACACGCGCAGGCCCTCGGGATCCAGCAGCGGCGTCACCATCAGCTCCCAGTACCTGCCGCCCAGCTGCACCATGGGCGGGGTCTCTCCCGGGGCCACGCCACGGCGGGCCCACGCGAGCGCCGCCTCCACCAGCGGATGTCCCGCGCCCCGCACCACCAGGTCCGGGATGGCGGTGTGCGCCGCCGGGTTGGCGTAGCGCAGCTCTCCATTCGGGCCCAGCTCCAGCATCGGCTCCGGGTGCAACAGTGGGAAGGAGGCCAGCCGGTACAGCTCGTCCTCCAGCGCGCGCAGCTCGGTGACGTCGCGCACCAGCAGCGCCGTGGTGGGACTCGAGCCGCCGGCTGGCCTGCGCACCGTGGCCTCGGCCGCGTACCAGCGCGTCTCGCCCTCCACCTCCAGGCGGTACTCCACCCGTCCGCCCACCCCGCTGAGCCGCGCGGCGCGCGCGAGCGCCACCAGCGCGTCCCCCGCCTCGGGTCCCAGCACCGCCTCCAGCGACCGTCCCTCGGCGTGGCGCAGATCCTTCCCGAAGGCCGAGCCCGTGGGCGTCCACAGCCGCATGCACCGCTCCTGCGCGTCCAGCTCCACGGCCAGGTACTCCGCCCGCTGCACCTTCCACCGAGGCGGAGTCCGGGGCGATGTGGGGGAGGCGAGGACGAAGCCCTCGCTGTCGAAGAGGCCCAGCAGCGGCTCCAGTCCCGCGCCGCCGCCCGCGAGCGTGGTGAAGATGGACACCAGCGTGGCCGCGTCCGCCTCGGGCAGGCGCGAGGTGAGGATGAGCCCGTCCGAGAGCGTGGGCTCGGTGAACTCGAAGGGGATGAGCCGGCGCTCGTCCGCGCCCAGGTGCTCGGCGAGGTAGGCGCGGACGGTATTCTCCTCCGGGTGGCTCGAGTAGATGGAGGCCACGTCCGCCTCGCCGGAGAGCAGCGCGAGCAGCGCCTTGCGGTAGGTGCCGTGGAAGCGCTCCTCGGCGAAGATCGCCGCCGGGGGCAGTCCCCGCTCGGTGAGGTGGCGTGCGGGCAGCAGGTAGCCCCCGGTGGAGCGAGGGGCCACCCAGGCGGCGCGCGTGCCCTTCAGCATCTTCAAGGTGAGCGGCCGGTCCGCCCGGCATACCAGGGCCGCGTGGTAGTACCAGCGCCCGGCCCGCACCGCGCGCAGCACCGCCCGGGCCTGGGGCTCGAAGGTGGTGCACTGCTCGGCCGTGGCCCAGGCCAGGTCCACCCGGTCCTCCACCAGCTCCCGCTCCAGTGCTTCGTACGAGGGCGCCAGCTCCACCACCACCGGGCGGCCCAGCCTCTGGGTGAGTGCCCGGCTGAAGAGTTCGGCGCGCACGTGCTCTTTCACCTCCCCGAGCGAGGGGGAGAGGAGGAAGCGGATGGGTGCGGCCGGTGTCGTCACAGCGTGCCTCCGCGGGAGGGACCGGGGTTGCCGGTGCTCCGTCGTTCCGGAAGCATGCCGGACCCGCAGGGGGCGCGCACCTTTCCCGCCTGGCGGGATCACCGCTCATGCAAGCCCTGGGCGCCCCGGGGCGGACTCAGGCGTAGACCTGGTCGCTCTCGACGGAGGCTTCCAGTCGGTGGTTGAGCTGTTCGAGCCGGCTGTAACGGGCCTGCAGCATCTCGCGGTAGGCGCGGTGGTCGGTGTGGGCGATCTCATCGAGCAATTCGCGCAAGGACGTGTCGAGGACCTCCTTGAGCTCGCGGGCCTCCACGGCGGTCATCTCCAGGAGCATGGCGATCCTTCCTTTCCCTGGAGACATTAGGCACCGCGCGCCACGCGGACTCCGCACGCGCACACGCCGCATGTGAGCCGGGGTGGGGAGCATTCCCCCGAGCCCAGGGTCGCCCCTCCTGCCAGTCTTCGGCGCTTGCCGTGGTGCCGGGTGTTCCCCACTCAGAGAGGCGTGACCCGGTGCGGGAGGGCCCGGGGGCTCGCGAGGAGGACGTGTCATGTTGGAGCAGGAGTTGGTCCGCGAGGGCATGGTGGTGCGGGACCTGGACGGGCGGAAGTTGGGCCGCGTGCGCGCGGTGGGTGACACCCACTTCGAACTGGAGCCGCGCCTGCTGTCACGCGACGAGTTCCTGGTGGAGTTCGCGGACGTGCGCTACGTGCGCGATGGCGAGCTGTACCTCGAGCGCACCCCGCACCTGTTGAAGCTGGAGGATGACGACGGGGGCGCGCTGCCTCCGCGGCACCACAACGGCATGGACGCGGAGCCGGTGAACGTGGAGGCGCTGGACGCGGATCAACCCGGTGCATGACGGTGCCATGCCGGGCCCATGACGAGCCGCGGCACGAGCCGCGGCACGACCTGACAGGTCTGTCATACAGAGGCAGATAACCCCCGGGAATCACGGGGGAATTCGAGCCCGGGGATGTCAGACCCGGCGTGTAGACCCGTCCCTCTCGCAACGGAGTGGGAAGGGTCATGAAAAGGGTTTCGACGTCCTGCGCCATGCTGGCGCTCTTCACGCTGGTGTTCTCGTGCAGCTCGGCGCCACCGCCGGAGGAGCTGTCGGAGGAGCGCGTGGCGCGAGGACTGACCACGCCGCGCAAGCTGCTGCCGCTGGTGGTGCTGGCGGACGGGCGGGTGCTGGCGGCGGGAGGACATGATGGAAGCCGCACGCTGTCGAGCAGCGAGGTGTACGACGTGGCGACGGGCACGTGGCGCGGCACGGGGGCGATGCGCACGGCGCGGCGCAACCACGCGGCGGTGCGGATGAAGGATGGGCGCGTGCTGGTGGTGGGCGGCACGTACTCGGCGTCCTTTGGCGCGCTGGCGAGTGCGGAGGTGTACGACCCGGGCACGGGCCGGTGGACGCCGGTGGCGGAGATGGCCGAGGCGCGCAACGAGCCGGCGGCGGTGGCGCTGCCGGATGGGCGGGTGCTGGTGGCGGGAGGCTTCGACGTGGACCGGCACCCGGTGCGCTCGGCGGAGCTGTACGACCCCGCGACGGGCCAGTGGACGCGCACGGGAGCGCCGACGTCGGCGCGGAGCGGGGCGCGCACGGGCGTGGTGCTGGGCAACGGCAAGGTGCTCTTCGTGAGCGGGCTGCAGGCGGAGTTGTACGACGTGGCGAGCGGCCAGTGGGCGAAGGCGGGCCCGGTGGGAGGCGCGGCGGGGACGCACCGCTCGGGGCACACGGTGACGATGCTGACGGACGGGCGGGTGTTGGTGGTGGGGGGCACGACGTCGCGCGCGGCGGCCACGGCGGAGCTGTACGACCCGGAGGGTGGCGAGTGGAAGCTGGTGGCGGCGCCGGGCACGCCGCGCGAGGCGCACGGGGCGCTGGTGACGGGGGATGGGCGGGTGCTGGTGGCGGGAGGCTTCCACGTGTCGACGGGGGCGCTCGCGTCGGTGGAGAGCTACGACCCGGCGGCGGACACGTGGAGCGCGGAGCCGTCGCTGCGGGCGGCGCGGCGCGGCGCGGGGATGGTGCTGTTGGAGGAGGGCGCGGTGCTGGTGGTGGGCGGCTCCAATGACTTGCAGGGGACGCTGGCCACGAGCGAGCGGTACGACCCGGGGGTGTGCACGCCGCTGACGTGCGAGGCGGCGGGCCAGACGTGCGGCGCGGTGCCGGACGGCTGCGGCGGGATGCTGGAGTGCGGCCCGTGCACGGTGGCGCCCGCCTGTGGCGCGGAGGGCTGTGGCGTGGAGCGCGCGGAGTACGACGCGGAGCTGCGGGCGCCGCGGTGTGACGGGGCGACGACGGGGTGCGACTCGGGCGCGCTGCTGGTGGGACGGGGGCGGATGGGCCCGGAGCCGCACGCGCCCAACGCGCTGGGGGGCTCGTGTGAGGATGGCGAGGGCGGCTCGCGCGAGCGGGACGAGGCGCTCGACGGGTTGCGGGTGAGCACGGTGGACGGGGGCAGCCTGGCGCCGGGGAAGACGGTGCGGGTGGAGGCCTCGGTATGGGCGTACGCGGAGCCGGAGGCGAACCGGCTGGACCTGTACTACACGGCGGACGCGCGCAACCCGGCGTGGACGTACCTGACGACGCTCACCCCGAGCGGACCGAGGGCGCAGGTGTTGTCGGCCACGTACGTGCTGCCGGTGGGCGCGCAGCAGGCGGTGCGAGGCGTGTTCCGCTACGCGGGAAGCGCCGAGCCGTGCCCCGGTGGCGTGTTCGATGACGTGGACGACCTCGCCTTCACCACGCGGTGAAGCTGTGGGACCCTCTGGGGCTCGCTCGATGGCGCGGGCCTGGCCGCTGCCGAGCATCTCTCCCGGACAAAGCGCATGTAATCCCATGCGGCTCCAGTAGGCACCGCGCGGTGTAGTGGATAAAACCCCTCGGAGATGAGTGACCTCGCGCGCGTCCACATTGAGGAGCTTCGGCTCTCGGGCTATAGGGCCTTCGAGAACGCCCGCCTGCAACTCGACGATCTGACTGTCCTGGTCGGGCGGAACGGGGCCGGCAAGAGCACGCTCATCGACGCGCTGGAGTTCGTTCGGGATGCGCTGAGCGACTCATTGGCGAATGCGTTGGAGCGCCGGGGTGGAGTCCAGGCTCTGCTGCACCACGGCGCACGCGAGGCGAAAGAACTCGCAGTCGTCATCCGCCTGCGGCTGTCCCGTCAATATCTCGCTGCGGTATTGCACCGCACTGAGCTCCCAGCGCCTCAGAGCATCCTTGCTGATGATGCCACCGTGACCTACGGCTTTCGTATCGGTCCAACACGAGGCGGATTGGGGTTCGAGGTCAAGAAGGAGGTTGCACACGCTGCTTATCAGCACTTCACGCGCGCTGGCCGGGGCGACTGGCGTTTCGGTGGCGTTGTCATGCCCCATGGTGTTCGTGCCACATCACGGGACGCCTTGGCGCTTCCGTTCGCCGCTGAGCACGCCGCTTTGTGGCGGGCCCTGTTGGACGCACTGAAAACGAGTGTTCGTGCCTACAGCCTCTCTCCGTCAGCAATCCGGGCGGAGCCGCCCGTCAGTGGTGCGAGCATCCTGAACCGGAGCGGCGGCAACGCGGGCGATGTGCTGCACCACCTCGAACGGAACAAGGCGGATGCCGCATGGATCAACAAGCACCTCGCGGCCATCACTCCCGGCATCGTCAGGGTCAGGTCGGAGACCGCAGCGGGTCGACGGCTCATCCGGTTCCATCAGCGATACAACAAGAGCAAGACCGCCGGAGTCGTCTTCGACGTTGGGGATATGTCGGATGGAACCCTGCGCTGTCTGGCCATCCTCCTGGCGCTTCGGCAGAAGCCCACCCCAGCGCTCGTGTGCATTGAGGAGGTCGAGGACTCCGTCCATCCCGCCGCGCTGGGGGTCCTGCTGGATGCCATCGCGGCCAGTACCAGCCGCTGCCAGGTTCTCCTGACGTCACACAGTCCCGAGGCCTTGAGTCACCCCTCCGTGACTCCCGAGCAGGTTCGCGTCGTCGAATGGCGTGAGGGGAGCAGTCAGCTCTTCAAGCTCAGTCCGGGAGCGGAGGAGATGAGTCGACCGCCGCGCTCCGTCGGCAGGTTGCTCCGTACGAATGCGCTCTTCACCGCGAAGGACTCCGAGCGCGTTGAGGGCGACTTCTTCGCGGCCCCGTGACGATGCGTCCCAAGCTCCGAATCCTTGCCATTGTCGAGGGGCACGGCGAGCAGACTGCTGTCCCCGTCCTCCTGCGCCGCTGGTTCCAACACCGCGGGTTCCGCGACTTCGAGACACCCGATCTCGCCATCCGTGCTTCGGGCTCCGGAGCTCTCAAGTGTCCCCACGATGACGATGACGCGTTGGGGATCGAGTATTACGTCGAGATGGCGGCGAGCGAGCGGCCTGATGGCATTCTCGTCATGCTCGATTCCGATGACGAATGCCTGGTGCGCGCCAGGACACCCTCTCGTCCTGGACTGGGTCCCGAGCTCCTTCGGCGTGCTCGAGCCATCGCGCCCCACATCCCCATTGAGGTGGTCGTCGCCAATCGGGAGTACGAAGCCTGGTTTCTCGCCTCCCTGGCCAGCTTGCGGCGAACCACACGCATACCGCGGGGTAGTCGGCTGCCGACGCCACTTTCGGACATCGAAACCATTCGTGATTGCAAGAAGCGTCTCACCCAACTGCTCGGACGTCCCTATGAGGAGACGACGGATCAGCCGGATTTCACCGGGGTACTGCCCTTCACGCCCGCGATGGCGCGGCGCTCGCGCTCATACCGCAAGCTGCTCAAGGCGCTGGATGCGCTCACACGAGCTGCCCGCCGCAACAGGCGTCGGTCTCGCTGAGTGAGCTCAAGGGGCTCGATGTCCTATCGAGGAAGTAGAAGGGAATGCGCCCGAGTGGTGAAGCCGTATTGGGTTGATTCGCCAGAGTTGAAGTCTGGTGCCTTCGACCACTCGGCCATCTCCCCAGCATGCGGGGAGAGCTGGATTCGAACCAGCGAAACCATGAGTGCGTGTAGGGCCTCAACGGACGGGCGCAGGGGGAGGGGACGTCGATGCTCGGGGCTCCCTGACAGCGGCATCCGTGCGAAGCTGCGCGGCCATGAAGAACACCTGGAGCCGTCTACTCGTCCCCCTGTTCCTCTTCACGTCCGCCTGTGCCACCACGGCCCCGGCCACCTCCGTGCCAGGGGCTTCCGCGCCCGAGCGTCCCTTCGGCACACTGCGTGAGCAGGCCACGCGACAGCAGGCCTGGCTGAGCGAGCGCATGGAGAAGGCGCTGCCCGCGCTGATGCGCCAGTACGGCATCGAGATGTGGGTGATTTCGATGCGCGAGTACAACGAGGACCCCGTCTTCCCCGCGCTGGTGGCGCCCACGACGTTCGCGGCGCGGCGGCGGACCATCTACGTCTTCCACGACCGGGGCCCGGAGCTGGGCGTGGAGCGGCTCGCGTTGGGCGGAGGGACGCAGGGCGGGGTCTACGAGGCGCGGCGCGCGCAGCTGCAGGTGGACGGGGGCGGGGTGACGCGGCAGGCCGAGCTGTGGGGCCCGGACCAGTGGAAGGTGCTGAAGGCGGTGCTCGAGGAGCGCAAGCCGAAGGTCATCGGCATCAACGTGTCGCGCACGTTCGCCTTCGCGGACGGGCTGACGCATGGCGAGTACGAGGGCATGGCCGAGGCGCTGGGGACCGAGTGGACCTCCCGGATGAAGCCGGCCGAGGGGCTCGCGGTGGACCTCATCGCGTGGCGGGGCGAGGACGAGGCGCGCTTCTACGAGGACCTGACGAAGCTGGCGTGGAACATCATCGAGACGGGGTTCTCCAACCAGGTGATAACCCCCGGCAAGACGCGTACGAGCGACGTGGTGTGGTGGATGCGGCAGCGGGTGAACGACCTGGGGCTGGGGACGTGGTTTCAGCCGTCGGTGTCGGTGCAGCGGCAGGGGAAGACGGAGGAGGAGCTGGGGCAGGATCCCCTCATCGAGCGGGGAGACGTGCTGCACTGCGACTTCGGGGTGACGGCGCTGCGGCTGAACACGGACACGCAGCACATGGGCTACGTGCTGCGCGAGGGCGAGACGGACGTGCCGGCGGGGCTGAAGGCTGCGCTGGCTCGCTCGAACCGGCTGCAGGACATCGTGTTCGAGGAGCTGCGCCCGGGGCGTACGGGCAATGAGATTCTCAAGGCCTCGCGGGAGCGGATGAAGTCCGAGGGCATCGACGGGACGGTGTACTCGCACCCCATCGGCCTGAACGGGCACGGCGCGGGGCCGATGATCGGCCTGTGGGACCGCCAGGAGGGGGTGCCGGGCAACGGCGATCACAAGGTGATCCCCAACCAGTGGTTCTCCATCGAGTTGCAGGCGACGAGCCCGGTGCCGGAATGGGGCGGGCAGCGGGTGCGCTCGGCGCAGGAGGAGGACGTCATGATCGATGCCACCGGAAAGGTGCGCTGGGCCCTCCAGCGGCAGACGGCCTTCCACCTGGTGCGGTAGGCGCTCGCGGCATGCGTCTGCCCTCTGGCCTCGTTGGCGAGCGGGCAGGCGGCTTCATCCTTCCGACCTTCAGACACGATCCTCCGTACGGTGGTCGATTCCCCGGAGTCTCCCCACCTTTGCCGCCATGGAAGGCAATCGGCGAAGACATCATGTGGTCATCGTGGGTGGGGGCTTTGGCGGACTCGAGGCCGCGCGCGGGCTGAAGCGTGCCCCCGTGGATGTGACGGTGCTCGATCGCTACAACCACCACCTGTTCCAGCCACTGCTCTACCAGGTAGCCACGGCGGTCCTCAGCCCGGGCGACATCTCCGCGCCCATCCGTCAGGTGCTGCGCGGCAGGAACACCACCGTGCTGCTCGCGGAGGCCCAGTCCGTCGACATGGAGCGCAAGGTGCTCGTCACCGACGGTGGCGACATTCCCTATGACACCCTGGTGCTCGCCACCGGGGCCACGCACTCGTACTTCGGTCATCCCGAGTGGGCCCGGTTCGCCCCCGGCCTCAAGACGGTCGACGACGCGAGGGACATCCGTGAGCGCGTGCTGCTGGCCTTCGAGGCCGCCGAGCGCGAGCCGGACCCGGTGCGCCAGCGCGAGTGGCTCACCTTCGTCATCATCGGCGCGGGCCCCACTGGCGTGGAGCTGGCGGGGGCGCTCGCGTATATGACGCGGCACTCGCTGCCCAAGGACTTCCGCCGCATCGACACGTCCCAGGCCCGCATCCTCCTCCTGGAGGGGCTCCCCCGGGTCCTCAACACCTATCCCGAGGAGCTCTCCGAGAAGGCCCGCAGGGACCTCGAGAAGCTCGGAGTGGAGGTGCGCACGGGCGCCATGGTCACGGGGATGGACGAGGAGGGCGTCAACGTGGGCGACACCCGCATCCAGGCACGGACGCTGCTCTGGGGCGCGGGCGTGGCCGCCTCACCGCTGGCCCGTACGCTCGGCGTGCCGCTCGACAAGGCGGGCCGGGTGAAGGTGGAGCCCACCCTGAACGTTCCCGGGCACGAGGACGTCTTCGTGATTGGCGACCTCGCCTCGATGCTGCAGGACGGCAAGCCGGTGCCGGGCATCGCGCCAGCGGCCATGCAGATGGGCAAGCACGTGGCGAAGAACATCCGGCGCAAGCTCGAGGGCCAGCCGCTGGAGCCGTTCCGCTACCATGACAAGGGCTCCTTCGCCGTCATCGGCCGCGGCTCGGCGATTGGCGTGCTCTACAACAAGGTCCGCCTGAGCGGCAGGACCGCCTGGGTGATGTGGCTGGGCATCCACATCACCTTCCTCATCGGCTTCCGCAACAAGCTGGCCGTGATGTTCGACTGGGCCTATACGTTCCTCACCAAGCGGCGGGACGTGCGCCTCATCACCGGGCTGCACGCGAACCGGCTCCCGCGCCTCCGTGCCACCAGCCTGCCCGGTATCTCCGAGGAGCGTGCCGAGGAGGCCGAGCTCGAGCCGGTGCGCCACGCGCCCGAGCCCGAGCCCACCCACATCCACTGAGTGCCGCGTCCCTCTCCCTCCGAGAGGGACGTGCACGGATTCAAAAAGGCGTTATAAGTCGCCCGCCCTCCAGCGGTAGCGATGATCAGCCTCCACGCCGTCCACCACCACTTCGGTGAGCGCCACGTCCTCAAGGGACTCGAGCTCACCCTCTCCGAGCGCCGCATCGCCGTGGTGGGCGGCAATGGTTCCGGCAAGAGCACCTTCGCGCGGCTCCTCAATGGCCTGCTCATACCCGAGCAGGGCCAGGTGCTCGTGGAGGGGCTCGACACCCGGAAGGAGGCCCGCGCCATCCGCCGCAAGGTGGGCTTCGTCTTCCAGAACCCGGACAACCAGATCGTCCTCCCCACCGTCGAGGAGGACATCGCCTTCGGGCTCAAGAACCTCCGGCTCCCACCGGCCGACATCTCCGCGCGCGTCGCCACCATCCTGCGCCGCTACGGCCTGGAGGAGTTCCGCCACCACCCCGCGCACCAGCTCAGCGGAGGGCAGAAGCAGCTGCTCGCGCTCTCCTCGGTGCTCGTCATGGAGCCCCGCTACGTCGTCTTCGACGAGCCCACCACGCTCCTGGATTTGCGCAACAAGCGCCGCCTCGCCCAGGCCATCCACGACATGCCCCAGACGGCCATCGTCGTCTCGCACGACCTGGAGCTGCTGCGCGACTTCGACCGCGTGCTCGTCTTCGACGAGGGCCGTGTCGTCGTCGATGACATCCCCTCCGTCGCGCTCGACGCCTACGTCCGGATGATGGCGTGAGCCTCGGCCTCTACCTCCACCGCGACTCGCCCGTCCACGCCGTGCCCGCGGCCGCGAAGATGCTGGGCCTGCTCCTCATGGGCACCGGGCTGCTGCTCTTCCCCTCGCTGCCCGTCGTCTCCGTGGCGCTGGGGGCCACGCTCGGCCTCTATGCGCTCGCGCGCCTGCGTCCGCGCGAGGTGGCTCCCGTCCTGCGCCTCTCCGCCTTCGTGCTCGTCCCGCTCTTCCTCGTGCACGGGCTGCTGTCCGGCTGGGTGCCCGCGCTGGAGGTCGTGCTGCGGCTGGCCGTCCTGCTGCTGCTCGCCACGCTCGTCTCTCTCTCCACGCGGGCCTCGGACATGCTCGAGGCCCTGGAGCGCGCACTGCGTCCCCTGGCCCGCTTCGGGGTGCGTCCCGCGCGGCTCGGCCTGCTGCTCTCCCTCACCCTGCGCTTCATTCCCCTCCTGGCCACGTGGCTGCATGAAATCCAGGAGGCCCAGCGCGTGCGCGGGCTCGAGCGTGAGCCGCTCGCCGTGCTCGTGCCCCTGCTCGTCAAGACACTCCGTACCGCCGACACGCTCGCCGAGGCCATCGACGCGCGCTGTTTCGATTCCGAGGAGCCCTCGTGAAGACCCGCGACCTCGTCCACGTCGCCCTGTTCGCCGCCATCCTCGCCGTGCTCGGGGTGATGCCGCCCATCGCGCTGCCCTTCATCCCCGTGCCCATCAGCGTGCAGACGCTGGGCGTGATGCTCGCCGGCTCCTCGCTCGGAGCGCGCAAGGCGGGCCTGTCCATGCTGCTCTTCCACGTGCTCGTGGCCGCGGGGCTGCCGCTGCTCGCCGGAGGCCGTGGCGGGCTCGCCGTCTACGCCGGGCCCACCGGTGGCTTCTTCGTGGGCTTCCTGCCCGGGGCCTTCCTCGTCGGCTGGCTCACCGAGCGCGCCTGGACGCGGCTCTCGGTGCCGCTCGCCTTCGCCATCAACCTGCTCGGAGGCGCCTTCGTCCTCTATGCCCTCGGCATTCCCTGGCTCGCCGTGGCCGCGAAGCTGCCGCTCGCCAAGGCCGCGCTGGGCTCGCTCGCCTTCCTCCCCGGGGACTGTGTGAAGGCCGCCATCGCCGCCTCCACCGCCGTCACCCTCAAGCGCGCCTGGCCTCTCATTCAGGCACCCCGTCCCGCCGCGCCTACTTCTCCGCCCCCGTCATCGACTCGAGCAGCTTCACCAGGGCCCGCTTCTCCTCGTCAGTGAGCTCCAGCGGCTTGATGGTCTCCGACACCACGCCCGCGTAGTTGCCCACCGCCTCGCCGCCCTTGTCGTACAGCTCGATGACGTCCTCGAGCGTCTTCACCTCGCCGGTGTGCATGTACGGGGCCGTGAGCGACACGTTGCGCAGCGTGGGCGTCTTGTAGGCGCCCTCCATCTCCGACGCCTTGTCCCGCAGATCCCCGCGCAGCCTCTGCAGCCGCGTGGACTCGACACCCGTGGGCGCGTCGCTGTAGGGCCCCGCCGAGTTGAAGGGCCACGCGAGCATCTCGGTGCCCCCCGTCGCCACGCCGCGTTGGCTGCCGCTCTGGTCCTTCACCCCGACGTTGTGGAACTGGTCGTCGCTGAGCATCGGGCCCTTGTGGCACGCGGCGCACTGGCCCTTGCGCACGAAGGTCTTCAGCCCGAGGTAGGCGGGGTCCTTGTCGGCCGTGCCGGCCTCTACCGCCTCGAGGAAGCGGACGACGTCCTGGTCGAAGGGCGCGTCGTTGCGGTTGAGCGTGCGCTCGTACGCGGCGATGGCCTTGCCGAAGTTGGCCAGCAGCAGGTTGTCGTCCGTCTCCTCGGAGGGCAGCTTGCCGAAGAGGGCGCGGTAGTCCTCCGCGTAGAGCTCGGAGAGGCGGGCGCGCAGGATGTCGGGGCTGGAGGCCATCTCCACTGGGCTCAGGAGGGGCAGCAGGGCCTGGTTCCACAGCCGGTCCGCGCGTCCGTCCCACATGAACCATGTGCTGTAGCCCGAGTTCAACACGGTGGGCGGGTTGCGTCCGGTGAGCTGGCCGTCGCAGCCGATCGCCGTGGGCGTGTCCACCGTCCGGCCCGCGCCGTCATGGCAGCTCTGGCACGAGACGGTGCCGCACCGGGACAGGCCCGGGTCCTTGAAGAGCCGCAGGCCGAGCGCCGCCGCCGCGGGGTTGTCGCCGTACTTGTTCGTGGGATCCTTCGGCGGCGCGTGCGTGGGGGTGTGCAGGCTCTGGAGCAGCTCGAGCTCGTCGATGTTGGGGAACGGCTCCTCGGGCTCCGTACAGGACAGGCCCAGGGAGCCCGAGAGGGCGCCCACCAGCAGCCAGGTGCGCAGGGGGTGACGGCTCATCGACTGTCTTCCTTCTCGGTACCAGTGCTTCGGGGACCCTGGACGGGCCCACCCGGGTAAGCACTGTAACCGTGGAATATTCCGTCAGGCCAGCACCAGGGGGTGAGAGCGAGGCTCGCTCAAGGTGTAAGGACGGTGAGGGGGTTCTCCACCTGCTCCACGCCGGTGGACCGGCCAACTCCAGCAGCGGCTTCTTCGAGGCCACGTCCTGGACCTCGCCCTCCAGGACGAGCACGTCGTCCTCCTCGAGTGACAGGTGCACCGGACGCGGCGTGAGGTGGATGTGAGGATGGTGCTCCATCGCGTCGCGGATGGAGTCGAGGTCGCCACGGCGCGAGATATCCTCCGGATCTGCTCGACTTGCTGGGGAGGTATTGCTTGTCCGCTCTCTTCATGGAGCCGTGCCCGGTGGGCGAACAAGCCTCGCGGGCCAAGAATGGTTGCTGCGGCGGTGCGGATTCTCGCTGAAGATCGCTGCCATTCCCGCACACCGGACGTCCGTGGAATTGAGACGCGAGGACCCACCTGCTAGCGTGTGGGCTCTCACATGATCCAGCTTCTCCGAAGAGCCGCCCAGGCCACGTGGGTGCTGACCCTACTGGTGCTCGTCGGGAGCATCGGCGCGTGGCTCTACCAGAATCCCCTCGAGGACATGGACACCGCGCGCCGGCTCGGCACGCGCTTCCTGGGACTCGCCATCACACCCGCGGTGCTGGGCTGTGTGGGGCTGTGCCTGGCGCTGGGCGCGGGAGGCGCCTGGGCGGAGAGCCGGGTCCGTCGCTCGCGCCAGTCCTTCGCGCGGCGGCAGTCCCTGTCCCCGCTGGCGGTGGTGGACGCGGACGTGGCGGTCGCCGTGCGCGAGATGCTCGCCGAGCTGCAAGTCGTGCTGCGCGGCTACGTGCTGCGCGCCGAGCCGGACATGATCGCCTTCGTGGACATGCTGCTGGATGGGGCCATCCGCGTGGGCGCCAGCGACGTGCACATGCACCCGCTGGAGAAGGGCACGCGCATCGCCTTCCGCGTCCATGGCGTGCTCGAGGAGGTGATGATGCTGCCGCGCGAGCACCACCCGCGCCTCATCAACCGCCTCAAGGTGCTGGGCAAGGCGGTCCTCTTCCGCTCGGACCGGCCCCAGGACGGCCACTTCTCCATCAGCACGCAGGAGGGCCCCGCGGACATCCGTCTGTCATTGCTGCCCACCAACCACGGCGAGTCCGTGGCGCTGCGCATCGCCCGGAGCACCGTGCGCCTGCCCGAGCTGACCCGGCTGGGTTTCCCTCAGGGCGTCCTCACCACCTACCAGCGCCTGCTGGATGCTCCCCAGGGCGTCATCTTCGTCGCGGGCGCCACCGGCAGCGGCAAGACGACGACGCTGTACGCCTCGCTGGGCTACATCAAGCAGACGCGCGGGGACCTGACGCGCATCGCCACCATCGAGGATCCGGTGGAGTACGACGTGCCGCTCTTCTCCCAGACGCAGGTGAACGCCGAGCAGGGCTTCACCTTCGCCCAGGGTCTGCGGTCCGTGCTGCGCCAGGATCCCAACGTCATCATGGTGGGAGAGATTCGCGACGCGGAGACGGCGCGCACCGCCATCCAGGCCGGCCTCAGTGGACACCTGCTGCTCACCACGGTGCACGCGAGCTCGTCCGCGGGCGTCTTCAACCGGCTCATCGAGATGGGCGTGGAGCCCTTCCTGCTCGCGTCCGCCACGGTGGCGAGCATCTCGCAGCGGCTCGTGCGCGCGCTGTGCCCGCATTGCCGTGTGCCCACCAGCCCGGAGATCGACGAACTGGCGCGCCTGGAAGCGGCGGGCCTGCCCACCACGGGTCCGTTCTTCACGGCGGCGGGTTGTCAGCGCTGCGACGGCTCCGGCTACCTGGGACGCGCCGCCCTCTACGAGGTGCTGCGTGTCAGCCCGGCCATCCGCGAGTGCGTCAACACCAAGGTTCCCACGTCGCAGACGCACGACATCGCGGTGCAGGAGGGCATGATTCCGCTGCTCGCCGCGGGGTTGGAGCGCGTGAATTCCGGAGTCACGTCGTTGCGCGAGGTCTTCCGTGTGGTGGGTTGAGTCGTCCGGTGCATCCCTGGAGGTGGAGTCGTGAACGGTAACGCACCGCGTCCACAGGAGCCCTCCACCCCCGAGCCCGTGCGAGTGCCCCGTGCTTCCGATGGGGGCCCGCCCCGGGCCATGGCGTCGGTGCCTCCCGGCCGTGCGGCGGGAGGTGCCGGGAGCGAGTCGGTGGCCGCGGTGCTGAAGCTGGCCTCGGCGCTGTGCGCCCTGGTGGCGGTGGGGCTGTTCGTCCGTCCGTTGCTCCTCGGCGAACTCTCCACGAAACCGAGGATGCTCACCCTGATGCCCACCTTCTCCGAGGAGCCGGTGGAGCCCGAGGAGTCGGGCGCGCCCTCGGAGCCGGAGGCCGCGGCGCCAGAGGTGCCTGTGGGGAGCACCCCGGCTCCTCGGGCACCCACCTCGCCCTCGCGGGGCTCGGTGACGCGCGAGGCTCGCGCCGAGTTCGACGGGGCCATCCTCATGGTCGAGTCCGAGCCATCCGGGGCCAACGTCCGGGTGGATGGGAGGGATCAGGGCGAGACGCCCGTGTCGGTGGGGCTCGACTGCCTTCCGGGCAAGCCTGTCGTCGTCGACATCACCCTGCGTGGCTACGAGAAGGCGACGCACACCACGCTCTGCCCGCACGATGCGCTGGTGAAGGTGACGGCCTCGTTGCGCAAGGCTTCCAGGTCCTCCGGGAAGAAGTGAGCTTTCGGAGGGACACGGTGGGCTCGGCGGGCGGGGTTGGACGCGTCTGTGCTAAAGGGTGGGGCCGAACAGGCCACCTACCTGGGCCTGGTGTGAGCGTTGACGGGTAGGGAGGCCGCACAGTTGAAGCTGCTGCTGGTTGAGGACTCGCGTTCGGTCGTCGCCTTCCTCGAACAGATTCTGCGCCGTGAGCCGGACATCGAGCTGTTGCCGGCCGTGAACAATGGCCGCGACGCGGTGGCGGCGGTGCAGCGATGGAGTCCCCAACTGGTGCTGATGGATCTGGTCCTGCCCGGGGGCATGGACGGGGTGGAGGCCATCGCGGAGATCATGGCCACGGCGCCCTGTCCCATCGTGGTGCTCAGCGGGCAGCTGGACACGCCGGGGAGGGACAGGACCTTCGAGTCCTTGAGGGCGGGAGCGGTGGAGGTGCTGGCCAAGCCCATCGTGGGCGGGCTGGAGGCGGTGAAGGAGTTCCGCGAGCGGCTGCTGCGCACGGTGCGGGTGATGGCGCATGCGCGGGTGGTGGGCCGCAGACGGACGGCGCTGCGGCTGCCGGTGGTGCCGCCCGCTCCGTTGGTCGTGGTGCCGGCGTCCGAGGCGAGACCCTGCTCGCTGCTGGCGATAGGCGGTTCCACGGGAGCGCCGCCGCTGGTGTACGAGATGTTGCGCGCGTTGCCGTCGCCCGCGCCCTTTCCGGTGGTGGTGGCGCAGCACATCGTTCGGGGCTTCGAGCCGGGCTTCGCGCGCTGGCTGTGCGGCACGGGGCACCGGGTGGTGGCGGCGCAGGGAGGGGAGTGGCTGGAGCCCGGGACGGTGTTCGTGTCTCCGGCGGACCGGGACCTGGCGGTGCGCGGGGGCCGGTTGCAGACGCAGGTGTCGAGGGGCGTGGCGGTGCCCTCGGTGGACGTGCTCTTCGAGAGCGTGGCGGGCTTCTACGGCTCGAGGGCGGTGGGGCTGTTGCTGACGGGGATGGGCGAGGACGGCGCGCGAGGGCTGCTGGCGATGCGTCAGGCGGGAGCGCTGACGGTGGCGCAGGACGGGGCGAGCTGCGTGGTGGACGGGATGCCGGGTGCGGCGAGGGCGCTCGGGGCGGCGAGCCAGACGCTCACCCCGGGCGAGATGTCCTCGTTGCTGGTCGCGCTCGCGAGGTCCTGCCCCTCGCCCTCCGGCAGGGGCTCTCCCCTCGCGTAGATGAAGAAGAGTCGGGCCCCGCTTCCCAGGGGAGGGAAGGGGGCCCGGCCCGAATCACGACGTAGGCGTTGTCAGTTGTGGCGCCGGCGGCGGAGCAGCGCGGCGAGTGCTCCCAGTCCGATCAGGACCAGCGAGGAGTCGCGCCCCGTGGCCGAGCAGCCACTGCCCAGCAGGGCGAGGTCCGCGGTGGTGACGCGGAAGGTCCGGGAGGCCGGAGACTCATCCACGTTGCCCGCGGCATCGCGGGCTCGCACCTGCAGGGTGTGAGGTCCCTCGGCCAGATTGGTGAAGGTGACAGGCGACGGGCACGGGGTGAACTCGGCGCCATCCAGGCTGCACTCGTAGATTACATTCTGCTCGTTCGAGCTGAACTCGAACGTCGCGTCCCGCTCCTGGGTGTAGCCCGATGGACCGGAGACGATGGTGGTGTCTGGCACCGAGGTGTCCACGGTGAAGGTGTTGATCGCGCTCCGCTCACCTCGTACCGCCTCCACCTCCGTGACGGCCTGCACCATGTGCTCTCCGTCGGAGAGCGGCGAGGGCGGGGTGAGAGAGTAGTTGCCAGCCTCATCGGACGTCGTCGAGCCGATCTCGACGCCATCGAGGAAGATGATCACCGTGGCATTGGGCAGGGCCTTGCCCGTGATGAGGGGACGCGGGGTGGTGATGCTGCCGTTGGCCGGTGTGAGCACCGTGGGAGGCGGCGGGATGACGAATCCGCCCGGCACCACGGTGGAGGCGCCGTTGCTGCCCGCCTGGGCTCCGTAGGAGGCGTCCGCGGGATCCTGCTGGATTCCGGACGCGGCGCCGGTGGCGATGATGTTGTTGCCGCAGCTCCCTCCCGCGGCCTGGAACAGAACCCGCCCACCGCCACCACCCCCCCCAGGGCCCACGCGAATGGCGTTCACGTTGCCTCCGATACCGCCATTGGCGAGGAGCGAAGCGCAGTCGGCGGTTCTGATGACACGCAGGTAGATGGAGCCACCCGCTCCACCGCCACTGCTTCCATCCGAGGTCGCGGCACCGCCCAGGTTTCCCGAGGCGCTGATGCTGCCATTGCCCGTGAGCTGATCGGCCCGGATGAAGATGGCGCCACCGCCATTACCGCCCGGGACGCCTGTGTTGTTGGCGCCATGACCGGCTCCACCACCACCGCCGAACGAGAGGTGGTTCAGCGCCGAGTAGGTGAGCGCCGCGCCCCCCAGTCCACCCACATCCCGGCCGCCGTCGGTTGCACCCTCCGAGCGCCCTCCCTTCCCGCCCGCGCCACCATTGCCTCCTCCGCCACCGCCCGACTTGAAGCAGACGCCGCCGCCCGCGCCATTGGCCACGTTGCCGCGCCCGGTCTGCTCGGGCCCGTAGCGCGAGATTGCGATGCCCTCACCCTTCTGTGCGCCCGCGGGGGCCGGCTCATCCACCTCCGTGCAGCCGCGCAACCCGGTGGTGTCATTGACGTACTGGCCTCCCCGGAACCCGATACCCGTGGCGGTGATCAGCCCGTTGTTGGACACCACGCCATTGGCCAGGAACGCGACGATCCCGCCCGTGCGCCCGTTCCAGGCGGGAGCCGTGATGCCCTGGCCGGAGGCGATGGTGACCGTGGTGTACTCGGGCACCCGGATGACCTGGGTCACATCCGCCGCGTACGTATGGACGAGCGGCGCCGTCAGCTCCAGCGTCGACGCCGTCACCGAGGCCACCCGCGCGAGCTCCCAGCGCCCCACCGGATTATTGGTGAGGTCGACGGGAGCCTGGATTCCCGAGGCGGGGACGGGCGTGATGCCCGTCGTCTGGTACACCATCACCAGATCGCCATCCGCGAAGCAGCCGGTGCAGGCTTCGATCGGGAGGGAGGTGTCCCCCGTCGCCAGGGGCGCCGTCACCTGGGCATAGGTGTTGATGATGGTGCCACTCCCCGCCACGGTGAGCGGCCCATCGCGCCCCGTGCCCACTCCGAACGAGTCGGGCTCGGCCAGGGCCGTCCCCGTGCCGAGGGCCACCACGCACAGGGCGGCCGCGAGCCACTTCTTCATGAATGGAGTTTTCATGACCTTTGATTCCTTGGGTTACTGCTCGCTCTCGGGGGTGACGATGGTGAAGGCCACGCGGCGGTTGGCCGCGCGACCCTTGGCGGTCTTGTTGGACATCAGGGGCCGATCGGGCCCGTAGCCCCGGGCCTCCAGGCGCGAGGCCTCCACGCCCTTCTTCACGAGGTACTCCTTCACCGCCTGCGCCCGCGCCAGCGAGAGCCTGCGGTTGGCGTCCGGATCGCCGATGTTGTCGGAGTGGCCCTCGATGATGATCTTCTCGATCTCCGGGTGCTCCTTGATGACCCGGGCGACCTGATTCAGCATCCGGAAGGAGCGGCGCTGGATGATGGCCTTGTTGGTGGCGAAGAACACGGCCTGCTTGATCTCCAGCTGGCCCTTCTGGATGGCCACGAACTGCTCCTGCTGCGGCGGGCAGCCGTGGTTGGCCTCCACGCCCTTCTCCTTGGGGCAGTTGTCCAGGTGGTCCGACACGGCGTCGCCGTCCGAGTCCTTCGGCGGGCAGCCGCGCAGCTCCACCAGACCGGCCTCCTTGGGGCACGCGTCGCGCTCGTCCACGACGCCGTCGCCATCCGTGTCCTTCACCGGGCAGCCCTGACGCGCGCTCGGACCCGCCTCCGTGGGGCACTTGTCCTTGGCGTCCTCGATGCCGTCGCCATCCCGGTCCTTCACCGCACAGCCCTGGTTCTCGGGCGGGCCGGCCTCGTTGGGGCACTTGTCCTTGCCATCCGCGATGCCATCCCCGTCCGCGTCCGCCACCGCGCAGCCCTGGTTCTGGGCAGGGCCCGCCTCCGTGGGGCACTTGTCCACGGAGTCCACGATGCCGTCGCCATCCGTGTCCTTCTCCGGGCAGCCCTTGTTCCTGGCCGGGCCCGCCTGGTTGGGGCATGCGTCCTCGTCATTCGTCACGCCATCGCCGTCGTCATCCCGCGGCGCGGCATCCGGGGGCTCGGAACCTCCCAGGGCCACGCCGAGCAGCACGCGGAAGGACGGCGTGCCGGGCGTATCCCCGAAGCCGGGTCCGCCCAACGCATAGAGCTCCGCCAGTTGGCCCAGCGGCAGCCGCAGGCCGGCCAACAGCTCCAGGGAGCTCGGCTGGTTCGTGAGCGGCAGCGTGCCACGCACGTTGAGCTCTCCGCGCAACCCGGTGCCCGTGGTGGCGACGACCGCGCCCAGGCGTACCTCGTTGCCCACCTCGTCCTGGACGTTCTGGTCCGCGATGAGGGTGACCGTGGGACGGATCAGCGCGCCCGCCTCCACACCGGCGCGGAGCAGGCCGAAGCGCCGGCCCAGCATCACCTTGGGCGAGAACCGGAAGGTGTTGTCCCGCGAGAGCGTCTCCAGGCTGCCCACGGGAATCCCCGCGCCCAGCTCGACGGCCAGATCCAACGGGGCCTTCCGCCGCTGCGAGAGCAGCCCCACCCTCACATGGGCCGAGGGCGTACCGAGTCCCGTCTGGGCCGGAGCTCCGATACCCTGGGCGCCGAGGTCATCCCCGCGCTGCCAGACGACGAGGGGCAGGTGGAGGCCCAGCTCCAGCCACCGCATCGGCGCCCAGGCCATCAACAGGTGCGCCGTGGCCCGGTCTCCCACCACCGCGCCCACCGGATTTCCATCCGCGTACAGCACGAGTGGATCCTTCTCGTAATGACCTAGAAGCGAGAGGCGGAACCCTCCGGAGGGCAGCAACTCACCGGTGCCCATCACCAGCGAGCCCCGGCCGTTGGGGTTCAATTCCAGACGCTCCAACTCGAACCCCGGCACGCCCTGGGGTTGGGCGAGCGCGGTCGAGGCGAGCAACAGGGCGGCGAGGGCGGATAGACGCACGGACTGCGCCGAGCGCTTCGGCGGGCGCGGCTTCGTGTAGCTCATGGGTTCTCCGTGTGGAGCGCGATGGGAGGCGTCCTCCCTACCCATCGTGCGGGGAGGCATGACCTTGCGTGCAGCGGGGCACCGGAATTCCGGTATTTCGTCCCCGGCGCTGGTTTCTCCCGACTGTCCAATCATTCAAGCAATTCGCCCACTCCTACCCGCACTGCCGCCCGAGGGCAATGAAACGTTGCGGGGGAGGAGGCGGGGGCGTGCACCGATCATCAGTGGACCGGGTGTGTGCGGCCACGCATAGTGCGCCGGAAAACAACCGCAGCACCGTAGAGGGGGAAATCATGGGTCTTTTGAGCAGATTCCGCAGCGCCGCTCCGGCGAAGAGGCCGAGCGATGACGTCCTGTTGATGCTCTCGATGCTCTTGATGAGCGGGGCCGACGGGTACTTCGACGAATCCGAGGTGGGTTCTGTCGCGGCCTTCGTCGGGCAGCTCCCGGAGTTCAAGGGGAAGGAGCTGGAGGAGCTCATCGCCCAGGCCAGCAAGCTCGCGAACAAGTACTCCAACTTCCTCGACGCGGTGGAGTCCTTGAGGGAGCTCTCGAGCGACACGGTGAAGCGCAAGGCGTTCGTGCTTGCCGCGGATCTCGCGATGAGCTCGGGCGAGGTGGACGAGGCGGAGGACGAGCTCCTCACCCGGATGCAGCGGATTCTGGGCGTCGATGACTTCACCGCCCAGAAGGTGCTCGAGGTGCTCGCGATGAAGTACGCCCGCTGAAAGGGAGCGGAGCACGCTGCCTGGCGGTATCGGGACCCTTCCTGTGCAAGACCTCTCCTCGCGGGAGGGTCCCCTTTCTTTCGTCTCCCAGTTCCTTGTGTTTCAAAGCCGTGTCCCGTCGTCACGTAGAAGCAGTGAGGTGCCCATCTGGCTCCTCGGGCCCGGATCAGGGACAGTTCCAGTGGGGGGAGCGTTCGTGGGGTACGGCCGGTGTTCCAACGCTCCGCCCGCGCGGAGGACTGTCTGATGAGCGGACGTATCAATCTGTTGGCGCCCGAGGTCCGGGCCCATCCCTATGCGGTCTATGCCGAGCTGCGACGAAACTCGCCGGTGTGCCAGGTGGACCCGGGTGGTTACTGGGTCGTCACCCGCCACGATGACGTGGTGACTGCCTTCAAGAATCCCCAGATCTTCTCCAACGTGGGGATGCGCGTGGCCACGAAGCCGGAGTGGCTGGGGCACAACCCCTTCTCGGACTCGATGATCGGCCAGGATCCGCCGACCCACACCCGGCTGCGCAACCTGGTGAACCGGACCTTCGGACCCGCGGCGCTCGCCCGGTTGGAGGTGCGCGTGCGCCAGTACGCCGAATCCATCGTCGCGCGCATCCCCGAGGAACAACTGGTGGACTTCGTGGATGCCTTCACGCTCCCATTGCCCGCCAGTGTCATCGGCGAGCTCATCGGGCTGGAGCCCTCCCTGCACGCGCGCTGCAAGCGCTGGGCGGATGATCTCACCAGCATCAGCGCCAATCCCCAGGACGAGAAGCGCCGGGAGGAGATCCGCGCGACGGTCCGGGAGGTGGAGACGGAGATGGCCGCGGTGCTGGACCGTCGCCGTCGCGAGCCGCGCGAGGACCTGGTGACGGACCTGCTCCAGGCGCGCGTGGACGGCGAGTCACCTGGTGACGCGGAGCTGATGAGCTTCATGTTCCTGCTGCTGGTGGCGGGCCTGGAGACCACCATCCACCTGCTCGGGCACTGCATGCGTGTCCTCATGGAGCGCCCGGACGTGCTCGCGCGCCTGAGGGCGGACCGTTCGCTGCTCCCGCGTTTCATCGAGGAGGTGCTGCGCTACGAGCCGCCCGTGCAGGCCATGGGCCGGCTCACCACCGCCGAGACGGAGCTGAGCGGCGTGCGCATTCCGGCGGGCGCGAGGGTGATGCTGCTCATCGGCTCGGCCAACCACGACGACACGCGCTTCCCGGACGCGGACAGCTTCAACATGGACCGCGAGGGCGTGAACAACCTGCCCTTCGGGCACGGCATCCACTTCTGCCTCGGCGCGCCGCTCGCGAGGATGGAGGCCCGCATCGGACTGGACGTGCTGCTGTCGCGCTTCGCCGGTTTCACGTCCGGTGGCCCCGTGGAGTGGAACCACTCCTTCACCGTGCGAGGCCCCCGCGTCCTGCCCGTGGTCGCACACACTCAGCCGTAGCGCGCGGCCATTTCCCCTCTCCCAGGGGGAGAGGGGATGTCCACGGAGTGACCTGGTAGACACTCGCCCCACGAGAGTGGGCTCACCCCCTCGCGGCTCGCGAGCAGGGTGCCTTCCTTGAGGCGAAGGATGCCGCCGCTCTCCTCCCTCTCGCCTGTCTCCCGCCGCCTGGCCCGGTGGCGCCGTCCGCTCCTGGGAGGACTCGGGGCGCTGCTCGTGCTGGAGTTGCTCTACAACGCGCTCCTCGTGACCGGCCTCCTGGCCACGGTGCTCAATCTCTTCCTCGGGCGTTTGAGCGTGGACTGGAGCCGGGCCTGGAGTCTGATTCCCGGACACGTCCACGTCCGGGACCTGACGCTGCGGCAGGAGGAACTCAACGGTGGCCACTGGCAGCTCGAGATGGAGCAGGTCGAGGTGGAGCTGTCCCTCCTCTCCCTGCTGACGCGGCGGTTGAAGACCGAGTCCCTGGACGTCCGCGGTCTGCGCGTCCTGCTCCACACCGTGACACCCGAGCGTGGTGCGAAGACTTCGACGAAGGCGTCGCGACCCGATGACCCCTGGGAGCTGGCGCTCTACGGAGTGCGGGTCCACGAGGTGCGCGAGTTGCTGTGGAACGAGGCGCGGCTCACGGGCATCACGGAGGTCACCGGGAGCCTGGAGATGACACCGGGGCGGCGCGTCCTCGTGCGGGACGCGCGGGTACGACTCGGACCGGGCCAGCTCTTCTACCAACGCGCGGCCGTGGCCCACGTGGAACAGGGAGCGGGAGAAGTCACCCTCGAGGTGCAGCGCCAGGAGCCCGAGGGGCTCGACCTCATCACCGGGCTCACGCAAGGGCGGCTTCGCTTCACCGCCTCCCTCCCGTCGCTCGAGGGGCTGCGGCGGCTCTCGCCCCGGTTCGCCGGAGTCGTGCTGAGAGGGGGCGCGGGGCGCATCGAGGCGGATGTGCATGTGAAGGAGGGCCGCCTCGCACCGGGGACCCGGATCGAAGGCGAGGGAGCGCCCTTCGTGCTGCCCATGGTGAACCCCCTGGCGCTGAAGGCACCGTGGCGGTTGCGCGCGGATGTGTACGAGCGAGAGGACGGAGCGGATCGCTTCGGACTGAAGCTCACCCTGGGGCCGGTGCGGCTGGAGGGGGGAGCGGGGCCGGCGCTGGAGACCTCCGAGATGACCGTGTTGCTGGGCGCGAAGTCCCCGCGCCTGGGCCAACCACTCCCCGATGTCCACCTCGTGCTCCGAGCGGCGCGCAGCAATCCCCTGGAGCTGCGTCTGCTCAACGGATGGTTGGGGCCGTCCTTCCAGGTGGAGTCCGGCCGTCTGACGCTGGAGGCCTCGTCCCATGCCAATCCCGAGATGGAAGGGGGCGAGGCCCACCTGGAGCTGAGCACGGAGGACCTCCAGGCGCGCTGGGGCGGCGCGACGCTGGGCGGGCGTGTCCTGGTGGATGTCGACATGCGGAAGCTGGCCTTCCACCAGGACAGGGTGACGCTGCATGGCAGCCGCGTGTTGCTGCGGGACGTCTCCGTGCGAACGGGCGGCCGGGACGAGGCGCATGGCTGGGACGGCACCCTGGACTTTCCAGAGGCGACCCTCTCCCTGTCACCCCTGTCTTTCAAGGGGCGCTTCACGGGGAGCTTCTCCAACGCCACTCCATTCATCGCCCTGCTCACCGAGCAGGGCTCCTTGCCCCGCGTGCTCTCGTCCCTTCTCACCGCCAGGAACCTGGAGCTCTCCGGCTCGGTGTCGTTGGGAGCCGAGGGCGCGAAGGTGGAAGGCTTGCATGCTCGGGGCAGGGGGCTCGAGCTGCGAGGAAGGGCGGAGAGTGTCGGGGGCTCGCCTCACGCGGTGATGCTGGTGAAGGTGGGACCCATTCCCCTGGGCGTGGAGGCGAGCGCCGCGGGCACCCATGTCCAGGTACTGCGCCCGTTCCACTGGTACGAGCAGAAGACGGGAGAGCGGGTGAAGTAGGCCCGATATGTCTTTCCCTCGCGGGTCGTTGAATCGCCGGGTCACGGTTCTTGCCCGGAGGGTCGATGATGCGCTCGGGAGTATTCGTGTCGATGGGACTCGCGGTCCTGCTGGTCGGCTGCGCCTCGGGGCTGAAGGCATGGGAGGTTCCGGGCGAGGAGGCCATCTACGACGCTCCGTTGGAGGAGGTCTGGCCTTCCGTCCGCCAATTCTTCACGGACAACGGTCTGCCCTTCCGCGAGGACAAGGGCAACTTCGTCCTGGAGACGGAGTGGCGTGAGGAATTCGGGGGCTCGAGGGTGGCGGGCTACTGGCACCGCTACCTCGTGCAGGGCAAGCGCGAGACGCCCACGCGGAGCAAGCTGTGGATCATCCGCGTCACCCGGACCGCGAACAGGACGCTGGCTCGCGCGGGAGACGAGATCGACTGGAGTGTGGACCGGGGGTTGGGGGCCGGGGGCCCGGGCGGGGGCTCGGACATCGAGGCCTCACCGGATGGGATGGACTGGTACCAGAGCGCCGAGGATCTGGCGAAGATGGGCGAGATGCCACGAGGGGAGAACGGCATCGTGGCTGGCTCGGCGCAGGGCTCGCGCGACCTGGTGATGGAGTGGAAGGTGTACCAGTCGCTGGCGCCCGGATTGGCCAGGCGGGAGGAGCCGAGCGCGCGGGGAGCGGAGGCGCCGGAGGTGAAGAAGGGGGCGCCCCTCGCGGCGCTGGCGGTGGAGTGTGGTCAGCCCATCGCCGGACTCGCGGCCCGGGTGAAGCCCGGGGGCGTGTTGCTGCTGGGCGAGCTGCATGGCACGCAGGAGGTGCCGCGCTTCATCGCGCAGAGCGCCTGCCAGACGGCCGCGAGTGGGACTCCCGTGACGGTGGGACTGGAGCTGCCGGTGGTCCAGCAGGAGCGCGTGGCCACCTTCCTGCGGAGCGCTGGCACGGAGGAGGACTGGTTGAAGCTGATGGAGGCGCCCTTCTGGCGCAATCCCTATCAAGATGGGCGGAGCAGCGAGGCCATGGCCAACCTGCTGGAGCAACTGCGCCTGCTGCGCGCGCGGGGCTTGGACGTGGATGTCTTCGTCTTCGACCACCCCGGCACGAAGGGGCAGGCGCACGAGGACGCCATGGCCGCCACGGTGCTCTCGCACGTGCGCCAGGGGCCGGGGCGCTTCTTCCTGGTGGTGTCCGGCAACATCCACCCGCGCACCGTCCAGGGTCTGCCATGGGATGCCAGCTTCAAGCCCATGGGACTGCTGCTGTCCGGGCAGCTCGAGGACGTGGTGGCGCTGGACATGGCCTACGACAGCGGCTCCGCGTGGATCTGCGCGGCGGAGTCCACGAACCCTCGGCTGGAGTGCGGTGTGCGGCCCGCGCGCGGCAAGGACAACGGGGACCGCTTCTTCGTGCACCTGTTCGAGCGGCGGAACAAGGAGGGCTACCACGGCGTCTTCTACGTGGGCCCGGTCACCGCGTCGCTGCCCGCGGTGAACAGGGGTCTGGGTCGCCCCGGGGCGACTGACGACTCACGCCAGCCGCCCGTGAACTGAGCCCTGACTCAGAAGCTCAGGATGGCGCCCGTCTCGATTCCCAACGCGGTGCGCTCCGCCTCGAAGCGGCCCACGTCCACCGTCTGCAGCCGGAAGTGCGACTGGAAGAGGAAGCCCTCCAGCACGAAGGCCAGCCAGCGGGAGGGCTTGAGCTCGTAGCCCAGGCGCACCGTGCCGTTGTGCAGCAGGCCCGGCCCGGTGCCCGCGTTCGTGGCGCTGCCGAGCGCGGGCAGCGCATCCCCGGTCGTGGCGGCATAGGCGTAGTTGGGCACCACCTTCGAGGGCTCGAGCACCTTCTGGTAGCCCGCCATGCCGTAGACGGCGTGCATGCCCGTGAGCACCTGGCGGATGGAGATGTAGCCTCCCATCTCTCGCAGGTCCTCACTGGCGCGGCCCTGCGCCAGCGTCAGCAGGCCCAGGTTGGCGGCGTTCTGCCCGTGGTTGAGCTCCACCCGGATGTTGGTGTTGTCGGAGGGGGCGAGCTCGGTGAAGAGCGCGGCGGCGTAGGCGGTGGCGTAGCGCTCGTCCGCGGCGCCGAAGTTGAAGGGAATCCGCGTGGCCAGCGCCGATGCGCCGACCCGGTTCTTGCCGAACTTGTAGGTGCCGCGCACCGCGAAGGTGGGCAGGGCGCCAATCTCGAGGGCCGCGTCCCTGGCCGTGACGTTGGGGGCGGGGAATCCCACCGCCACGCCCAGCTCGAAGCTCGGCTTGCTGTAGAGGTACTTGACCTGCTGGCGCATGAAGCCGCTGTTGCCCGCCTGGAAGAGCGCTCCCACCAGGTTGATGCCGTGCGGGTTGAGGGGGGCGTGCAGATCCCAGTCCTGTCCCAGTGACACGGTGTGGCCGGGGTGGAAGGTGTAGTCCACGTGCGCCAGCCGCAGACGGGGCAGGCTGGCGACGGTGGGGGTGGCCTTGGTGAAGTCCACGAAGTCGACTTCGAGCTGCGCCCGCACGGGCCCCTTCTCGTTGAGCCAGAAGCCCACGCGCGACTGCGCCACCTGGAAGGTGTGGCGGGACCTGTCCGGAGCGATGGCGTAGGCGGGGTTGCCCGCGGCGGTGACGGCGGAGGCGTTGGGCTGGTTGAAGGACTCCACCGCTCCGTCGGCGACCACGATGCGCGGGTTGAGCGTGCCGTAGAACCGGAAGAGGTTCTCGTCGTCACTGGCGGCGGCCGGAGCCGGCGGGGTGGCGACGGCCGGGGGCGGCGTCGGAGTTGGCGCGGGCTGGGTGGCGGCCGGAGCGGTGGCATCACCGGTGCCGGGGGTCGTCGTCTGGGCCAGTGCCTGGGTGGCCGAGCAGAGTCCCCCCGAGATGATCAATGCGGCGAGTCGAGCTGTCTTCATGGCTTCCCTGGGGTTGTGGGGTCGATGGGTGCCTGGCGCTGAGAACGCAACCTCCGTACCACATCGCCCTCACTCTGGAAGTCCCGTGCTGCCGCACCGCGTCCAGTGTGATTTGGTAACCACTGTTACCGCTGGTAACACGCCTTGACACCTGGGACCTCGAGGACGTCATGACCTCCCAGGTCCGGGCGTGGCCCAGAGCGAGGCATGCTCCTGCGCGAACCGGGCGAAGGTCAGCGCGGGGCGTCCGAGCACCGTGCGCACATCGGGTGAGACGGGAGCGCAGAACCCCTCGCGGACGAGGCGGTAGAAGTGAATCAACCGCTCGATCCACTCATCCGGGAACCCGGCCCCCCGGAGCGCCGAACGCGCTTCGTCCTCGCCGAGGGGAACGTACCGCAGGGGCCGTTGGGCCGCGTGCGAGAGCAACTGTGCGACCTCGGCGGTATCGAACGCCTCGTCTCCGGTGAGCGTGTAGGCCTTCCCCCTGTGGCCGGGCCCGGTCAGCGCCAGGGCGGCGACGGACGCGATGTCGCGCGCGTCGATATAGGAGATCTTCGCGTGGCCGGCCGGGATGCGGATTTCGCCGGTCGCGCGCAGGCCCGAGAGCAGGGTCCCCGAGCTGAACACCTGCATGAACCAATTGGGCCGCAGGTGCGTGAACCCGATACCCGAGTCCTCCAGGTACAGCTCCACCTTCCGCAGCGCGAAGCCGCTCCGCAGCTCGGCGCCCATGGCGCTCAGGTCGACGACGTGCTGGACGCCCCGCCGCTTCATCTCGTCGATGAGGGGGAGGGCGAGCCGATCCGAGTGCTCGTCTCCGGGCCGGGCGATCAGGAAGACGCGATCCACTCCGTCCAGGGCCGGGGTGAACGTCTCGGGCCGCTCGAGGTCGAACGCGACGAAGCGGGCCCGCGTCCGGACGCCTGACGCGGCGCGTGCCGGCTCTCGCGTGGCGGCGAGCACCTCCTCTCCGCTCGTCTCGAGCTTCGCCAGGAGCTCGCGGCCCACCGCGCCCGTTGCCCCGATGATGAGAATCTTCCCCGCCATGATCGCCTCCATTCGCCGGTCCATTCCGGCCTGCGCGCCGTGCACTCCACATAAATGAACGGACGGTTCATTTATGTGACAAAAAAATATCAGCCCAAGAGGCTCGCGAGCCCCGCCAGGTGGTATCTGGAATAACCCTCGACGGCCTCTCGGATGAGGGGCTCTTCCTCGAAGCGCGTGAGGATGTCCACCAAGGCGCCCACGAGGTTGCGGTAGATGCGCTCCAGGTTGAACCGGGTCGTTTCGGTCACGCGAGTGCCGGGATGGAGCGAGCGGAAGTGGGCCACGGCGAGCTGGATGAGCTCCTGGACCAGCCGTTCGGAGAACTCCTCATGGCGGGAGCCCTGGGCGCGTCCCAGCAGCACGATGACGCGCAGCCGATGGTCGATGCAGAACCGGAGCAGTTCCTCGGAGGCCAGATGGAAGGCGGCCGTCGGTCCGAGCGTCCGGACGTCGGAGACCCCGTCGAGCGACTTCACCCTCTGGCGCAGGAGGGCCGTGAAGGTGCGGACGAAATCGTCGCTGACCACCTCGTCGAACAGGACGCTCTTGTTCTCGTAGTACCGGTAGATGTTGCCGGTGGAGATGCGCGCGGCCTTGGCGATCTCCGCCATGGTCGCGCTCGTGTACCCCTTGAGCGCGAAGACCTTCAGCGCGGCGGAGGCGATGCCTTCCTGGACTGCATCCTTGAGGTACTGGGCCATGGCGGAATCGTGAACCTTCCATTCACTTATAGCGCCGGGAACCCATGACGGCAAGGGAGGGCGTCCTACCGGGCAGCCGGGCGCCAGGCGCCTGCTCCTCCTCGTTGCGTGGAACCGGCGCTCGGGTCATGGTTTCCAGCTCCATGTTCTCGCACAAGCCCGTCATCCGTGGCGCCCACGTCGTGCTCCGGCCGTTCCGTCAGGAAGACATCCCCTCGCTCTGGGCGATGCTCCATGAGCCGGAGTGCATGCGGCTCACCGGCTCGCGGAGCTCATTCACCCGGGAGTCCGTGGACGCGTGGTACTCGAGCCGGGGGGCGGTGTCGGAGCGCCTCGACCTGGCCGTCGCGGATGCCACCACGGATGAGTGCCAGGGCGAAGTGGTGCTCAACAACCTCTCCGAGGTCAATCGCGCCTGCGGCTTCCGCATCTGCCTCACGGGGCCCCACGCCTTCGGCCGGGGATTGGGGACGGAGGCCACCCGGCTGATGTTGCGGCATGCCTTCGAGACCGTGGGCATGCACCGCGTGGAGCTGGAGGTCTACGACTTCAACCCCCGGGCCCGGCGCGTCTATGAGAAGGCGGGCTTCGTCATCGAGGGCGTCCGGCGGCAGAGCCTCCTCTGGGAGGGCGCCTGGCACGACACCCTCGTCATGGCGGTTCTCGCCCCCGAATGGGCGGTCCACCGTGGAACCCCGGGAGGGCTGAGCGCGGCGGCGGGGCTGGACCCCACCTCCAACCCCGCCGCGTTGCCTCACCCAACTACTGCCACTGATAGACGCGCACCCAGTCGACCTCGAACGCCTGCGGCGTCTGGCCGATGAGGTCCGCCGTGGACTGCGGCACGCCGTGGTACGGCTGGCTGGCCCCGTTGACTCCGGCCGGGTAGTCGCCACCGACGGCCAGGTTCAGGATGATGAACATGGGCTTGTCGTACACCCAGTTGCCGTACCGGGTGACCTCCGACTTCAGCGTGGTCTTGACCAGCTGGCCGTCGATGAACCACTTGATGTCGGTCGGCGAGTACTCGGTGCGGTACGTGTGCCAGTTGCTGACCGGGGAGCTCGGGTAGAACCGGCCGTTGATGGGCGTGTTGCCGGAGTAACCCGGGCCGTGCAGGGCGCCGGAGACCCAATCGCCGTAGCCGACGTTCTCCATGATGTCGAGCTCGCCGCACGCCGGCCAACCCACCCCCGGCTGGTTGATGTCGTTGCCGAGCAGCCAGAACGCCGGCCACAGGCCCGGGCCCACGGGCATCTTGAGCCGCGCCTCGATGGCGCCGTGGCGGAACTCGCGCTTGCCCGCGCTCTCCAGGCGGCCCGAGGTGAACGGGTAGCCGTTGTTCCACTCGCGGCGGGCGATGAGCTTCAGCGTGCCGTTGCTCACCTGCACGTTGTTGGGCGAGGTCGTGTACTGCTGCTGCTCGTTGTTGACGTGGATGTTGGTGATGTAGCTCCAGTTGGACGTGTCCACGCTGGTGCCGTTGAACTCGTCACTCCAGATCTGCTTCCAGCCCCCGGTGCCTCCAGAGGTTCCGAAGGAGAACGCCTCCCAGCAGCCGGCGGTCGTGCGGTCCGCGTACAGGGGCGCGTTCGCGCCGCGGTTCGTGTCGGTCGACACGTACTTGCCCGTGCTCTTGGCGATCAGGCCGATGGTGCCGTTGCCGAAGTCCACCCACGTGAAGCGCTCCCAGTCACCGATGGCGGTGCGGTCGGCGACGAGCTGGCCTCCGAGGTTCGTGTCGGCAGACACGTACTTGCCGGTCTCGCTGACGCGCAGCGCGATGGTGCCGTTGCCCGCATCGACGATCTGGAACAACTCCCAGCCCGCCGCCGCGGCGCGGTCCGCCACCAGCGGCGCCGTCGCTCCGAGGTTGCCATCCGCCGAGACGAACTTCCCGGTCAGACAGGCCTTCAGCCAGATGGTCTGCCCGATGGGGGCCGCCAGGGGCTGCTTCAGTGATTCCGGCGTTTCCGGAGCGAGCGCTGCCTCGGGCGAGCAGGCGGAAGCTCCCAGCAGCAGGCTTCCAACTCCGGCCATCAACATCCAACGGCTGCGCAGTGCCTTCTTGACGTTCAAAGCCATTCGATACTCCTTGGGGGGACTGCCGTGATATGCGGTTGTTGCTATTATTTCCAGGATTACTTGGTCTCAGGGGTTCACTGCTTGACGAGTTCGAACTGGTCGAGGGCCGCCCAGTTGTTCGCCAGGGCATCGCTGTAGACGCCCACCTCGATGTAGCCGTTGGAGAAGTGGATGTTGGGGAGGGTGTACTTCGTCCAGCCGGAGACGGCGCCCGAGCCGATCTCCGCCGCGCCATGGTTCTTGGCGTACAGGCGCAGCACGCGCTGACCGCCGCTGGAGCGGCTTCATCAACAGCGCGAAGTTCTGGGACTCGGTTCCCGGATCCGGGTACTCCCAGTCGATGTCCACTCCGTCCAACCCGGCCTGCGTCACGTAGTTCACCAGGTTGTTGACGAAGGCCGTGCGCGTGCTGGCGTTGGCGGCCAGACTCCTGAAGCCGGAGTCGTCCCCGTCGTTCCAGCCGCCCACCGCGATGGACACCTTGACGCCTCGCGAGTGCGCGCTCTGCACCAGCGACCTGAGCCGGCTGTCCCCACTGCCCGGCCCCGTGAGGCCTCCCTGCGCGGTGGGCACGACGAAGGCGTAGTTGATGTGGGTGAGCTTGTCGTACGGGATGGCGTTGACGTCACCATTCCACGTGGGGAAGTAGCCGACGACCCGGGTGGCGAGCGCGGCCTGCTCCCGCGTGCCCTCCGTCTCCTCGGCGGGGACCTCGGGCTGACCGGAGCATGCGATCTGCGACGAGAGGAAGGCTGCTCCCACGGCCAGTTTGCGGAAGGGAGATGCGATATAGGACAAAGACGGCTCCTCCGCTCAAGCGGGTTTCCAGCGTTTCGCTGGTTATCGGGCATGGAGGTGGCCGGTTGTCGCTTCGGGTCAAAAAACTCGTCGTCTCACCCTTCTGGGGGATGGGAGAGGGTGGGGGGTGGAAGCACATCCAGGTCGTAATGGATGGACACCTCCCCCGAAGAGGCCAGCCGGCCGATCAGCAGCGCGCCGAAGAGCTCGAGCTTCTCACTCATGTCCATGCTGGCCTCGGGCGCATGGAAGTTGCCCGCCAGCAGGCTCGAGGCGGGTACCTCGAAGGAGCCGGGGCCGCCCACGTAGACGCGCAGGCGCGAGGGAAAGCGGGCCGAGCCCAGCGAGAGCCGCTCCGCCGCGAACAGCCGGCCCGCGATGAACAGATCCAACTCCGCGCCCTCGAGCAGCGCCACCTCGAAGCGGCGCCCCACGTCCACATCCCCTCCGACG
This sequence comes from Archangium violaceum, assembly GCF_016859125.1. NCBI lineage: Bacteria > Pseudomonadati > Myxococcota > Myxococcia > Myxococcales > Archangiaceae > Archangium > Archangium violaceum. Next base: position 2,469,648 of record NZ_CP069338.1, on the reverse strand, counting down.
AACAACGCGCTCCGACCCCTCACGACGAGCTTCGCCGAGCCCGTACCCGCGATGCGGCTCAGATAGAACCGTCCGCACGGAAGCTCCAGGGTGCGGTCCTCCGAGAAGCCATCCAGCGCCGCCGGGTCGAGCCCGATGGAGGCGTTGTGGTTGTCGGTGACGTGGCCGCTGACGAGCGCTCCGATGTCCTCGCCGTCGAACGCGTCGCATGGGCACGGAGGCGCAAGGGGGGCCACGGGCTCGCGTCGCAGCTCGGACACCTGGAACGAACCCGACACGGAGAGGTTGCGCTCCGGCGGGAGCGTCAGGATCCCGCCCACCGTCAGCTCGCCGAGGGTGATGTCGCCTCCGACGTGCGCGTCCTCCTCCACCGACACGGGGCCATTGCCCTCCAGCGAGCCACGGGTTCGCAGCTCGCCCGCGATGGACAGGGTCGTGGCGGCCTGGATGCCGCGTGTGCCTCCTACCTGGAGCGAGCCTCCCACCTGCATCGACGCCGCGTTGGAGAAATCTCCATTCGTCCCGATGGACGCGCCTCTTCCCCCGGGAGACCAGGGGCCCTGGGAGCTCCGGAAGGCATCGGTGACGAAGGGGGTGCTGACCGTCAGCCCCTCGCAGGTGCACAGCGCGTGTTGGAAGGTCTGGGCGGCCAGGTCCACGAACCCGGTGGAGCCCTGTCCCGCGCAGTACTCGCTCCGGCCATCACCCTCCGGGTCGTGCAACGAGGCCACCGGATCCACGAGGGAACAGCTCCAGCCTCCTCCCGAGACCAGCGCGAGCAGAAGTCCGAAGCGCCAAGGCATGTGTGTCCTCGCGGAGGTGTCTGTCATTGGGCCGTCGAGGACAGCTCCTTCAACCGGCGCCTGGCCTGCTCGGCGAAGAGGGAGTCCGGGTGCGCGGCGAGGAACTCCTCCAGGGCCCGCGCTTCACGCGCCTCGTCTCCGAGCGCCCGCCAGGCCGCCGCCACGCCCTGGCTCGCCTCCTCGCTCAACGAGCCCCCCGGCTGCATCCGCCGCGCCTGCTGGAACTGGCGCAGGGCGCCTCGCGCGTCTCCCAGGTGCTCCAGCCGCAGCACCCCGGACGCCACGTGCGCCACGTACGCCGACGTCGTGCCTGGAGAGGATTGGATGACCCGCAGATAGAGCGTCTCCGCCTCGCGCCACCGGCCCTGGGCCCGCCGTTCGTTGGCCTGGCGCAACACGTCCTCCGGCTCGGCGGCGGCGACCCGGGCCCGGGCCCTGGGCGCCGGCGGGGACGGACGCACTACCGCGGCGGGCTCCACCAGCGCGGGGGCGGGCTCCACCGGCGTGGGAGTGGGTTCCATCCGGGCGGGTGCCGGTTCCTCGGGCGCCAGGGCCATCCGCGGCGCGGGCTCCGAGGGGGGAGACGAACGCCATTGCCAGATACCCGCCGCCGCCGAGCCCGCCAGGGCCAGGCACGCCCCGGTGACCCACATGCCCTTCCGGGCGTTCCACCGTCTTCGTTTCGGAGCCGGTTGCGTTTCGAACGTGGCGAGTGCCCCCTGGACGAGCTCGGCGGACCGCTGCCGGGAGATGCGCCGGGCGGGCCCGGAGCTCTCGTCCAACAATCCGAGCAGCTCGAACGGCTCCTCGTGCTCATCGGTCGAGCGACTCATTCCTGACTCCCCCCACGGCTCGACTCCTTCTCGTAAAGCTCCCGGAGCTGGCCCCTTCCCAGACGCAACCTGCTGCGCACCGTCTCGAAGGGGATGCCCAGCTCCTCTGTCATCTCCGGCACGCTCATCCCGAGGACGTAATGAAGCACGAGGGCATGCCGACGCTCGTCGGACAGCCTGTCGAGCAACTTCACCATGTCACGCCGGAAGACGTAGTCGTCCGGCGGTGCGTCCTCCGAGGGCACCGCCACCAGATCCACCACGTCCCCGCCGCTCTGCTGCTGATCGGCGCGGACCTTCTTGAGCGCCGCGAAGGTGACCCGCACCACCACCCGGTCCGCCCAGGACTTGAAGGAGCCCTCCCGGCGCCAGGTGGGCAGCCCTCGCAGGATGGCGATCAGCGCCTCCTGGGCGATGTCGTCCACGTCCGAGTCCCCGCGCAGCAGGTAGCGCACGAGGTTGCGCACGCGTGGCAACAGCTCCGTCAACAGCGACTCGGCCGCGTCCCGCTCTCCCGCCAATACCGCCTGGATGCGCTTGTCCTCGGGAGACCCGACCGCGCGCAGTCCCTCCCTGCTCAATGCCGTCATCGGCCCGATGGAGGGAGGGCCGGGCGATTTCGGGTCATGGGTTTTCATGGGGACCCGAGGACCAGCGCCAGTCCGAGGCGCGGCTGCACGCCCCAGAGCCGGTTCCGGACGACGACCGACTGCGCCCGCTGGTAGGTCAGGGTGGGTACTCCGGCCAGCACGTCCACGGCCACGGACGTCTCCAGAGCCACCGGGCCCGTGCGCCAGCGAGCCGAGAGCTCCGGGCTCGCGTAGGGGGTGGGGGTGAGCCGGGGGGGAGACGCCTCGGCCGCGGGTGCCAGGGACTCGGTGCTCCGCAGGAAGCCCGCGACGCCCACGCCCAGGCCCGCGCCCAGACGGAATCGCTCCGTGGACAGCGGGGACGCATCCACCACCACGCTGGCCGCGTGTCTCGACAGGGAGACCCGGGTGTATTCATCGGTGAGGTGGGCGGGGAGGCTCGCCAGCAGCAGCACGCGCGCACGCAGCCATCCTCTCTCCCATCCCAGTCCCAGCTGGAGCCCCTGTTGGCCTCGTGGACTGTTCCCGTCGAGGGATGCCTGCCAACCCACGGCCAGCGTCCAGGGGGAGGCCTCGCGGTTCTGAGGAGGGAGCGGAGCAGGAGGAGGGAGCGGAGTAGGAGGAGGCGGCACCTCCGGCTCGAGCGCCACCTCCACGGGCTCTCCCACGGGCAGCCGTGCATCCAACGCCTTCAACGCGGAGCGCACCACCAGGGCGGCGGTCTCGGCCGTCGCGGAGCGGCTCAACGTCGTGGGGGGCTCCTGGTGCTGGAGCCGCCTGACGAGCATCCGTCGCGTGGCGGGCTCCGCGATGTGGATGACGAGTGCTCGCGGTGTGTGGCTGAACCAGATCACCGCACGGGCCTGGTGATGCTCGGCCAGGGCCACGACGGCCCTCCATTGTTCCGCGGCGTCCGGGCCGGGTTCGGGTCCCGGGTCCACCTTCAGTACCAGGGGGAGGTCGCTGATCTGCCCCCGGATGCGGCCCTCCAGCGCCTCATCTTCTGGAGAGGATGTCCGCAGCACGGCGCTCCACGGCTCCGCGTGAGCCGCACTGCTCGCGCTCCCGCTCACGAGGACGCAAACGATGACGCGCTGTATCAATCCCACCAGGGTTCCACTCAAGCCGGGTTCGACCCTAACACGTACCCGGGAAGACGGAGAGGGGGCGGGCCTCCCTACCTACCGGTCGGAAGCCGCGAGCCCGTCGAGGAAGAAGCGCCGCGAGGTCGTTCTCCGTTTGTCTGACGTGATGCGTTGAAATGACAAGCATCACGGCCTTCTCGCTCATTGTCTTTGTTTGGAGTCTTTCGTTCCCGGTTCGATTCCTGCAACGCGGACGGTCATGACGATGTTGCAACCGCATTACAAAATACTACCAGGTTGTCGAAATCGGCTTTCCGGGTATTGATGGTTTTAATGGTTGAGCGTAGAGATTCTCCCGCGTGAGTTCGCGCTCACGTCCCCCACCCCTGGCTGAAAGGCCACAACCCCCGAGGGAGAAGTCCATGATCCGTAAGCTCAACGCTCTGTCCACCATGACGGCGCTGTTCGCTGGACTGGCAATCCAAGGCATCCCGATGACCGCCGCGGCGGCCTCCGCGGATGATGCAGAGCTCGCCAAGGTGTCGCCGGAGGTCATCTCCACGATGCAGCGGGACTTCGGCCTCTCCGAGGCGCAGGTCCGTCAGCGTCTGGCCGTCGAGGCGGCGGCTCCCCGCCTCGAGAGCAGGCTGAACAAGGAGTTGGGTGAGGGCTTCGGCGGCGCCTGGCTGAACGAGGATGGCAGCAAGCTCATCGTCGGTGTCACGGATGAGGCCAGCGCCGAGCGCGTTCGTCTCGCTGGCGCCGAGCCGCGGCTGGTAACCCGGAGCCTGAAGCAGCTCGAGCAGATCAAGGAGGAGCTGGACCGCGGCGCCTCCGAGGCCGACCCGGCCATCCACGCCTGGTACGTCGACGTGGCCACGAACACCGTCGTCGTGCTCGCCGATGACTCGGCCATGTCGAAGTCCCGCGTGGATGAGTTCCTCGCCCGCGCCGACAAGAAGGATGGCTCCATCCTCGTGCTCCCCTCGGCCGAGCGGCCCCGCCCGCTGTACGACGTGCGCGGTGGTGATGCCTATTACCCTGGCAGCTCGCGTTGCTCGATTGGCTTCTCCGTGACCGGCGGCTTCGTCACCGCGGGTCACTGTGGCGCCCGCGGCACCACCACCTCCGGCTCCAACCGGGTGGCGCAGGGCACCGTGCAGGCCTCGTCCTTCCCTGGCAATGATTACGCCTGGGTCAAGGTCAACGCCAACTGGACGCCCCGTGGTGTGGTGAACCGCTACAGCGGCAGCACCACCGTGTCCGTCACCGGCTCCTCGGAGGCCGCGGTGGGCGCTTCGGTGTGCCGCTCCGGCTCCACGACGGGTTGGAGGTGTGGCACCATCCAGGCCAAGAACAGCACCGTCAACTACCCCCAGGGTTCGGTCTCGGGTCTCACCCGGACCAACGCCTGCGCCGAGGGTGGTGACTCGGGCGGCTCGTGGATCTCCGGCAGCCAGGCGCAGGGCGTGACGTCCGGCGGCTCGGGCAACTGCACCTCGGGCGGCACGACGTACTTCCAGCCGGTCAATGAGATCCTGAGCGTCTACGGTCTGCGCCTCACGACCAACTGAGGACGGGCCGTGTGATGTGAAACGTGATGCCCGGCTGTTTCGAGCCGGGCATCACGTCCAGGCACCCCAGCGCGTAAGTGATTTCCCCGGGGAATGTCTGTCATCCACGTGGAGGCGCTGTGTGTTTGTTGGCGAGCTCCAGGAGCTTCGTGACGGTATTCCAATTGCGTGCCGTCGCGGTGACTCCCCATCGCGCTCCGCCGAGCAGGGTGGCCAGCTTCGAATCCCGGATGCCATTGGGAAACCGGGCGTAGATTTCCCGCCCGACCACGCGGAATTCGTCTGGCAGGTACGCCGCCGGGTCGATCTCCCGGAGCCGTTTTGGATCCGGCGCGTCGGACAGGAACGTCACCAGGAATTGCGAGGGCGCGTCCTCGGCACCCGGGAGGGGATTGGCCTCGATCGCCGCGGCCAGCTCGTCCCTCGTCCGGATGACGACGGCGACCTCGAAGCCGAACGTCTCGGCAAGGGCGGCCTCGAGCTGTTTGACAAGCCTCGCCGTGTTTTTCTCCTTGCTCGAGAAAACGGCGTTACCACTTTGGAGGAGTGTCGCGACGTCGGTGTAACCGAGTCCTTGCATCAGCTCGCGGAGCCGAGCCATCGGAACCTTCTTGTTTCCTCCCACGTTGATACCGCGCAGCAGGGCGACGTACCTGATCATGGGCATGTGTCCTAACATGCCCTCGAAGCGCACCGCGTCATCCTGGAAAGAACATCCATGCCGATCGGGGGCATTGGATTCGAATGTTCATTGGTGTATCCATAACCAAGCATCGAATCCGTTCGAGGAGCCCCCGAATGCACGATGATTCCGGTATTGGGAAGGTTTTTTGGAAGCGGCTGCCCGGGCAGCGGCTGGGTTTGACGGTGGGAATCATGGCGGCTGGCGTGTCGGGGTTGTTCCCCGTCGCGAGTCTGGCCGAGGGGTCTCCTCCCTCCAATGTCATGTTCCTGGTGGACAACAACGGGGCCATGCAGGAGTACTCCGAGTATCTCCCCGAGGCCTTCACGCCCGGCTTCTATCCCACCCCCGAGGACCCGGCCCCCGGCGATCTCGGCGGTGACGGGCCCGCCGGACACAACATCAACACGGGCTGCACGGACCCGGCGCTGGTCGCCGCGATGAGCTGGTTCGACAAGGACAGCTCGGATCCGGCGAAGAATGGCTCCGTCAGCATCGACGCGGATTCCACGCTGGGTTCGAAGTTCTTCGAGCCCGACAGGTTCTATCATTCGCGGGGGCGGCGTCTGGCCTGGCAGACGGATGAGTACCCGTTCTCGGTCTCCAGCGACTTCAACTCGCTGAACTCGCACGGCGACGCGCTGACGGCCTGCTACACCGTCACCAATTGGAAGGACGCGTACTTCAACTCGCCCATGATGGACGAGTGCATGACGTGTCTGACGACCAGGGGCTGGTGGCGTGGCCCGATGGTCTCCGCGCAGACCTCGCCCGGTCTCGATGGCCCGAAGCCGAATCCCGGTGAGGCGCCGCTTCCTCCCGAGGCCTTCCGCAAGTGGGTCGTCAGCGGCCGTGTCCTCAACGTGCGTCCGCCCAAGTTCGTGGTGGCGCGCAAGGCGCTCAAGGACGTCATCGCCCAGGCGTCCAACGTGCGCATCGGACTGGCCACCCTCGGAAGGGACCAGGGTTGGTTCGATCCGCCGGAGCTCCTCATGGGGATGAGCCCCACCTGTGACAAGTCCACCCCCACCGTGGACGAGACGGCGCTCGACCGTGCCGGTCTGATGCGTGCCGTCAATCAGATTCAATTCCGCAACCTGGACCGCAACGTCGGTGAGTCGTTGTTCGGCCTGGGCGGCTACTTCTCCTCCCAGATGCTGGACAACCAGTGGGGCAACTGGTTCGCGCAGCCCATTGATCCGGGTTGGGGCTGGCCGGGATGCTGCGACGGTGGCACCTATGACAACCCGTACACGGGCCAGTTCGGTGCGACCTGGGCCGCCGCCCCCGACGAGTGGCTCAAGGCGCCGTACATCGATGACGAGCGGGGAATCTATCTGCCGGGCCAGCCCTGGGAGGCGGCCGAGGGCGATGACAGGTCCATCTGCTTCGACAACCAGCGCACGGCCGTCGTCGTGGTGACGGGAGGCACGCCCCGCTACGAGGACAACTCGGTGCCCATCACCAAGATGATGGAGCTGCTCATCGCCCAGGGGGCCGCGCACCCGGATGAGTCGCCGGTCCGGTTCAACCCGGCCGACCCCGAGCACAACCCGAGCGTGGGAGGCATCAACTACTGCGACCAGGCCGTGAAGTATCCCCCCGCCAGCGGGACGTACACCAAGGCGGACTGCGACTACACCGACTACAACTGGCCGGCCGGTCTGGGCGTGGGCAACAAGAACTTCATGGATGACGTGGCCTTCTTCCTGTCGCACATGGATCTGCGTGGCGACCGGCCCGGCCACGAGCCCGTGCAGACGTACGTCGTGGGCTACGGCACGGACAGCCCCATGCTCCAGAGCATCGCGAAGGCGGGCGAGGGTGGGTTCTTCCGTGCGCAGAGCGTCTCCGAGCTGCGCGACTCCCTGACCGTCATCGTCGACACGGTTTCGGTGCCCTAGACGCACCGCGGTGCTGACCCGGAGGACCGGGGCTCTTAATGTAGCGGCCGAACCCCATGGGAGGGACGGCATGCCCCGGTCCAACGCCTGGAGTCACCTCGCGTCGTTGTTCGGAGTCGAGCACCCCATCATCCAGGCGCCCATGGCGGGCGGAGCCACGACGCCGGAGCTCGTCGCCGCCGTGTCGAACGCGGGCGGGCTGGGCTCCACCGGGGCCGCCTACCTGAAGCCAGAGGACATCGTGAAGCACTCGCGCCGCGTCCGCGAGCTCACGGACCGGCCCTTCGCCATCAATCTCTTCGCGCCCCTGCCCCCGCCCGGCGAGGTCGACCCGAGCCGGATGCTGGCGGTGCTGGCCCGCTACCATCAGGAGCTGGGGCTCGCTCCGCCCCAGCCGCCGGCCTCCCCGCTCCCGCCCTTCGAGGAGCAGGTCGACGCCATCGCCGAGAGCGGGGCCCGGGTGTTCAGCTTCACGTTCGGGATCCCCCCCGCCGAGGTGCTCCAGCGGCTGAAGGCGCGCGGGATGGTGCTCGCCGGGACCGCCACGACGGTGCGGGAGGCGCGGTTGCTGGAAGCCGCGGGCGTGGACGTCGTGGTCGCGCAGGGCAGCGAGGCGGGTGGCCACCGGGGCACCTTCGCGGGGCCCTTCGAGGCGGCGCTGGTGGGCACCATGGCGCTGGTTCCCCAGGTGGTGGACGCCGTGCGCCTCCCGGTGGTGGCGAGCGGCGGCATCATGGATGGGAGGGGCATCGTCGCCGCGCGCGTGCTCGGGGCGGGTGGCGTGCAGCTGGGGACGGCCTTCCTGACGTGCCCCGAGTCGGGTATCGCCGCCGTGTACAAGGCCGCGCTCCGGGAGGCGCGGGACGACATGACGGTGGTGACGCGAGCCTTCTCCGGCCGTCCGGCCCGTGGGCTCGCCAATGCCTTCACGGAGGCGCTCGCGGACACGAAGGAGCTTCTTCCGTACCCGCTCCAACACGCGGCCACGACGCCGTTGCGAAGTGCGGCGGCGGCGCGGGGCGATTCCCGATTCATCGCGCTCTGGTCGGGTCAGGCGGCCGCGTTGTCTCGAGGGAAACCGGCGGCGGAGTTGATGCGGGAGCTCATCTCGGAGTCCGAGCAGCTGACCCTCCAGGTCACGGAGCGGTAGTCCCCTCTCCCTCTGGGCGAGGGGGCAGCAGCACACGGGTGTGCACCCGACATCAAAGGTCATATTTTCGTGCCAACTTCTCCGGTCACGTCTACAGTGGGCGGCCATGGGGAACAAGCGGCACGACAAGGCACCGCGGGGGCAGCGGCTCCCGACGGATTCGAGTGGGGCCACCGGGAGTGAGCGGGAAGCGTCGGGGTTGCCCCTGACCTTCTACGAGCGTCTGGCGGAGGCCTCCGTGGACGAGAAGCTGGCACTGGCGCGCGAGGCCGCCAGTCACCCGGGGTTCGACGAGGAGGATGCCTTCGAGGTGGGCAGCCGCGTCGAGGAGGCCCTGTCGGCGGCCGGCCGGTACGCGGAGTTCGAGGGGCTGCTGGACGCGTGGAAGGAGCGGGCTCCGAAGGTGCACGACGCGGAGCCGGCGGTGCGCACCTGGCGCGCGGAGCTGGCCCTGCGCCTGCCGGGCCGGGATGTGAAGGAGGCGCTCGTGTCCGTGGCGCGGCTCACGGGGGACGCGGAGCTGGTGTCACGGCTGGCCGAGTGGTGTCTCTTCCGGGGGCGGCTCGATGAGGCGCGGGCGGGGCTGATGGAGGCGTGGCCGCGGGTGCGCGACGACGAGACGGTCGCCGAGTGGACCCGGGTGGACTACGTGACGCGTTCGGTCCTCACCTGCATGGACGCGGCGTTCCGGGAGTCGCCGGACCTGTCCGTGGATCAACTGGATGCGCTCCTCGTGCCCTTCGCCCAGGTGGTTCCGCTCTGGGTGCGTGAGGGGCTGCTGCTGCGCACCGGCCGGGCGCAGTGGTTGCGCATGACGGGCCAACAGGTGGTCGACCTGTCCTCGGAGGCGTTCTTCGACGAGCAGCGGGTCCTGGTGATGGCCCTCGAGCCGGAGCTGCGGGCGCGGCACGGGTGGCCGTTGGGGCGCACGCAGCTGCTCTTCCCGGAGTTCTTCAATCTGTTGCCCGGCCCCTTCGGGCACCATGGCAGGGCGGAGCGGGCCATGTTCCTGCTGCTGCCCGTGCTCAGTGACCTGGAGCATTGGGTCCGCGGCATGGTGGAGGAGCGGGCCCTGCATCCACACATCCATGCCGCCACGGCGCTCGCGCTGCGTCCCTGGGGCGAGTTCCTCGTCAGGCTGGGGCTGGTGGCGCCGGAGGAGCTGGCGCGGTGGTGGGAGCGGGCCTGGCAGATCCTCTCGGCGCTGCCCGAGCAGTTCGCGGCCGCGAGCGATCCCCTGCTCGTGGAGGAGGTTCGCTCCTCGCTCCAGGGAGGTGGGTCCGATGCGGGCCGGTGATGCTCGTGCGCTCGTGCGCCGGTTGCTGGAGCACACGGCGGAGCTCCCCGAGGACTTGAGCTCGGACATCGTTTCGCGAGGCCCCGAGGTGGTGGCGCCGCTGGTGGAAATCCTGAGCGACGCGTCACTGGCCGAGATGAGGGCTCCGGGAGAAGGCTTCGCGCCCATCCACGCGGCCAGGTTGCTGGTTCGCCGGAGGGACCTCGCGGCCGTGCCCGCCCTGGTGGAGCAACTCATGCGCTCCATGCCTGGGGAGGTGTTCTATGACACGCTCCTGTCCGGGTTGGAGGAGCTGGGGCCGGCGGTGACTCCCGTGGCCCTGGAGGCGCTCGCCCGTGCCCGGACCCCGGACGAGCGCTTCGGGCTGCTCTCCCTGTTGTCACGGGGCGGTGTGAAGGATGAACGCATCTACGCGGCGCTCCTCCAGCAGTTCGAGGAGGACCCCGTCCAGGGGGCGATGAACCTGGCGCGCTACGGCGACGCGCGGACGCTCGAGCCCCTGGTCCGGGCGTTGGATGCGTGCTCGGTGGCGGAGGACGAGGAGGATCTCTTCGCCCACCAGTCCGTCATCGAGCTGGCGATGGCCATCGAGACGCTCGGAGGGACGCTCAGCGGGGCGCAGCGGGAGAAGGTCGAACGGGCCCTGCGTGCACGTCGGCGGCTGGTGGCGATGTTCCAGAGCGTGCTGGAGTCGCTGCCTCCGCTCCCCGCGCCCCGGAGGAAGGATCGTCCCGGGCGCAACGAGCCCTGCTGGTGCGGCAGCGGGGTGAAGTACAAGAAGTGCCACCTGAGCCGTGACGCCCGCGGTGGGTAGTGACCGGGCCCCGGTGCGCTGCTCGTTCCGGGGCCCGGTGGGACGAAGGGGTGACTACGACCTCACTGCTGCGCGGCTTCGGCCGACGGCGTCTCGCAGGTCACGCGGAAGTCACGCGTCTCCGCCTGGTAGTCCCGCAGCTTGAGGGGCTGCTGCGCCGGCTCGAGCGTTGGCGTGCCCGCGTTGCCACACTTCCAGTCCGGCGACGGCGTCACGGTGAGCTGCAGCTCCGGGCCATCGCTGGGCAGGCCGGAAACCTGGTAGCTGCAGCGGCCGCGGCTGACCTTCACCATGCGGCTGCCGAGCACGTCCTCGGGTGCGTCCGCGTAGGCCACCTTCACGGTGAGGCCCTCGCAGAAGTCCCCGGTCTTCGGGCCCACCTCGTCGGCCAGAGAGATGATGCCTGTCACGGTGCCGTTTCCTTCACGCTCCGCGCGCCCCCCGGTCGCGCTACGGCTCGTTCCACAGCCAACGGCGGTGGAGAGCATCAGGACGGCGATGGTGATGCGATTCATGGATGTCGGGCTCCTCTTACTCGATGGGGTAATCGCCTGCTGTGCAGGCGGCCTGGGAGGCGCTACTCCGACAATCCGCCCGGTCCTTCATTCCAGACATGTGCTCGTGTGGATGGTGCGGTGACTTCCGGGTTGTTCAGGGAGTCAGGGGCGGATTTCCATACGCGGAGTGCGGGGGATAAGGCGGGTTTAATCGAGGGAAAATCGAGGGGCTCCGGGGAGGGAATCGCCTGGTCGCCCGTTGGCGCACGAGTGGGTGGTTGCCGTTCGGCCCCCGGGTGGAACAGGGTGGACCCCGAGTGGGAGGCACGAGAGGCGATGAGCGACGAGCAGAGCTGGAGGCCGGTGGAAGAGGGGCGGACGTTGGGGCTGGGAGGCGCGGAAGGCGGTACCATCGTCCGGGACGAGGAGCACCCGGCGGGGTTGCGCCTCACGCTGGAGGAGGACCCGGAGCGCTCGTTCTACGCGCTGACGTGTGGCATTTCGGGGTGGCTGGTGCACGCCCGCCACTTCGGGAGCGAGGCGGAGTCCCACGCGGCCTGGGACGAGATGAAGCCAGCGTTGGTGGAATTGGCGATGCAACTGCCGGCGGGGCCGAGGCGGTTGGATGAGGCGACGCGCGAGGCGGGCGCGAAGCTGGGCGCCTTCATGGCGCGCTTCTCCTGAGTGAGCCCGGGAACGTCAACGGGGAGACCCGAGGGCACGTAGCCCCGGGCCTCCCCTCGTTGCCGCGTGGAGATGGGCCGGCACGTCAGTAGGTTCCACCGAGCTGCAGCAGCGCCCTGTAGCGTCCGTCGCCCACGTCGTTGTCGGGTGCGAAGTCCTGGGCGAACGGGATGTTGTAGTCCACCCGCGCGTCCGCGGTGATCAGCGGGCCGATGTTGTAGCGCAGACCCACGCCGGCCGGCACGTACCCGCTGGTGTCATCCTCGAAGCCGAACACCGGGCTGGTGCCGCGGACGTTGTAGTTCTGGATGCCGATGCCGCCCAGCACGTAGGGCTGCAGCTTCGTCGTGGTGAGCCCGAGGGTGATCGCCGCCTGGCCGCCCTGACGCATGATGTCCGCGCCATCCGCCGTGCCCCCCGGCCCCGCCAGGTCGACGTCGTTGAAGGCGCCGTTGTAGTTGAGCTCGAAGCCCAGCATCCTCGAGGGCTTGACGCCGACGGTGGCGCCATAGGCGAAGCCCGGGTTCAGGGCGGAGGCGTTCGTGCCGGTGTAGCCCTCCGTGCCGCCTCCCAGGAGGACGTAGACGCCCGTGTCCGCTCCCCTGTCCTCGGCCCGGTAGATCGACCGATCCTGCTCCAGGCCGGAGCCGCCGGCGCCCGGCTGCTTCCAGTCCTCTCCTGCCAGGGCCGCGCCACCCCACAGCGCCGCCGCACACAAGCCAATCCGGATGACGGTCTTCATGTGTCGGACTCCTTTCGAGTGTCCGCTGGCAAGCTGGGGGTGTGTGGAATCCGGCTGCAACGGAGTGTGAAGCGCGGCTCGGCTTCCTGCCCGGTGGAACGCCGGAAGACCCTGCTCTTCCCAACCTGGCATGTCAGACCCGGAGTGCAGACTTCGTCCGGTGCCGCATTCCTTCCCGGGAGGCTCTCCATGTTGCACCAGACCGGACAGCATCCATGCACCCACCCGGGCACCGGGTGTCTGGGCCTCCCGCCCGCGGCGCTCGAGTCCAGGCCCCCGCGGTCCGAGGACCCCGCGCTGCCGTCGTTCGTGTCCTCGGCGCCGCCGCGCTCGGACGGAGAGGCGCTGCTGCGGCGCATCTTCTCGAAGGTCGAGCGGGTCTGAGCCGCTAGCGGCCCGGGTCCCACAGTCGCGCGAGCGCGGCCACCCGCTCGCCCTTGCCCGCCAGCAGGAGCACATCTCCCGCGTGGAGCATGGCCTCGGGGATGGGCTCGTTCACCACGCCCCGGTGCTGGATGGCGATGACGTTCAGCCCGTGCGTCTGCCGCAGCCGCAGCTCCTGCAGGCTCTTGCCCGCGGCGTGCTCGGGGACGCGCAGTTCGGCGAGCGCGTAGCCGTTGGGCAGCTCGGTGCTCGACTGCATGCTCGAGTGCAGCAGCAGGCGGGCGAGCTGATCTCCCATCTCCGCCTCCGGGTACACCACGCGGGTGGCGCCCGCGAGCGCGAGAATCTTTCCCCGCTGCCGGTTGGAGGAGCGCGCCACCACCGTCTTCACCCCGAGCCCCTTGAGCACCGCGGTGCCCAGCACGGCGGCCTCGAAGTCCTCCTCGCCCAGGGCCACCACGGCCACCTCGGCCTTGCCCACCCCGAGCACGCGCAGGGCCTCCTCCGAGGTGCAGTCCGCGCGCACCGCCTGGGCCACCACGTCCTTGAGGGCCTCCACGCGCTCGAGCGAGCGATCCACGGCCAGCACCTCGCCGCCGGCCTCGGAGAGGCGCCGTGCCACGTGCTCGCCGAACTGCCCCAGGCCCACCACCACGTACGTCCTGCGCATCATCGTTCCTCAGCCCACGACAATTTTCGTCGAGGGGTAGCTGTAGCTGGCGCGCGCCTTGGACAGCCCCAGGGCGAGCGCGAGGGTGAAGGGGCCCAGCCGCCCGGCGAACATCTGCGCGCACACCACCAGCTTGCCCGTGGCGGACAGCTGCGGAGTCACGCCGGTGGACAGCCCCACGGTGCCGAACGCGCTCACCGCCTCGAAGAGCAGGTCGCGGAAGGGCAGGTGGGGCTCGGCGGCGAAGAGGAGGAAGGCCAGGCCGAAGAGCAGGCCGAAGGAGATGAGGCTCACCGCGCACGCCCGGTACACGGTGGCCGGGGGGATGCTGCGTCCCATCACCTCCACCTCGGAGCGGTTGCGCAGCAGGGCCCGGAAGGTGAGGGCGAGCACCGCCACCGTCGTCGTCTTCACCCCGCCCGCGGTGCCTCCCGGCGAGCCGCCGATGAACATCAGCACTAGGCACAAGAGCAGCATGGGCGTGCCCAGCTTCGCGAAGTCCACCGAGTTGAAGCCCGCGGTGCGCAGCGACACGCTCTGGAAGAGGCTGGCCCACAGCCGCTGTCCCAGGGAGAGCCCCGCCAGCGAGTGGTTCCACTCCAGGACGAGCCAGGCGAGCGTGCCCCCCACCACGAGCGTGGCGCTGGTGAGGAGCACCACGCGCGAGTGCACCGGCAGGCCGCGCCAGGCCCCGCGCACGCCGCGCTCCTTCCACGGCCCACAGTCCAGCAGCGAGGTGACGACGGGGAAGCCCAGGCCCCCCAGCGTGATGAGGGAGATGACGGTGAGGTTGACGCCGGGGTTTCCCACGAAGCGCATCAGGCCGTCCGGGTAGAGGCCGAAGCCCGCGTTGCAGAAGGCGCTCACCGCGTGGAAGAGGGCGTAGAAGACGCGCTCCGAGGCGGCCAGCGCCCGGCCATCCGGGGCCAGTGCCATGGAGGGGTAGAGGGCCAGCGCGCCCAGCACCTCCAGCGTCACGGTGATGAGGGACATGGAGTAGAGCAGCCGCTGGAAGCCCTGGACCGTCTCCTCCTCGAGAATCTCCTGCATGGCCCCGCGCGTGCGCGCCGACAGTTGGCTGCGGAAGGCCAGGGCCAGCGTGGTGGTGAGCGTCATGATGCCCAGGCCGCCCACCTGGATGAGGCCGAGAATCACCCAATGGCCGAAGGTGCTGAAGTAGCTCCCGGTATCCACCACGGCCAGCCCCGTCACGCACGAGGCGCTGGTGGCGGTGAAGAGCGCCACGAGGAAGGGCGCGCCCGTGCCGTCCCGCGTGGCCGCGGGGAACATGAGCCCCAGCGTGCCCACGGCGATGGTGAGCAGGAAGGAGAGGCACAGGAGCGGCAGCGGGCGCTGCAGCAGGGCCTGGAGCACGGGCCGCGCCGGGCGCCACGCCACCAGATCGATGAGCTCGCGAGCCAGCAGGCGCAGGGCCACCAGGGTCGCCGCGCCCCGGGGGCTCCCCGCGCCCAGCGACAGCGTCGCCGGTACGGCGAAGAGCAGGTCCGGCCACCGGTGGCGCCACAGCCTCAGGCGGAAGGCCCAGCCATCGCGCACCAGCTCCCCGGCGAAGGTGGCCACCACCGCTCCGGCCAGCAGCGTGGCCACCACCTCACGCCAGGGACTGTCGTTGCCCCTCACGGTGAACTCGAAGACGAGCAGCGCCACCACCGAGACCTGGTTCGCCCGGCGGGGCCAGTCCGAGCGGTGACGGGGTCGGCGGCGGGGCTCCTCCGGCGGAGGCGCGAGCGCGGGGGGCTCGGGGGCGGGGTCGGGCGTTGCCCGGGGGCTCGTGGCGTTCATCACGGAGAATGGGCGAAGCTAGCACCTTCAAATGAAGTGGAAGCGCCATCGCGGCTGGGGCTCGTCTGGCCGCCTGCCCCCAGGTTTCCTGGAATCCAGGGAAGAAGGGGCGGCCCGGCGTGCGGCGGGAGTTCCCGGGATGGGGTTTGCTCCAGGGACGTCGAACATGGCACATGGTGACTGGAATGCGACGAGACGGGGTGCACGGCCTGCTGGGGCTGGTCATGACGGTGCTCATGGGCCTGGGCGGTCCCGCGCTCGCGTTGGACCCCGCCCGTCGCGTCACGCAGTACAGCCACGACACCTGGAAGGACGAGGACGGGCTGCCGCAGAACACCGGCTTCGCGCTCGCGCAGACGCGTGACGGCTACCTGTGGGTGGCCACGTGGGAGGGCCTGGCCCGGTTCGACGGCGTGCACTTCACCGTCTACGACAGGCGCAACACGCCCGAGCTGCGCGACGAGGTCATCCGCGCCCTCGTCGAGGACGCGTCCGGCACGTTGTGGGTGGGAACGGGGCGGGGACTGCTCTCGTACCGGGAGGGCCGCTTCCAGCGCATGGCTCCGGCGGGACCGGGCGAGGTGGAGGTGTCCGCGCTGGTGCGCGCCTTGGACGGGGGCCTGTGGGTAGGTGCGCAGGAGGGGCTCTTCCACGTGCGCGAGGGCCAGGCGCGGCGCTACGGCACCGCGGAGGGGTTGCCCTCCGAGTGGGTGTACGCGCTGCGGGTGGATCATGACGGGGTGCTGTGGGTGGGCACGGGGAAGGGACTGGTGCGGCTGTCCGGGGAGCGGGTGGAGCCGGTGCGTCTGCCGGGAGCCGCGGCCCGGGCGACGGTGCGGGCGCTGCTCGAGGGCCATGATGGCTCGATGTGGATGGGGACGGACGCGGGGCTCGTGCGCCTTCGCGAGGGGCAGGCCCGGCTCTTCACCACGCGCGACGGGCTGCCGGACGACAAGGTGATGGCCCTGGCGGAGGACCGGGACGGCAACCTGTGGGTGGGCACCGACACGGGCGGGCTGGCGCGCCTGTCGGGGGGCACCTTCTCGGTGCTCGGTCCGAAGCAGGGCTTCTCCAACTCGGCGGTGCTCTCCCTGTTGGAGGATCGCGAGGGCTCCCTCTGGGTGGGGACGATGATGGGAGGGCTCAGCCGGTTGCGGGACGCGCCCTTCGTCACCTTCGGCCAGCCCGAGGGCATCCAGGACGAGCTGACCTCGGTGGTGCTGGAGGATCGTCAGGGGGCGGTGTGGGTGGGGTCCTTCGCGGGCGGGGTGACGCGCCTGAAGGACGGGGTGTCCACCCACTTCGGCCCGGAGCAGGGGTTGCCCCACGCGAACGTCCGTTCCCTCTGCGAGGACCGGGAGGGCCGCTTGTGGGTGGGCACCACCGGGGGCGCCTTCCTCTTCGACGGCCGGGGCTTCTCCCGGGTAGGTCGCGAGCAGGGACTGCCGGACGAGTTGATCTACTCCATCTTCGCGGACTCGCGCGGGGACGTGTGGTTCGGCACCGGCACGGGCCTGAGCCGGTTGCGCCAGGGCACCTTCACGCACTTCGGCGCGGAGCAGGGCGCCCCGTCGGGCGCGGCGCTGCCCGTCGTCACCATGGCCGAGGACTCCGAGGGGACGCTCTGGTTCGGCGCCTTCGGGGGGTTGTACCGGCTGTCGGGCGACACCTTCACCCGCTACACCTCGGCGGACGGGCTGACGGGCAACCGTGTGTTGGACCTGTACGCGGATCCTCGGGGAGGCCTGTGGGTGGCCTCGGGCTCGGGCCTCACCCTGTTGCGCGGCGGGCGCTTCACCCGCTTCACCACCGCGCAGGGGCTCTACGAGGACTTCGTCCTGCGCGTGCTCGAGGACTCGGAGGGCTTCCTGTGGATGAGCAGCAACCGCGGCATCTCCCGGGTGTCCCGGCGCGAGCTGGAGGAGGTGGCCGAGGGTCTGCGCCCCACGGTGCGGCCCGTCTTCTTCGACCGGCGCGACGGCATGCGCAGCTCCGAGTGCAACGGGGGCCTGTTCCCCGCGGGGTGGCGCTCGCGCGACGGGCGGTTGTGGTTCCCCACGCTGCGCGGCGTGGTGGCGGTGGATCCAGAGCGGATGGTGGTGCGCTGGCCCGCGGCCGAGCCGCGCCTGGAGGAGGTGCGGGTGCGGGGCCGGCCGGTGCCGCCCTCGGGCAGGCTGGTGCTGGAGCCCGGGCAGCGGGACGTGGAGTTCCGCTTCACCGCGCTCTCGTTGGGAGACTCCACGCGGCTGCCGCTGCGCTACCGGTTGCTGGGCCACGACCCGGACTGGGTGGATGCCGAGGATCGGCGCACCGTTTCGTATACGAACCTGTCTCCGGGCGAGTACCGCTTCGTGGTGACGGCGGCCAACCGGGACGGGGTGTGGACGGAGCCCGGGGCCGTGGTGGAGCTGAGCGTCATCCCGCGCTTCCGCGAGACGCTGGCGTTCTACGCGCTCTGCGCGCTGGGCGTGGGGGCGCTGGCCCTGGGTGGGTACGTGTTGCAGATGAGCCGGCTCAAGCGGCGCGAGCGTTGGCTGCAGGCGCGCGTGGATGAGCGTACGCGCGAGCTCGCCGCGGCCAACCGCGAGCTGGACGAGAACCTGCGCGCCCTGCGTCAGGCCCAGTCGCAGTTGGTGCAGGCGGGGAAGATGGCCGCGGTGGGCACGCTGGCGGCGGGCGTGGGCCACGAAATCAACAACCCGCTGGCCTATATCGTCTCCAACCTGGAGTACGCCCTCGCGGAGTCGGCGGCGTTGGGGCGGGATTTGCCCGCGGGCGCTCCGGGCCGCCGGCGGCTCGAGGACATCGACCGGGTGCTGGGCGAGGCCCGGCACGGCGCGGATCGGGTGCGGCGCATCGTCCAGGACCTGAAGACGTTCTCCCGGGGCGACGAGGACGCGCGGGGGCCGGTGGACCTGCACGCGATGCTGGACTCGGCCGCCAAGCTGGCCGGCAGCGAGCTGGCGCCCCGGGCCCGGCTGGTGAAGGAGTACGGCGACTCCGGGTGGGTGGACGGCAACGAGTCCCGCCTGGCGCAGGTCTTCCTCAACCTCATCATCAACGCGGCCCAGGCGCTGCCCGAGGGGCATGCGCTGAGCAACGAGGTCCGTCTGGTGACGCGGCGGGACGGGGCGCGGATGGTGGCGGAGGTGCGCGATACCGGGTGTGGGATTCCCCCAGCGGTCATGGGTCGCATCTTCGACCCCTTCTTCACCACAAAGCCGGTGGGTGTGGGGACGGGGTTGGGACTGGCCCTGTGTCACCGATTCATCACCGCCATGGGGGGAGAAATCGCCGTGGAGAGCGAGCTGGGCAAGGGGACGGTAGTTCGTGTGACACTGCGGGCCGCGGCGGCGCCCGTGTCCTCGTCCCAGCAGCAGCAGGGAGTGCGTCAGATGCAACAAGAGCAGGAGGGTGCGCGCGTGCGTGGCCGGGTAATGATTGTCGATGACGATGTGATGGTGAGCTCGGCGCTGCGGCGGACGCTGGCGCGCGAGCACGACGTGGAGGTGGTGACGAGCTCGCGTCAGGCGCTGGAGCTGCTCAAGGGGCCGAAGGGCGCGGAGGTGGACGTCATCCTCTGCGACCTGATGATGCCGGACCTGACGGGCATGGATCTGCACGCGGACCTGACGGCGACGGCGCCGGGAGTGGCGCGCCGGATGGTGTTCGTCACCGGTGGAGCCTTCACGCCGGCCGCGAGGGCCTTCATGGACACGGTGCAGAACGCGCGGGTGGACAAGCCGTTCGATCCCCAGCGGCTGCGCGAGCAGGTGCGCGAGTGGGTGACCAAGGCGCGCAACGCGGAGCCGGGCCAGGCGGCCTGAGGCGCCGGACCCGGCACGCTTCGGCTCAGCTCCGGCTCGAGCCGTCCGACAAGGGAAGCTCCTGCCGCCCCAGCAACAGGTTCGCCGCCTGGGTGAGCACCTCGCGCTGTTGGAGGACGCGCTGGCGGAGAGTCGGATCGAGCCCGTGCAGCAGGGATGGGTCCCTCTCCGCGAGCTGGGCCTGGAGGGCGGCCTCGATGACGCCGCGAGGCGCGTCCGGGCGGACCCCGAGGAGCGCCGCGGCCTGCTCGCGAGAGACCACCGGGGCCGGTGTGGAGGAGGGGTCCGCGAGCTCCTGGGACGAGCCGTACGCGTCCTGGGCCGTGTCAGCGCGGCGCCTGCTCCGGACGAGCGTGAGGGCGAGCGCTCCCAGGAGGGAGAGTCCCGCCACACCGAGCGCCGCCTTCATATGAAGCGGCCGGGCCAGCTCCTCCCGGATGAGCGTCAGCGAGACGCGAAGGGCTTCGCTCTCGTCACCCTCGGCCGACAGGTACTGCCGGGTGTACTCGTCCTCGAGCTGGCCAAGCTGGGCCTGCGAGTAGGACGAGTAGGGCGTCTTGACGAAGAACGCCACATACCCCGCGTAACCTCCCGCGAGCAGCGCGATCAGCACCAGCAGTGTCCGCATGACATCTCCCTGTGGCTGGCGAGAATACCGCGCCTGCTCCTCCGTCAGCAGATTCAAGGCGTGACACCTCATTCACAGGAGGCACTTCGATGCCCGCCGTACGTACAACCCCGCTGCTCGTCCTGCTGCTGAGCACCCTTGCTCCGGTGGCCCTGGCCCAACCCAGGCAGCCGTCACCGGCTCCGGCGCCGCCGCTGGTGAATCCCCTGGCGCGGACCATCCGGGTGGAGGGCACCGGAGAGGTGAAGGTCGCGCCGGACGAGGCCTTCATCGACCTGGCCATGGAGACGCTGGCGCCCACGGCGAAGGCGGCGGCGGAGGAGAACGCGCGGAAGATGGACAAGGTGATCGCCGCGCTGGTGCAGGCCGGCATCCCGCGCAAGGAGATCGAGACGCGCAACTACACGGTGTTCCCGGAGTACGAGCCCCAGCCGAAGCCGAACGCGACGCCCAAGCTGAAGGGCTACCGGGTGAGCAACACGGTGGAGGTGCACGTGCGCGAGCTGGCGCGGGTGGGGCCGCTGCTGGACACGGCCTTGAACGCGGGGGCGAACCGGGTGGACGCGGTGCGCTTCGGGCTGAGCAAGCCGGAGGTGGTGAAGGGGGACGCGCTGCGCGACGCGGTGGAGCGGGCGAGGCAGTCGGCGCAGGTGCTGGCCACGTCGCTGGGCGTGAAGCTGGGGCCGGTGCTGGACGCGAGCACGGTGACGGAGCCGCCGCGCCCCTTCCCGATGGCGGCGCGCTTCGAGATGGCCTCGATGGCCGGAGCCGCGGACGTGTCGACGCCCATCCAGCCGCAGGAGCAGACGGTGAACGCGACGGTGACGCTCGTCTTCGCCATCGAGGGGCAGGGCCGGTAGTCGTCAGGGGGAAGGTACGGGAAACCCCGGGGGGCGATCGTGGCCCTCCGGGGTTTTCATGTCCAACGGGCGCTCAGCGAGGCAGATCCGCGTCGCGGCGCGCGGCGTCCCAGGTACCGGAGATGTTGGGAGGCATCTCGGCGGCGATCTTCTCCGCCAGCCGCTCGGTAATCTGGGAGTGGATGGAGCCGAAGACGACATGGAGCACGAGGCGGACGCTCTCGGGTTCGATCTGCAGCCGCTCGGCGATGTCCAGGTAGAAGTCGTCCTTGTCGAACTTGTGCGCGGGCGCGCTCCGGTCCTTCCAACTGCGCTCGAAGAGCTTGCGCAGACTCTCGGGGAACTGCTCCCTCAACTCCTGAACCAACCCGCCGGGGAGCCGTTCGCAGAGCGCGCTGATCACCGCGTCCGCCGCCTCGGTCGGAGAGTATTCGGGGACCTCACGGTTGATTCGCGCGAGGAAGGACTCCGCGCTCGTTCCTACTCCCTCACCAGACCAGGACTCCGTCTCCTGATTGTGCATCATGGCCATGGGTGTGTCCGCCTCCTTTCCGTGTCAGGTTGGAGACGTACAATCCGGCCCGCAGCAGGCAGGTGAGCAACGGCCTGGCGGCCCGGAACCCCACTCCCGGGCCGCGAGGACGAGGCTCAAGGTGCCTTCTTCGTCGCCTTCTTCGTCGCCTTCGCTCCCTTGCCCGCGTACAGGTCGATGACCTCGGAGATGGCGCGCTGGCACACGGCGCAGAAGGGCACCCGGTCCCGGGTGAACATCACGCAGTCGAGCTGGGGCCGGTAGTAGCCACGGGCCTCGTACATGGCGCCCTCGAAGGCGCCCACCTTGCCGGAGTACTGCTGCTTGCCGAGGAACCGCTCCTCCCAGTCGCGCTGGGCGGTGAAGAGCGCGTCCATCTCCGACTCGGGACGGCGCTCGGCACGGATGCGGCGGCGCTCCTTCTGCACCTCACGCGCGTGGGCCTCGTACTCCTCCTTCTTCCACGGCGTGGGCAGCGGCGTGCTGGCGGCCACCAGGTCCTTCCACTTGAGCGTCGACGGGTCCTTGAGCGCGGTGACGTTCTTCTCCCACGGCTCCACGCGCTCCTCGGCCGGGGCGTAGGCCGACTCGGAGGTGTAGTACTCATCCGCGAGCCCCGCGAAGTGATGGCCGAACTCGTGGACGAAGACGTAGGGGGACCACAGGTTGTCGGCGGCCACGGTGCTGTAGAGGCCGAAGATGCCACCGCCGCCATAGGTGTTGCCGTTGACGAGGATCTCGACGAACTCGTAGGGCGCGAACGCGGCGATGTCGCGGAAGCGGCGGTTCTCGAAGGTGAGGACGTAGCGCTCGCTGCCGAAGGCGTCGTAGGTGGCGCCCACGGGCGAGTCGCGGTGGATGCCGGTGGACGGGCGGGAGATGCCCGACTGCCGGGCGGCCGGCATCAGCCCCCAGACGTTGAAGTCCTGCTTGCGCTCCTTGAAGGGCGAGAAGGTGAAGAGGATGTCCACCAGCCGCCGCGCGTCCTTCTCGAAGCGGGCGCGCTCCTTCTCGGTGTAGCCGTCCCCGAGGATGAGGAAGTCCACCTTGTCCGCCGGCGGACCGTTGTCCAACAGCTTCACCAGCGCGCCGGGCGAGGCGGGCTCGGACGGGTCGACGAACATGTCCTTGGGGTCCACCGTGAGGCTCCACACCTCGCGGAAGGAGTTGTCCTTCGCGCGCTTCTTGAGAATCACCTGCACGGGCTTCTCCGGGGTGGGGAAGCGCAGGGACTCGTGGAAGGTGCGGTTCACCTCGCGCGCCTCGGGCGTCGTCTCCCACTCGCCGTAGATGGAGGCGAAGCCGCGCGAGTACAGCAGGCGGTTCGTGTCGCGGTCACGCACCTCGAAGAGGTACTTGCCGAGGTTGGTCTCGTCGATGGCGCGCGAGGGGCTGCCCGGCCAGGGCAGCGGTTCCACCACGAGCCGATCGAGGCTGAAGCGCTCCTCGGTGGCGTTGCCGGTGTGGAAGTAGTCGACGCGGAAGGTGCGGGGGGCCGGAGCGCTGGTGGCGCTCGCGGCCAGGAGCAGGGCCAGGAGTACGTTCATGCGCGGGAACGTACCCGAGCCGGCGTCAGAACGTCCCGGAGAGCGAGGCGCCCGCCCCGTCCGGGCCCGCCACGACGCCCACCGCCACGGGGGGAGGGGCCTCCGAGGGGGAGAGCAGGAAGAGCACGAGCCCGGTGGCGAGCGCCGCGCCCGAGCCGATGAGCAGCCCGTTGTGGATGCGGACCTTCCCCGCCATGCGGTTGACGATCTCCCGGCCGGCGCGATCACCGGCGCTGACATTGCCGTTGGCGTTGAGGTGGTTGCCCTTCTCGAGCGCCTGCATGTCCTGCTGGATGGCGAGCCGCAGGATGCCCGTGCCCGCCAGGGCCGCCACGCCCGCGCCCAGCGTCACGTACGAGACCACGCGCAGGGGACGCACGGAGCCGGACTTCTCCGTCACCTCGGTGAGCGCGGCCTGCTCGGCGGAAGGCGCCTCCCAGGGAGGCTGGATGTTGGCCTGGGCGACCACGAGGCTCGGCTGGGCCTTCCCGGTGGTGACGAAGTCGACCAGCGCGTTGAGCGACTCGGCCGGGGCGTCGAGCCCCCGCGTCTTGAAACCGCCCTCGCGCAGCTTCTGGCCCCCCTCCACGTTGAGAACGGTGGCGGCGAGCCACTTCGGTCCGCCGTTCGCCCCCTCCAGCTTCACGACGATGACCTCTTCCACGCCCGGGATGGTGCCCCCCAGACGGATGGCGCGGGAGAGCACCTGCTCCCCCTCCTCACTGCTGGAGGCGAGGCACGGGAAGGGATTGGCCGAGATGGAGCCCTCGTAGGCCAGGTCCACGAGCATCGGCATCTCCTCGCCCTGCACCAGGAGCTGACGTGGGAAGCTGACGGCCTCTCCCTTCTTCACGGTGAGCTCGTAGGTGCCGGCGTGCACCTCCATCGTCAGCGGGGTCTGCCCCATGCTCCGGCCATCGAGGAACACCTCGGAGGCGGGCAGGGTGGACTTCACCGAGAGCCTCACCTTCTTCACCCGGGCCATCTCGCGGCGCAGCTTGTCGAAGGCCTGGCGCGTGGAGGGCGTGTAGTAGTCCGGGTCGAGCTCGTACTGCGCGTCCAGCCGCAGCACGCCGCGGAAGGCCTCGTCGCTCTCCTTCACCCGGCCCATGGCGCGGTAGTTGACGGCCTGGAGCAGCAGCGCGTCGACGTACAGCTTCCAACGCGCCCCGCCCACCGGGAGGCGGGCCACCTGCCTCAGCACCTCGTCGAGGGCCGGGGCGACCCGGGTGTAGCGCGCCTCGTAGAACTGGCCCTGGGCGGCCTCGAGCTGCCGCTTGATGTCCTCGAAGCTCCCGGAGGGCTGCGGGAACAGACGCTCGGCGAAGTCCGTCACCGTGAGGACTTTCTCCCCCGGGCGGGCCACCAGCGTGTCGTAGAGGGCCTTGGTCTGACTGCTGAGCTCCGCGTCCTTGCAGTCGCCACTGGCGACCACCATGCGGCGCGGAGCCGCCTCCGCCATGTGACCCAGAGCGAGAGCGAGCACCACCACCAGCGAAGATGAGTTCTTGAGGAAGGTCATGATGTGGAGCGGAATTGCAGGGCCCGTTCCGTCGGCAGCCGGGCGTACGGCCTCGCAAATACCAGCCCGAGCACCGCTCCCACAACCCACCCTCCACGTCCCAAATCGCTGACATTTCGCGGCATTGGGCGGGTGCCGGACTCCCTACCCATCAGGGAGTCCCCACCTCGGGCGCGAGGCTCCGCCGTCTCGATCATGGACGCCCCATCCGGGCCGAGCCACCCCGCCTGCCCGGCGTGGGGGCGAGCCATGCCCTGCGTGCGCCGCCGTGCTTCGTCGCCATCTTGGGCAACGAAGGACCCGCGGACCGGGAGGGGACACCCGGCGGTCGAGGGCCCATGTGTCCGCTACCGGAACGTGACAACCGGTCACACCCGCCATGACGAAGCCGTGACATGGCTTGGGGAGAGTGGCACCGCCATGAATATCGCCGTGATGGTCAACTTGCGCGCACGCCGTGGTTCCGAACGAGTCGGCGGAATGGTGCAGCGCATCTTCCCCCGTGCCCGCCTCGCCCTCACCCGCTCGCTGGATGAGGCCCGGACCTGGATTTCCGAACAGCTCCGTCCCAACCCACCCACGCTGCTGCTGGCCGGCGGGGGAGACGGCACCATCACCGGGCTGCTCAATGAGCTGCGCGCCCAGGGGCTGGCTCTTCCCGCAATCGGCGTGCTGCCCCTGGGCACGGGCAATGCCTGGGCGCGCGTCACCGGAGCGCCGAAGCCCGTGGATGCCCTGCGCCAACTCGCGGCCTGTGGCGAGCGCCTGCCCCCCCTGCGCCTCTTCTCGCTCGTGCGGGTGGAGAACAAGGTGGCGCCCTTCGCGGGCACCGGCTGGGACGCGGAGACGCTGCAGGACTTCAAGGACCATATCTCGAGGTTTCCGGCCGGGCCCCTGCGCGAGGCGAACGGAGGCCTGCGCGGGTACATGGGTGCCCTCTTCACCCGCACCATCCCTCGGCACACGTTCGGCAGGGGCGCCCCGAGGGTGAAGGTGTACAACCTGGGCGCTCCGGCGCTCACCGTGGACGGGCGCGGCACCGTGGTGCCCCTCCCCGGTGGAGAGACCGGCGCGCTCCTCTACGACGGCCCTGTCGGAGTCGCTGGAGCGGCCACCACGCCCGAGTGGGGCTTCGGCTTCAAGGCCTTCCCCTTCGCCCAGGCGGTGCCGCACCGGCTGTCCGTGCGCGTCTACGGCGCCGGCGTGCTGGAGGCCACGCGCAACATGTTCAAGCTGTGGCGCGGGGCGCACCCGCTGCCCAGGATGCACGACTTCCTCGTGGAGCGCCTGCGCATGGACTTCGATCGCGAGGTGCCCTTCCAGATGGGGGGCGACATCATGGGCCTGCGCCGCTCGCTCGAGTTCTCCCTGGCCGAGGAGTCCGTGCAACTGGTGGACTGGCGGCAGCTCAAGCGGCTCGTCGCGAACGCGTGAGGCCCGTGGAGGGCCTCAGCGGGTGGGGCGGTCCGGCAGCCCGAGCACGTAGGTGACGGTGGGCCTGCCGGGCTTGCGCACCTCGCCCACCTCCCAGGTGTAGCCCTCGCGCGCCAGGGAGGCCGTCATGGCGCGCAGCTCCTCGGGACGGTGTGCCCGGAGCGCGGACACCAGCCCATCCCAGAGACTGGCGAGCGGCGCCACAGGTACCAGGTAGGTGAGCAGCAGGCGCAGCGGCGTCAGCGGGCGGATGAAGGGAGTGAAGAGCCACACCATCAGCGGCACCGGCAGCATGACGAGGAGGCCCGCGGGCGTGCGGCGCATCACCTCGAAGGCCGCGAAGGGGACGTTGCGCTCCTGGGCATCCGCGAGCATCCGCCTCACCTGCTCGGGCCGGAGGTGGTGCATCGTGTTGAAGAGGGTGCGCATGCCGCGCAGGTCCGGCGGCACCCGTGTGGCGTCCACCGGCCGTTCCAGGTAGTCGACGCCATGCTCGCGCGCCCGCCGCGCCGCATGGGCGGTGGGGTACAGGTCGCTGAGCACCACGTGGGGCTTCAGCCCGTGCTCCGACTCCAACCGCCGGCACAGTCGGGGCAGGGGGCCGGTTCCTCCCGAGCCCAGGTCGAGCAGCTCCGGTGTCTCCGAGGCGCGCAGGCCCCGGGCGAGGATGTCCGTGGCGGCATCGAAGGCGCCCGTCTTCTCGCTGACGGTGTGGAGGTAGTCCGTGCCCAGGTCCCGCAGGGTTCGCGGGTACCAGTCCAGATCCAACAGCTCGAAGAGGTGGAGGCGCGGGATGAGTGCGGTGGTGGAGGCGGTCCCGGTCATGGCTCGAACGTGCCACCCGCCCCCCCGGTACGCACTGGCACCGGGCGCCAGAACGGCTTGCCGCGGACGCCAACCGGTTCAGGCGGGAGCGAGGTCGGTGAACGGAAAAATTCCCCGCCCTTGAATCATTTGACGCGCATGGAGGTCTTGGAATATTTGTTTTGCTCGAATTGAAGTGAATCAGTGTCTGCGCCTGACTGTTGCCGCTGAGGAGCGCTTCTTTCAACCCTGAGCCCGGTGTTCATGCCCCGCTCTCCGGAGAGGCGGTGTCGGAGCGGAATCCAAGCACGAGGAAGGAGAACGAGTTCAATGAAGGAAAGGCCTGCCCTGAAAGTGCTTCAGACGTTCCTGGCGTCATTCTTGATTCTGCTGCTCTTCTCGTCGGCTCCCGCGTATTCGGAAAACAGCCTGCTCCTCCAGACTGATTTTGAGGATGGAACGGCGCAAGGTTGGACGGGGCGCGGTGGTGTGGAGACGTTGGAGGTGGTAGCGGAAGCGGCCCGTGGCGGCGTGTACGGCTTGAAGGTAGGTGGTCGCGAGCAGTCCTGGCACGGGCCGACGCTGGATGTAACGGCGCACATGGAGCCGGGTCAGACCTACGTGTTCACGGGGTGGCTCAAGCTACCGCCGGCAGCCCCGAGCACCACCGTCTCCATGACGATGCAACGCAGGATGCCGAGCACCACTCACTACGAGAGGATGTACTTCGACACGGTCACCTCCAACGATTGGGTGAGGTTCCAGGCCCAGTACAAGCTTCTCGAGGCGGCGGACAACCTGTCCGTATACTTCGAGGCGCCGGATAACTCCTCGCTGGTCTTCTATATCGACGACTTCCGCGTGGAGAGGCTGCCTGATCTCGGGCCCATCATCATCGAGGAAGGTATTCCTTCGCTCAAGGACGTCTTCGCCGATGATTTCCTGATCGGGACCGCGTTCTCCAACAGTGAGCTCATGGCGGAAGCGGACCGGAAGTTGCTCGCCAAGCACTTCAACAGCACGACACCGGGCAACGTCTTGAAGTGGGACAGCACGGAGCCTCGGGAGGGGGTCTTCGACTTCAGCGGTTCGGATGCCGCCGTTCAGTTCGCGGTCGAAAACGGGCAGCGGATTCGAGGCCATACTCTGGTCTGGCACTCACAAACGCCGGACTGGGTGTTCCGTGATGCGAACGGAAACCTGGCGAGCAAGGAGCTCTTGTTCCAACGGATGAAGAACCACATCAACGCGGTCATGGGCCGGTACAAGGGCCAGATATACGCTTGGGATGTGGTCAACGAGGTCCTCGATGCCTCGCAGCCTGACGGATTGCGTCGCAGCCCGTGGTACCAGATAGCCGGGGAGGAGTTCATCGAGAAGGCATTCCTGTTCGCCCGCGAAGCGGACCCGGATGCGGTGTTGTTCATCAACGACTACAACACACACGAATCAGGCAAGAGCCAGGCCATGTACAACCTGGTCAAGCGGTTGAAGGCCAAGGGGATTCCGATTGATGGTGTTGGACACCAGACGCACATCAGCCTCTACTATCCAACGATTCAGGAGATCGAAAGCTCCATCGCCAGATTCGCCGACCTGGGTGTCGAAACGCACATCACCGAACTGGATGTGAGCGTGTACTCCGACGCCTCGCAGCGGTACGACACGTTCCCGGAGGAGTTGAAGCAGAAGCAGGCCTCCCTCTACAAGCAGCTGTTCGAGGTCTTCAGAAGACACAAGAACCTGATCACCAGTGTCACGTTGTGGGGCAAGGATGACGCGAACACCTGGCTGCGAACGTTCCCGGTGGCCCGCAATGATTGGCCCCTCTTGTTCGATGAGCGTCTGCAGTCCAAGCCGGCCTACTGGGCCATCGTATCGACGCCTCCCTCGGGCGAGCTCGTGCTGCAATACCGCGCGGCGGACACCCAGGTGGGTGATAACGGCCTGAGGCCACACTTCAAGATCAAGAACAACGGTGGCGAGTCCGTGCGGCTGAGCGAACTGGCCATCCGCTATTGGTTCACGGTGGATGGGGAGAAGCCACTTGCCTTCTACTGTGACTATGCCCGCATCGGTAGCTCGAACGTCATCGGCAAGCATGTGAAGATGAGCACGGGGAAGACGGGGGCGGACCATTACCTGGAAATCACCTTCAGCTCCGCTGCTGGCGGCATTCCGGCGGGCGGCGATTCAGGGGGAATCGAGACCCGCAGCCACAAGGCCGATTGGTCGAACTTCGACGAATCCAATGACTACTCCTTCGACCCCTCCAAGACCTCCTTCGCCGATTGGGATGGCGTGACGCTCTACCGGAACGGTCAGCTCGTCTGGGGTGTCGAGCCGCGATGAGGGCGGCCTGGCCGTGACCTCGAAATCACAGGGTCGTCTCGAAGACCCTCGTGGCGGCGGTGGATGCTGACACCCCTCACCAGGGGAGGTGTTCACCGTGTTACGTGTCAGGTCGGTCACGGAGCAGCCACGGCACGACGAAGCCGTGGTACGGGAGCGATGGGGGTCCGCCTCGGGGCCGATGCGCATTGCCTACTTCAGCGAGGCGCTGCTGCCGCTGGTGGATGGTGTGACGCTGACGCTGGCACGGTTGTTCGAGACGCTGGAGGCCCGCCAGGTCGACTTCCGGGTGTTCTCCGCGTTCAGCCCGCCGGAGGACCTGCGGTGGGCGTGGCGTGCGCGGCGCGTCGGCTCCCTCACCTTTCCGCTGTACCGTGATTACCGGATGGGCCTGCCCCTGGGCGGTGGCGTGGCCCGGGAGCTGGACGCGTTCCGCCCGCAGCTCATCCACGTGGCCACACCCACGCCCATGTCCCTCTGGGCGCTGCGCTACGCCCGCTCCCGGGGCATCCCGGTGGTGAGCAGCTTCCACACGCACTTCGTGGCCTACCTGCGTTACTACGGCTTCGGGGCGCTCGAGGACGCCGCCTGGGCCTTCATGCGCTGGTTCTACGGCCAGTGCGCCCGCGTGTATGTCCCCACCCGCCGCATGATGGGGGAACTGGAGGCCCAGGGGCTGCGCCACTGCGAGCTGTGGAGCCGCGGCGTGGACCCGGTGCGCTTCTCGCCCGCGAACCGGGACGAGGAGCTGCGCCGCTCGGTGGGCGCCAGCGACACGGTGCCGCTGCTGCTGCTGGTCAGCAGGCTGGTGCGGGAGAAGGACCTGGAGGTCCTGGTGGAGCTGAGCCGCCGGCTGCGCGCGCGCGGGCATGCCTTCCGGCTGGTGCTGGTGGGAGACGGGCCCATGCGCGCCGAGCTCCAGACGCTGCTGCCGGACGCGTGGTTCATGGGGCACCAGACGGGAGAGGCGCTGGCGCGGTGGTACGCCTCGGCGGACCTGTTCGTCTTCCCCTCCACCACCGAGACGTTCGGCAACGTGGTGCTGGAGTCGCTCGCCTCCGGCGTGCCAGCGGTGGTGGTGGACGCGGGTGGGCCGCCCGAGTTGGTGCGGGAGGGCCACTGCGGCGCCGTGGCCCGGCCCCGGGACGTGGAGGACCTCACCCACCAGGTGGAGGCGCTCTTGCGGCCGGAGGCACGCCGACCGCTCGGTCAGCGTGCGCGTGCGTACGCGTTGCGGCGCGACACCCAGGCCGTCAACGGCGCGCTGGTGGACAGCTACGCCCAGGTCATCGCCGGACGCTCCTGGCCGGAGCCCGTGTCCTCTCAGGTCTCGGGCGCGAGCCGGATCCCCAGGGACTGTGGCGTATAGCCGGGTGAGCAGCAGTCACACGCCGTCCGCTCTCGCTTGAACACATTCACTTCGAGGTGGACCGGCTGGAAGCCTTGCGCCTGGATGTCGAGGACATACTGACCAGGCCCCGTGCCGATGAAGCAGGAGATTGACTCCGGCCCGAGGCGGCTGCACGAGGGGTTCTCCACTCCCGTCACGGTGATGTCGGGGAGTGGCTGTCCAGCGGGTGACCACACGGTGAGCGATACGGGTGGGGTGTATACGGCCGGACAGGGTTGTTCGCGGCAGACCTCGTCGACGGGGTCCTCGGCACAGGCGGACAGCATCAGCAATGCAAGCAGGGAGGGGATTCTCGATGTCATGTCCGGCGGGAATGCAGGGCGCGTACCCGCCCGAGCGCGGGGCTTCTCCATGATGTGCCCCGGCGCGCGGAGGAGGGGGCCTCGAGGAGGTGCCTCGGAAATCAAAGGCGGCATCAAAATATCGAGGGCTGAAGGCTGCCCGCCCAGGGGGGCCAGAACGGCTTGCGGTGGACGTCAGCCGGTCGCTAGCGTCCTCCTGTCGATGTCCTCTCCTCCCGCCGCTCTCTCCTCCCGGCTGGTCCTCCAGGCGCTGAACATCGCGGCCGAGCACGGCGTGCCCGTGGAGGCGCTCTGCCACGAGGTGGGCCTGCACCGGGCCGACCTCGATGACCCCGAGGCGCGCATCCCGTACAGCGTGCTGGACACCGTCATGGAGCGGGCGGTGGAGGTGATGGGGGACGACAACCTGGGCCTGCACATGGCGCGGATGAGCTACGTGGACCCGGATGATGCCGCCTCGCTCGTCATCC
Source organism: Archangium violaceum (assembly GCF_016859125.1). Lineage (NCBI taxonomy): Bacteria > Pseudomonadati > Myxococcota > Myxococcia > Myxococcales > Archangiaceae > Archangium > Archangium violaceum. The sequence continues at coordinate 2,438,447 of NZ_CP069338.1, read as the reverse complement.
TCACGAGCGCGACGCTGAAGGAGTCCCTGGTGCGCGGGTGCCGCTACCAGCGCGTGTGGGGCGATGGGGAGCGCTTCAAGGTGGAGGAGACGGAGCGCGGGGTGCGCATGCGCTTCACCCCGGTGGGGCCCTGGCGTCCGGCCCACCGGCACGTGGTCGAGATCGCGATGGTGCAGCTCGCCACGGGGACGCGCTTCTTCACCGGGGCGGACGTACGGCCGCTCCAGGTGCGCTTCGTCCACCCGGCGCCCGCGGACATCCGGGAGCACGAGGCCCTCTTTGGCTGTCCGCTCGTCTTCGGTGCACCCCACAGCGACATCGAGTTCTCCTACGAGGACGCCGAGCGGCCCTTCGTCCACGCGGACGCGCTGCTGAGCACCATGTTCGAGAAGCAGGCCCAGCGCGCGTTGGCGCGGCTGCCGACGACGGCGAGCCCCTCCGAGCGTGTCCGGGAGCAGGTGCGGCGCACGCTGGCGGGAGGGGACTTCTCCTTCGAGGCCGTGGCGAGGGCTCTGCACATGTCCCAGCGCACGTTGCAGCGGAAGCTGGCCGAGGAGGGACAGAGCTACGCGGGCATCCTGGATGCGGTACGCCGCGAGCTGTCGGAGGACTACCTGCGGCGCCGGATGTCCATCGCGGAGGTCTCCTTCCTGCTGGGCTACGGTGAGCCCGCCACCTTCCACCGGGCCTTCAAGCGCTGGTGGGGCATGAGCCCCGAGTCCTTCCGCCGGGCCCACACTTCCGCTTCCCCTGGGAAAGGGCCGGGGTGAGGCGGCCGCGGCGCCACCAACGGCTCCATGTCCTGGCTGGCGGCAGGTCCGTTCGGAGAGAGACGCGGGTGCTGGTGTCTCTCGTGTGAGAGGGCTGTCGCCGAAACGGACGCACCCGGAGAGGCGGTTCCCTGTGCGGCACCGCTGGCCCACCGCATGCTTTCTCCGGCGCTGCTCGCCATGTCCGGACCTCATGACCTCTTCGTCCGCTACACCCTGGGTCAGCCCGAGCGGGCCGTGGCCGAGCTGCGCGCCGCTTTGCCCCCTCGGGTCATCTCCCAGGTGGACTGGTCCACGCTGCAGCGGGAGTCCGGCTCCGTGGTGGATCCGGAGCTGCGGGAGACCCAGAGCGATCTGCTCTTCTCGGCGCGCCTGCGCGGGGGGCGACCGCTGCTGTTCTACGTATTGTTGGAGCACCAGTCCCGGGTGGATGGCTGGATGGCGCTGCGCATGCTGCGCTACGTGGTGCGCCAGCTCGAGCACTGGCGCCAGACGAACCCGGACAGCGAGAAGCTGCCGGTGGTGGTGCCCCTGGTCATGTACCACGGGCCGGATGGCGCCTGGTCCGCTCCCCGGCGGGTGGAAGAACTCTTCGACCTGCCGGACGAGTCGGAGGCGCGGGAGCCCTGGCGCGCGCTCGTGCCACGCTTCGAGTACCTGCTCGATGACCTGACGGCCGAGCGGGCCGAGACGCTGATGGCACGCCCGGGTCCGGCCCTGACCCGGCTGGCCCTGCTCGTGCTGCGCTACGGGCGCACCGAGGAACTCACTCGGAGGCTGCCGGACTGGATGGCACTCTTCGCGGAGGTTCACGCCGCCCCCCATGGAGACGAGGAGCTGGGTCTGGTTGTCCGTTATCTCCTCCAGGTCGGGGACAGGACCGTCCGCGCCGCGATAGGCGGAGTGCTACGTTCCGTCATGGAGACACACCGAGCGGAGGAACTGATGCGGACCTATGGCGAGGAACTCATCGAGCAAGGGCGCCAACAGGGACTGGAGCAGGGCCGGGCACAGGGACGGGCACAGGGGCGGGCGGAGAGTGTGCTTCTGATTCTCGCCGCGAGGGGTTGGTCCGTCAGCGAACAGACCCGGCAGCGTATCCTGACCTGTACGGATGTGACCCTCCTCGAGCGTTGGTTCGAGCGAGCCCTGAAGGCTCCCACGCTCTCCGAAGTGTTGGGCGACCTTTCGCAGTAGGGGGATGAAGGGCCCACACTCCCTCTCCCCCTGGGAGAGGGCCGGGGTGAGGGTCTTCCTTCCCGTTCTCCTCCCCCGTGTTCCACCCCGATGACCGGGGATGCCATAAAGCAGCCATGACCCGAATCCTCTTCCGTCGGAGCGTGGCCGTCGTGGCCCTCCTGGCGCTCGGCGCCTGTGTTTCCCCTGAACCGCGCAAGCCCGTGGTGGTGGCCGATATCGACGCGGACATCGATGACATCTCGGCGCTGGCCTACCTCTGCCAGGAGCACAAGCTCGGGCGCATCGAGCTCGCGGCCGTCACCGTCACGAACACGGGGGCGGGCTATCCGGGGAAGGCGCTCCAGTACGTGCGCTGCACGCTCGCGGCGTGTGGCCTGACGGACGTGCCGGTGGCCGATGGCTCGCGCACGGCGACGAACCTGTTCCCCGCCCCGATGCGGGACGGCGTCGAGCGCATCCTCTCGAGGACCTTCGAGGGCTGCACCCAGAACGCCGAGCCCGCCCAGCGGAGCGCCCCCCAATTGCTGGCGGACATCCTTGGACGGGAGGACATCGTCCGGGTGGTGACGCTCGGGCCGGTGACGAACGTGGCCGAGGCGCTGAAGCTCGAGCCGGAGCTCGAGAGCCACGTCGAGGCCGTGTACGTCATGGGGGGCACCGTGTCCGTGCCGGGCAACATCTGCTGTGGCGCCGAGTCGCGGTACGACAACTCGCAGGAGCTCAACATGCTGGGGGACGCGGCCGCCGTGCGGGGCCTCATTGCGTCGCTCGCGCCCGAGAAGGTGTTCCTGGTGCCGCTGGACGCGACCCGGGCCGTGCCCGTCACGAAGACGTTCGCCAGCCGGTTGGAGTCCAGCCGGGTGGGAACCGAGCCCGCCACGGCCGAGGTGGGGCTCGTCTCGGCCATCCTCTCCAACGCGGAGGTACAGGGGGGCATCGAGTCCGGGTTGCTCTACTGGTGGGATCCGCTCACGGTGGTCGCGGCCACGCGGCCGGGCGTGGTCTCCTTCGAGACGCGGTCGCTGGAGGTGGTCCAGGAGGGCGCCTCGCTGGGCCGGACGAAGGTGTCCTCGACGGGCAGGCGCGTCCGGGTGGGCACCGAGACCCATACGGCCCTCTTCGAGGAGCTCTTCCTCGACACCCTGAATGGCCGGTAGACCCCCGACGCGCGGCTTGACTTCGTGTGGGCCCAACACTATGCGCTCGGGGCCATGAAACGAAAGGAGTCACCCGTGAGCTACACCTACGAGTACCCGCGTCCGGCGTTGACGGTGGATTGCGTGGTGTTCGGCCTGGACGAGGAGGACCTGAAGGTGCTGCTCATCCGGCGAGGGGTGGAGCCCTTCCAGGGAAAGTGGGCCCTGCCGGGTGGCTTCGTGCGCATGGAGGAGTCGCTCGAGGACGCCGCGCGCCGCGAGCTCCAGGAGGAGGCGGGCATCCGTCCCAACCTGCTGGAGCAGCTCTACACGTTCGGCGCTCCGGACCGGGATCCACGGGGCCGGGTGGTGAGCGTGGCCTACTTCGCCCTGGTGAAGCTGACGGACCATCGCGTCCACGCCGCCACCGACGCGAAGGAGGCCGCCTGGTTCTCCGTCTGGGATACGCCCAAGCTGGCCTTCGATCATGGGGACATCATCGCCACGGCGCTCCAGCGGCTGAAGGGCAAGGTGCGCTACCAGCCCATCGGCTTCGAGCTGCTGCCGCCCAAGTTCACCCTCACGCAGCTCCAGCGCATGTACGAGAAGATCCTCGAGCGTGAGCTCGACAAGCGGAACTTTCGCAAGAAGATCCTCTCCATGGACCTGCTCGAGGAGCTCGATGAGGTGGAGCAGGACGTCTCCCACCGAGCCGCGCGCCTCTACCGCTTCGACCACAAGAAGTACAAGCAGCTGGAGAAGGCCGGCTTCAACTTCGAACTGTAGGCCTGCTGGGCGAACCGCAAGAACCGGGTTGTTCCCGCGCGATTCGGCGGCCATATCGGGTACAGGAGCACCCTTCCCAGGAGCCGTGGCATGGCGACCAGCGACTACGCCCGAATCGAGCAGGCCATCCTCTACCTCGACGCCCATGCGCGCGAGCAGCCCTCCCTGGATGACGTCGCCGCGCACGTGGGCCTGAGCCCCTTCCACTTCCAGCGTCTCTTCACCCGCTGGGCGGGCATCAGCCCCAAGCGCTTCCTCCAGGTGCACACGCTCGTGTCGGCCCGTCGCCTGCTGGCCGAGCGGCACAGCGTGCTCGACACCTCCTACGCCGTGGGCCTGTCCGGTGGCGGTCGGCTGCACGAGCTCTTCGTGACCCTCACCGCCATGACACCGGGCGAGTTCAAGCAGGGCGGGGAGGGCCTCACCGTGCGCTACGGCATCCACCCATCGCCCTTCGGGGACTGCCTCATCGCCACCTGTGAGCGCGGCATCTGCGGCCTGCACTTCCTCTCCGACGAGTCCGCGGAGGAGGCACTGGTGTCGCTGCGAGCGCAGTGGCCGCGTGCCACCTTCGTGGAGTCCCGTGATGCGACCGCCGCGTGGGCGGAGCGTATCTTCCCCTCTCGGCCCCCGCGCGAGCCCACGCCGCTGTCCGTGCTGGTGAAGGGCACGCCCTTCCAGGTGCAGGTGTGGCAGGCGCTGCTGCGCATCTCTCCGGGCCACGTGGCCACGTACGAGGACATCGCCCGAAGCATCGGCAACCCGAACGCGGTGCGCGCGGTGGGCTCGGCGGTGGGAGACAATCCCGTGGCATTGCTCATCCCCTGCCACCGCGTGTTGCGCAAGACGGGCGCCTTCGGCGACTACCGCTGGGGCCCCGCGCGCAAGAAGGTGATGCTCGCATGGGAGTCGCTGCGTTACGGCGCGGAGGACGAGGCCGGCGAGGCGCCCGGCACGGTGAGCGCAACCGGCCCGTGAGAGCGCGCCAGGACTCGCGATATTCAGGGCAAGAAGCGGGTCGCTCTCAGGTGTGCTTCCTCCTATCTGTAGCGGCAAGACGGGCTCCTGAGCGGGTCTGTCGACAACGCAAAGGCAAGGCAACTTGCCAGAGATTGAGAGCTCCCTCATGTCTACCCATCACATCGATTCCCTGACGCAGTACCACCTGCTTGGCCGTTCGGGGCTCCGGGTGAGCCCGCTGGCGCTGGGCACCATGACGTTCGGTACCGAGTTCGGCTGGGGCAATCCCGAGAGCACCGCCCATCAAATCCTGGCACGCTACCTGGAGGCGGGCGGCAACTTCATCGACACCGCGGATGCGTACACCGCCGGCTCGAGCGAGCGCATCATCGGCGACTTCTTCGCGAAGCATGGCAAGCGCGACCAGGCCGTCATCGCCACCAAGTTCACCATGGGCACCTCGCCGGGAGACCCCAACTCGGGTGGCAATGGACGCAAGAACATCTACCGCGCGCTCGAAGGCTCGCTGCGCCGCCTCAAGACGGACTACGTGGACCTGTACTGGCTCCACGCCTGGGATGGCCTGACGCCCGTGGAAGAGGTGATGCGGACACTGACGGACCTCGTGCGCGAGGGCAAGGTCCGGTACATCGGCCTCTCCGACGTGCCGGCCTGGTACTTCGCGCGGGCCCAGACGCTGGCCGAGCGCAATGGCTGGGAGCGGGTCTCGGCGCTGCAACTGGAGTATTCGCTCGCCGAGCGCAACATCGAGCGCGAGCACCTCCCCGCGGCACTCGAGCTGGGTGCGGCCATCGTGCCCTGGAGCCCGCTCGCCGGTGGGCTCCTCACGGGCAAATACAAGCGCGAGGGGTCGGAGTTGAAAGGGGAGGGGCGTGCCCACGCGTTGCTGGCCACGGGTCTGCCCATCGCCGACAAGTTCTTGAAGGACCGCGCGTGGGCCATCGTCGAGCAGCTCGTGGCCGTGGCGAAGGAGGTGGGGCGCTCGCCCGCGCAGGTGGCGCTCAACTGGGTGGCGACGCGTCCCGCCGTGGCCTCCACCCTCATCGGCGCGAGCCGACTGGAGCAGCTCGAGAGCAACCTGCGTGCGCTCGAGTTCACGCTGCCGCCGGAGCTCTCGGCCAGGCTGGAGGCCGCGAGCCGGCCCGAGCTCGTGCACCCCTATGTGTTCTTCGAGGATCCGGTGTTCGCACGGGGCATGTTCACGGCCAACACCGTGGTGCGCGCGGAGCCGGGCTGGTTCCGAGCCAACACCCGCGGCCCGTGAGACGCATGCTCGCCCCCAGCCGCGGGCCTGAGCGGAGGCCGCGGTTCCTTCCGCCGCCTTCCCCGGCTGCGACCTCTACGTCCGCAGGCGATACCTATGGGGGTTGTGGCGCTCGTGCCATTCGCCCGTCGAGTGGCACCCCAGCGGCAACCAGGAGCTGACGTGCGACTCTACCGTTCCCGCCTCGCACAGCCGTGCAACCCGCCAGCCCCGGGACACCTTTCCCGGGGCTGGCGGGTGGGTGCTACTTCGCGATCTTCCAGACCTGGTAGAACTGGGTCCAGTAGATGCCCGAGTCATCCACGGCGAGATCTTCCGTGAGGTAGGTTTCCGCCGTCAGGGCCTGAGAGCTGCTGCCATCCTTGCACGTGGCCGTGAGGACCTCGTCCTTGAGCCAGTAGAGCCGCTCGTCATCGGCGACCAGGAAGTTCCCGGGCTCGTCCGCATAGGCGATGTTGGTGACGGCGCCGCCGTTCTTGGAAATCTTGTTGAGCCCCGTGTAGTAGTCGATGAAGTAGATGTCGTTCGCGTCCAGGGCGAAGCTGCGGAATCTGCCGGCCTGAACGGAGAGGAGCAGGGTTGGCGCTGCCCCGCCGGACCTGGGCGCCTTCCAGAGGGTCCAGCCCTTCTTGCTCGCGGGCTGGTTCACCCAGTCTGAGAACGAACTCGGTCGGGCCGCCTGCCTTGGAGACCTTGGCCACGAAGCCGTTGTCGGTGTACGGGTAGGCGCTGCCGGAGAAGAACACGTCGGTGTCGGTCAACGCGACATGATGCGAGGGCCAGATGTCCGCGAGCATGACAGGCGTGCAGGTCCCCCCGTTGCACAGAGGCGTGCATCCCGCGAGGGGAGTGGTGGGCTGCGCCGGGCTGGTCGGCATCGCAGCGCTCCCGGCGCTCGCCGTGGCGAAGTGGAAGGCTGACGCGGCGTTGAAGATGGTCCCGGCTGATGCCAGTGTCTTGTTTCGGAAGGGGAGAAGTCCTTGGGTGGATTTCTTCATGTGTTCACCTCTCGGTATCCGCCACCGCGCAAGTCTCCTGGCGGGCGTGAACCCAGCCATACATGGCGTTGGCTCGATGGTTGTGTGGCAATCAAGACCAGGAACATCAATGGAAGACAGGTTGAAGCATCAAGAACCAGCGTGTTTCGTATGGCAGGTTTGTGCTTTCCGGGTAAGCAGTTAACGCGAGAAAAAGCAGTAAATCGAGTTCTTGTTTTCGAGAAATCAAGAAGGCAGTTGCCCACCCCCGGCCTCCATAGAGCCCGCCTGAGCGTCAGGGAGTTCGTCAGGGGCCCGAGATGGGCAGTGCCTCCCCACGGGCGCTTGCAGGTTCCATACGTGCCCCACACCTGGCACCGTCACCGCTCGCGCGTCAGGCAGCCTCCGCGCGAGCACCCGCGCTGCCCGGTGTGCGGCCCACGTCTCGTGCTCGCCCACGGCCACGAGGAGGGGGACCCGTGTCTCGAGGGGCAACCGCAGTCCCATGAGCGCTCGGGTGAAGCTGCGCGTGAAGTCCGCCGTGGCGCAGCGCGCGAGGTCCTCCTGGAAGGCCTCGGTGAACTCCTCCGGAATGCCGAACTGCCGCGCGGAGAGCTCCGCCAGCCGTTCGGGAGACATCAGCCGGTAGAGCCCGGCACTCCACAGCGACACCGTGCCGAGCACTCGCCCCAGCCCGGACGCGGTCCCGGAGACCATCAGACTCTCCACCTGCTCGGGCGCGGTGCGCAACAGGGTGAGTCCCACCGCTCCGCCCAGCGATAGGCCCACCAGGTGGGCACGTCCGCTGGGTACACGCATGCGCACCAGTTCCGAGACGGCCCGAGCGGAGCCCTCCAGGGTGAAGGGGCGCACGTGGGCGCTGCGCCCCTGCTCGGGAAGGTCGGGCGCGAGGCAGTGGAAGTCCTGGGCCAGTTGCTCGAGCTGGGGGGGCCCATTGCCTGGAGCTCAGCCCTCCGCCATGCAGGAAGAGCAGGGCGGGGTGGCCGGGCTGGCCCGTCTCGAGGTAGGGCAGCACGGGCTCGGGGTGTTCTGGAGGGGGAGGGCTCATTCGCGCCGTGTGACGACTTGTAAGGGGCAAGGTGTCGGACCGGGTCCTTTGCGTGTCCCTGTCCCTTTTATGCGTCGGGCTTGCCCATGTCATACTTGGCGGGCCCGCGGGCCGGGTGAAACGGAGGAGCGCCTCCACCTGCCCGACGCCTGGCGGGTGGCGCCGTCCATTGACCGGGAGTGATGCTCACGCCCATACAAGGGGTCTGGGACAATGATTTTCATCGCCCCGCTCAGCAGCCGCCTGCTACAATCGCTTGCATCCCGCTGAAGGTTCGGCGAAGGGGGCTCAGCAATGCGTTGGTGCGCGGTGTCTTGTCTGGTGACGATGGCGTTGGCCGTGGGGTGCGATGAATCAGGTCCCCCGGTCGATCAGGGCGCGGTGTCCCTCCACGACGTTCCAAGGGATATGTACGGCAGACCGCTCGTCGGCACGGACGGGCCGATGCGCTATCGCGACGGCGTGGGCGTCCCCGCGCCTGGAGCCTCCAGCTCGTCGCCGAGTGGGGTCCTCGAGAGCGGCCTCGCCAGTGTCCAGTTCTCCCTCGGCGCGTACACGAGCCGTCCCGTCGGAAGCTGGCCGGAGGCGGTGGCGATCGGCGATGTCACCTGCGACGGGCGCCCCGATGTCGTCATGACGACGACACATTATTTCGACGCCGCACGTGATTACCGCGTCTTCGTCTTCCCGCAGCTGGCGGGGGGCGGCCTCGGTACTCCGGTGTCGTATCCCTACGGTGCCACCGCGAGTCGGAATGGAATCGCGCTGGCGGACTTGAGCAAGGACGGTTGTCTGGATGTCGTCGTCGGTCACGGGTCGGGGCTCAGCGTCCTGCTCGCGGACAAGGCGACGGGTGGCCTCTCGCCCGCCGTCGTGGTCGCCGACCATGATGCGGACACGCTCGCCGCAACGGACGTGAACCGCGATGGCAAGCTCGACATCATCTCGCTGGGATGGAGCCGCGGCGCCTCCATCTTCTACGGCGACGGCACCGGGGCCTTTTCGCGGATCGTCCCGTTCGCCACGAAAGCGTCGGGCTACAATGACCATGAAGTCGGTGACCTGAACGGCGACGGCATCCCGGACCTCGCCGTCATGTCCGGGCAGGGCTACGCCGTGCCGAACCTGTCGGTCCACCTGCACGACGGCACCAACGCCCTCGGCACGACCCCCGACTCCTATTTCATGGGGCAGAACGTGCTGGCTGGTGGAGTCGGACTCGGTGACGTGAATGGCGATGGCCGGCTCGACGCGGTGTTGTCGAAGCCTGGCAACAGCCCGACTGTCCTGTGGCTCATGGTGCAGGACGCCAACGGCAACCTCGTCGGCCCCACGGCCGTCTCGTCCTACGACATCCCGGAGTCCGTCCAGGTCGCGGATATCGACAGGGACGGAGACGACGACGTCGTGGTGGTGCACGGAGGATGGATGAAGGTGGGCGTCTACCTCCAGGAAGCCGGGGCGTTGATGCCGGAGGTGCTCTATTCCATTCCGTATGCGAGCCACTACGCGCCGCAGGGTCTGGCGGTCGGTGATTTCTCCGGAGACGGCTGCGGCGATGTCGCCATCGCGGACTACAACAACGGGCTCGTGACGCTTCAAGGCACCTGCCTGCGTTAGTGCACGAGCGCCACCGACGGGCCGCCCGCGACGATGCCCGGGGGCGGCCCAGGTGGTGACTCCAGTCACCAGGGAGGACTGCAGTCACCAGTCTCCCGGGGGGCGCCTGTCACGCGAATCAGGGGGGTGAACACCCCTCCCTTGGGTTGCTTTCGAGGAAGAACGGCCCATTTCGGGCCCTCCGGGAGCCGAGGAGCCGCTGGCACGCGTCCTGCTCCAGGGCAGGACATCTCCACTGCCTCGAATGGACTCCCGACCATGACCTCGCCCATTTCCTCTCGTGACCTCGCTGTTCGCCTCCCCACGCAGGACGTCTCCGCTCCCCGCGTGGGGCAGACCGCCACGCAGCCCGTGGCCCCTCTGGAGAGCGGCGCCAAGCGCGCTGGCTCGTTGGACATGCACAAGGATGGCTTCAGCGCGGGCCCGCAGACCGGTGCTCAGTGGACCCAGTTCCTGCAGGGGCTGCAGGGCCTCGACGCGGCCAAGCAGCAGGAGCAGATCATCCAGGCCCATCAGCAGATGGTGCAGGCCCAGATGCAGCAGATGCAGCAGCAGCTGCAGCAGATGATTCAACAGCAGCAGCAGATGATCCAGGGCGCCGCCGGGGCCACCCCGTCGGCCGGTGGTGTCCCGCCGGCCGGTGGCGCCAGCGCCCCTCCCGCCGCTCCGGCCGTTCCGCAGGCTCCCGCGGGCAACAGCGGCGTCCCCTCTACCCAGCAGGCCCCCGTGGAGCTCAACCCCTCCACCTCCAAGGACTCCGGTCCCGTCAACGTCTCGGGTGACGCGCGTCTGGGCTCCGGGTTCCCTCCGGCCTTGCAGCAGTTCAAGGGCGCCATCGAGTCGGCCGCCGCCAAGGCCGGAGTGCCCGCGTCCATGCTGGCGGGGCAGATCTGGCAGGAGTCGCGCGGCAACCTCGCCGCCGTCTCCACCAACGGCGGCAATGGCCTGACCGACACCGGCCTGATGCAGGTGAACCCCAACACCTTCCAGGAGCTCCAGGCCAAGCACCCCGAGCTCCAGGGCAAGAACCTCGCGGACCCCGAGACCAACATCCTGGCGGGCGCCTTCTACATGAAGGACATGAAGGAGCAGTTCGGGAACTGGGACCTGGCGCTGCGCGCCTACAACTCGGGTCCCAACGGTGTGGACCGCAACAACCCCAACGCCATCCCCGCCGGCACGGGTGACGCCACCTACGTGCAGAAGGTCAAGCAGTTCTGGAACACCATCCAGACGGGCAACGGCACCCTGCCCGCGTAGGCCCAGGACGGGAGAGTCCGTGCGCATCCACCGCCGGGCTCTCGGCATCGAATCGATTTCGCCCTGAGCTCCGTGCTAGCGGTTGTCCTGGTTCTGCTGGCCGTGGTGCGGCTTCAGTCCCATCAACTCCAGTGCCGCGCGTGGAGAGCGAGACGGGATGGAGCTCGTACATGCCGCTGCCGCGAAGTCCGCCCTTCACCGTGTCAGGCGGCAACCCGTGCTGACCAGGACGCGGACCCGCTGAGCCTACAGGTTGCGCAACGCGGCGTCCGCCCGCCGCACGTTCTCCACGTCGAGCATGTGGTTGCAGCTGCCGCACGCCGTGGAGGGTCAACCCCACCCCGAAGGTGCCCATCACGAGCAGCGTCGCCAGCGCGGATGGAGCCGGGGACTCATGGGAGCCCCGCGTCTGCTGCGTGGTCCCATACTCACGCAACCGCCGGTGGGCGGCGGGCCCCGTGGGCACATCCTCTTCGGCCCACGCCTGCTCGAGGAACTCACAGCCCGCGATTCCGCCCACCAGGGTCATGACGAGTCCCAGCAGGAGCTGCCACGATGGATTGCTTCGAATCATTCCGGAGGAGTCTCGCGCGGCCGGGGGGCGCGCGCTACACCGCAGGTCACCACAGCACTTTGGCAACGGCGATCGTGGCGTTGAGACGGTGACCGGCCTCGTAGAACATGTACTCCTCGCCATTCTCGGTGCCGAATGACGGCGCCGCCGCCCGGCCGTTATCTGGCCACCCGCCCAGCGGCGTGTGGAACACCCCGAGATGGAGCTCCTTGTCGAAGTTCAGCCCGACTTCCGTGATGTACATCCTACCGCTGCCTCCGTGGTAGATGACGTAGGCCGTTCCGTTGCGGAACACCACATGCGGCCCGGAGATGTCCGTCTCACCATCAGCGGCCGGCGAGATGAGGGGGGTCTGCTGGATTGTCCAGCTCTGCGCGTCACCGGTCTTGGACCAGCCCCAGAAGATCCGGCGTCTCCCGTTCTGGTTCCCCATGAACACCATGACGTAGTGGCTGCCCTTGGACGGAATGTCGTGCTCGAACACCCGCGCGTAGGACGTCTCGGTGACGGAGCCATCGGTGAAGAACCTCGTCGAGACGCACCCTCCCTGGTAGGTGAAGTGGATGCCGTCGGTGGACGTCGCCACGCGGGTGACCGTGTTCTCGCCGTGGAAATACAGGTAGAACTTGTTCACCCGCGAGTTCCAGAGCACGTGCGGTGACGAGACGTGGCTGATATCGGGTGGGCCCCCCGGCCACGTTCGCGAGAAGATCGGGTTGTAGGCGTACTCGGTGAACTGACCATAGAGGTGGTCGCCGTAAGCCAGGCAGATGCCACCGGGCGCATCGTGGGGCGCGTAATACAGGTAGTAGCGCGCCAACGGGTTCGCGACCCGGCCGATCGTGCCTCGGATGCAGGGGAAGATGAGCTCGCCAGTCGGGTTGTATCTCAAATTCACCTTGTTGAACGCCGTGCCGATGTATGTGTAGTTCGGGAAACCGGCCGGTGCCGCGTTGGCGAGTCCTGACACGAGTCCCGTTCCCCCTCCGAGGACGAGCCCTCCCGACGTCGCCAGCGACCCCTTGAGGAACGCTCGCCGGCTCACATCCATCCGAACCGCGTTGATGCGCTTGGAATCATCTCTGTCAGCCATTTCCGCTCCCTTGTCAGGTCATGCTGTAAACCATCATCGCAGGGGGACTCCTCGGCTATGAGAGGAACGGCCTGGCTTTTTCGGGTTTTCTGGATTGAAGATAGCGTTCCAGAGGTTTCCTCCCGGGTGTGGAGGGCGCGCTACCGAGCGGTGCCGAACTGCCGCAGCAGCCACGTGCGGAAGGCGCTCACCTTGGGCTGCCGGTTGCCGCGCGCAGTGGTGAGCAGGAAGTAGCCGCGGCCGTCCACCGCCTCGCCCGAGAACGGCCGGACCAGCCGTCCACTCTGGAGCTCGCGCTGGACGAGCGTGCTGCGCGCGATGGCGATTCCCTGCCCGGCCTCGGCCGCCGCGAGCACCGCCGCCAGCTCACTGAGCCGAGGGCCCCGCGTCGCGTCCACGTCGGTGGCGCCCACGGCCTTCAACCAGCTCGCCCAGTCCGGGGTGTCGGCGAAGTGCAGCAGCGTGTGCCTCGCCAGGTCCGCCACGTTGCGCAGCGGCCGGCCCCCGTGCAGCAACGAGGGCGCGCACACGGGGAACAGCCGCTCCTCGCCCAGCGAGTCCACCACCACGCCCGGCCAGGGGCCCTCGCCAAAGCGGATGCTCACATCCGCCTCGCCCCGGCCCAACTCCACCTCGTCGCGCGAGCTGTCCACGCGCAGCTCGATCCACGGGTGGGCCTCGGTGAACCCGGCCAGCCGAGGCGCCAGCCACCGGATGGAGAAGGCGCGCGGCACGCCCACCAGCAGCGTCGCCGCCGTGGGCTTCGCGTTGACGCGATCCACCGCCCACGCGAGGTCCGCGAAGATGCGCGTGGCACGCTCGGCCAGCTCCCGCCCGCGCTCGGTGAGCTCCAGTCCCCGCCCGACGCGGGCGAACAGGCGGTTTCCCAGGTGCTCCTCCAGGAGGTTCACCTGCCGGCTCACCGCACCGTGGGTGACGCCCAGCTCCCGTGCGGCGCGTCCCATGTGGCCATGGCGCGCGGCGGCCTCGAAGGCGCGGAGGGCATTGAGGGGAGGAAGGGGGGCGGGCATGGCGTGCTCCAGGCACCGGTGAGGAAAGCTCACCGTACCCGGGCACTTTAATCGATTGTCCTCACAGATGAGGCGGGCGCATCTTCCCCCCCACTGACGAGGAGGGATTCTCATGGCGGCGACGAGGCGGGGGGCCCTGTCCCTGGACCTGTGGCGGGAGCGGACGTGGCGACGGTGGGTGCTGACGGCGTTGTTCGCGCGGCTGCCCGGGACGATGACGGCCTTCGCGCTGCTCATGGCCGGCCGGGAGGCCACCGGCTCCTTCACCTTCGGCGCCTGGATGGCGAGTGCGTGCTCCGTGGGGGCGGCCCTCGCGGCGCCGTGGCGCGGGCGGATGCTCGACCGCGAGCCCCTGCTCACGGGACTGAGGCGGGGGCTGTACTGGCAGGCGCTCCTCACGGTGGGACTCTGCGCGGCGGCCACCCTGCGCGCGCCGGCACCGGTGCTGCTGGCCGGAGCACTGCTGCTGGGGGTGATGCCCTCCGGAGTGCAGGGAGGCATCCGCGCCCTGTTGGCCTCGGTGGCGCCGGCCTCGCGGCTGGAGGCGGCCTTCGCGCTCGACGCCGTCCTCGTGGAGGTGCAGTGGGTGTTGGGACCGCTGCTGGTGGGGATGGCGTCCGCCAGTGGCGTCCCCCTCCTCGCGCTGGGGCTGATGGGCATGAGCGCGCTCGCCGCGAGCGTGCTGAGCCAGGGCCTCCCGGAGCGGCCTCTCTCTCCCGTGCCGGCGTCCGTCGTCACGCGGGAGGGCCCGGGTGTGTGGCGTACCCCGGGGGTGCTGGCGGTCCTGGTCCTGGTGACGGTGCTGGGCGTGAGCTGGGGCGCGCTGGAGGCGGGAGTCCCTCCGAGGCTGGAGGAGGTGGGCGTGGGCGCGGCGCAATGGGGCGTGCTGGCCGCGCTGCTGTCCGCCGTGAGCGCCGTGGGAGGACTCGTCTATACCCTGTTGCCTGGGGCGCGGGGGCGCGCGGAGGGCACCTGGCGCGCGAAGCTCATGCTGGGGCTGTGGGGTCTGCTGCTGCTCCCGCTCGGGTGGATGGCCTCGCTCCAAGGGCTGGGACTGTGGCTCGTCGCGGCGGGCCTCTTCCTGGCTCCGCTGACCGGGACGTTGACCTTCCTCCTCCAGCGGACGCTTCCCCCCGCGCGGCACGCCGAGGGCTTCTCCTTCTATAGCGCGTGCTGGTCGCTCGGGGTCGCGGGAGGCGGTGCGCTGGCGGGCTCGCTGCTCGCCCAGGGCGGTGCGCGCCCGGTGCTGGCGGGGGCGGCCCTGCTCCCCCTCGCGGTCGTCGTCCTCCTCGCAGGGGGAGCCGGGCTGGGACGACTCCCAGTCACCGAGAAGCCCTGAAGGGGAGCGAGGTCGATGCATGAGCAACACGACGAAAGGATGACGTGGTTCAGCGCTCGTCGAGTCGCCTCCCTGCCTCGAGAGCCGCCTGTCGGCCAGCCTCGAGCTCAGGCGCCAGCATCTCCAGGACCTGGGCCGTAATGGCCTCTCCGGCGCTCTCGGGACTTCCAGCCTGGAACGGCGGCTGTGGATCGTACTCGATGGACAGTTGTTGCATCCGGGCGAACGTCTCTCCACGCAGCCGAGCCGAGAGGTAGAGGCCGAAGTCGAGGCCCGCGGTGACACCGCCTCCCGTGATGCGGTTGCGATCCTCGACGATTCGCTCGGCGATGGGCCTGGCCCCGAGCAGCGGAAGCAGGTTCCTCACCGCCCAGTACGAGGCGGCCTCGTACCCGCGCAGCAGGCCGGCGGCTCCCAGCACGAGCGAACCGGTGCAGACGCTGGTCACGTACCGGGCGCGATGACCCCTGTCCTCGAGAAAGTCGAGGACCTCCAGATCGTTCATGAGGGCCCATGTGCCCGACAAGCCACCCCCCACGAACAGGATGTCCAGGTCCCTCGGACATTCCTGGAGCGTGGCGGTGGGCAGGATGGGGACTCCGGTGTCACTGACCACGGCCTCCCGGGTCTTCCACACGAGGTGGACGTCGACATTCCCGAGCGAGGCGAAGATGAGCTGCGGGCCGATCATGTCCTGTGCGGTCATTCCCGGGTAGATGAGCATGGCGATCCGCAACCGCGTGCCCGGGGTCGGCGGGGGCGAGTCCCGGCCGCCGCGAGTTGTCTCGGGAGCGGCGGCCAGGCCCTCCAGCCCGCCCGTCAGGGCCGAGGCGGTCAGGAGGGTGCCGAGAGTCTTTCCGAAGTCGCGCCTGTTCATTCGAGTCCTTCGCGAGAATCCATGCGTGTGCGCATGGGTTGCCGTCTGATGGCCCGAGCAAGGTACTGTCCGCGCGGATTTGCCGTCAGGACGAAGACCCCACGATTCCTGCCAGAGTCGGGCGAGCACTCGTGGGTTGGCGTTCGCGGGCTGGGAGGACGAGGTGAGCACACGTGCGGCGCAGCTGGTGCGGAGTGGAAGGAAGAATGGCTCGGTCCGTCAGGCGCGACGCGTGGTCGTGCTCGCCGTGCCGCCCGTTCAGGAACTCGATGTCGTGGGCCCCGTGGAGGTTTTCGCGGGCCTCAACCGTCTCCTCGGGAGGAGCGGCTCCGGTTATGAAATCGAGCTCGTGACGAGCACGGCGGAACGGCTCGTCACGGGGGAGTCGGGACTCTCGCTCCTGGCCGGGCAGAGCTTCCACGAGGTCCGCGGACGGATCGACACGCTGTTGGTGGCTGGAGGCACTGGCGTGCTGAACGTGCGCGATCCTTCGCTCCTGCGCTGGTTGTGCGAGAGAGCTTCCCAGGTGCGGCGCCTGGGCTCCATCTGTACCGGTGCCTTCCTGCTGGCCGAAGCCGGGCTCCTCGATGGCCGGCGCGCCACCACGCATTGGGGGTGGGCTCGCGAGATGGCCCTGCGCTACCCCCGTGTGTCCGTCGATCCCAATCCCATCTGGATTCAGGACGGCCGCATCTACACCTCGGCGGGAGTCACCACCGGGATGGATCTCGCCCTGGGGTTGGTGGAGGAGGACTTCGGAAGCACCGCCGCGCTCCAGGTCGCGCGTGGTCTGGTGCTGTTCCTGCGGAGATCCGGAGGGCAGGCCCAGTTCAGCGTCGCCCTGTCCGCCCAGTCCGCCGAGCGCAAGGCGCTCCACGAGCTCCAGGTCTGGATGGCCGAGAACCCTGGCGAGCGGATGTCGGTTGAATCCCTGGCCGCGCGAGTGGCGATGAGCCCTCGCAACTTCGCCCGCGTGTTCCTCCAGGAACTGGGGAAGACCCCGGCCCGCTACGTCCAGCAATTGCGCGTCGAAGCGGCCCGGCGCCTGCTCGAACGGACCGACAAGGGGGTCGAGGAGATCGCCAACTCCTGCGGCTTTGGCAGCGCCGAGGTGATGCGGCGTGCCTTCCTGCGCGGACTCGGCGTCACTCCAGCGCGCTACCGGGAGCACTTTCAGGGGAAGTCGAATGACTCGTGACTACGCCGCCACGCGCGCTGACGACGTGCCCCGGTCGTGCGCCGAGCCCATCTGCCAACCCTGAGTCGAGTACCAGATTCGATACCCGGGGAAATCCCCCTTTCGAGGGAGAGAATACATACATCATTCTTGTCCTGGTTTTCGCTTGCGTGGACAAGCTCTTTTCTGAATAAGCAGAAGCCGCTGCCGAAGAGCTCGGTGAATGAAAGCCAGGGGAGCAATGAAAATACTGTATCCGTTCATCAATTGTTCGAACGGTTTCGTGGCCACCGTCACCGGAAACACAGAGACCTTCTCCGTCCGGATTCACTGAGCCGCGGAGGACCCTCTCCGAGCCCAATCCCTCCACCCGGGACTTCTTCGCGGCCCCGGGTAACAAGGGCAAGACACGGCGGGAATTTCAGGTGGCCGGGCTCAGCCGCCGTCGGTGGTGCTGGTACTCTCGCTCGACCGCGCCCACGAACCCCCCGACACCTGCTCCTGGCGGGGGAGGGGGGTGGGGGGGCTCTCGGGCTTCGAGAGCAGCACCACCGCCGCGAGGATGAGCAGTCCTCCCACGCCCTGCGACGCGCTCAACCGTTCGCTCAGCAGGAGCGCCCCCAGCAACACCGCCACCAGCGGCTCCACCGTCGACAGCAGTGATGCCACCACCGGCCCCACCCGCTCCAGCCCCGCGAAGAACGTCAGCACCGCCATCACCGTCGACAGCAGCATCATGCCCGCCACCGCCATCCAGCCCTGCGGCGTCTGCGGCAGCGCCGGCCCCTGCGCTGCCATCAGCGCTCCGTACACCACTCCCGCCGAGCCCAGGATGACCGTCGACGAAGCCAGCGGCCCCGCCGGCCCCACCACCCGCGAGCTCGTGAATACGTACACCGCGTACACCAGTGCCGAGAGCAACCCGAAGAGAATCCCCTTCGGACTCGCTCCCCCATTCAAGTCAATCGTCAGCGCCGTCCCCCCGAGCGCCAGCACGACGGCCACCACACGCCTCCGCGTCAACCGCTCGCCGTCCACCACCACCGACAGCAGCGCCACCAGCGCCGGGAAGAGGTAGAGCAACAGCGCCGTCAACCCAGCCGACGCGTGCTTCAGCGCCGAGAAGTACGCCAGGCTCTGCCCCACGTACCCCAACGCTCCCAGCAGCACCAGGCCGCCCAGCACGCGCCCTCGGGGCAGCGGCACCCGCCTCGCCACCATCACCGCGCCCAGCAGCAGCGCCGCCAGGCCGAAGCGCAGGAACAACACCGTGGGCGTGTTCGCTCCCGACGCGTACGCCACGCGCCCGAAGATGCCCAGCGCTCCGAAGGAAGCGCCCGACAACAGGATGAGAAGGATGCCCGCGGTTCGTCTCATGCGAACACTGGACTAGCCCACCCGCCGCCGTCGTGCGAGTCCCGGCGCAGCACCAGCGCCTCCAGGTTGTTCTCCGCGAGTCACGGAGTGAGGACGATGTGTCCGAATTGGGCCCGCTGCTCCATCAGCTGGTGGGCCTGGGCGGCTTCCTCCAGCGGCAGGGTGCGATCCAGCACCGGCCGCAGCCTGCCCTGCTCCACCAGCCGGAGCAGGTGCAGCAGGTCCCCCTTGGAGCCCAGCGTGGAGCCCAGCACGGAGAGGCGCTTGGAGAAGAGCACCCGCAGATCCAGCTTCACCTCGGCCCCCGTGGTGGCCCCGCAGAGCACCATCCGCCCCCCACCCGCCAGGCACGCCACGCTCTTCTCGAAGGTGGCCGCGCCGGTATGCTCGACGACCACGTCCACCATGCGTCGGCGTGTGAGGCGCCGGACCTCCGTGACGAAGTCCTGCTCGGCGTAGTTGATGAGGTGGTCGACCCCGAGCTCCTGGAGCCGGGCCAGCTTCTCGGCGCTGGAGGCGGTGGCGATCACCGTGGCACCCAGCAGCTTGCAGATCTGCACCGCCGCGCTGCCCACCCCGGAACCGGCCGCCTGGACCAGCACCCACTCGCCCGGCTTCACCTGCGCGCGCCGCACGAGCATGGTCCACGCGGTGAGGAAGGACAGGGGCAGGCAGGCGGCCTCGGGGAAGGAGAGCCGGGCGGGTTTGGGAACCACGTTGCGCCGGGGCACGGCCACGTACTCGGCATAGCCCCCAGGCAGGTGCTCACCCACCAGCTGGAAACCGCGGCACGCCGGATCGTCACCCGCCAGGCACGCCTCGCAGTGTCCGCACGAGAGCCCGGGGTTGACGAGCACCTCCGTCCCCGGCGCCAGATCCTTGACCTCGGCGCCCACGCTCGCCACCACTCCGGCCACGTTGCTGCCCGGGACGTGAGGGAGGCTCGGCCGCAGCCCCGAGCCCCCGCGTCGCAGCCAGATGTCCAGATGGTTGAGCGCGACTGCCTTCACCCGCACGAGCACATCCTGCGCCCGCGGGGCGGGCTCGGGCAGCTCCACCACCTGCAACACCTCCGGCCCTCCATGCTGTTGGATCGCCACGGCCTTCATGGTCTTTTCTGCTCCCTGGCGGCCCGGCCGCTCACTTGTGCCCGAGCTGGGCTCGACTGTCGTTGGTGCTCATGAGGTAGATGGTGCGGGGCGTCTCCGTGCGCCGGAGCTGACCCTGGAGGTGGCGCCGGACGGACTCGGAGGTCAGCTCGGGACTGGTGACCACCAGGTGCAGGTCGTAGTTCGTCTCCACCCGATCGACGATGACCTCGGTGCGGGCCGACACCACCCCTGGCAACGACGTGGCCAGCCGCCGCACGGAGGCCAGGCTGATCTTCTCTCCGCCCTTGACGACGAAGTCCGACAGCCGGCCGATGAAGGAGAGGTAGCCCTGGGGGTCGATCTCGAAGATGTCACCCGTGGCGAGCAGGCCGGGAGCACGCCACTCATGCGCCTTGCGCCCCTCAACGAAGCCAATGCGCCGCTTCATCAGCGTGTCCGAGGAGACCAGCAGCTCTCCCTGACCCGGTATCCGCTGGCCCTCCAACTCCACGCGCGTGCCGGGGAGGGGACGCCCCACGGAGGTGTAACGGTGGGGCGGCTCGAGGTGGGCCGCCAGGGTGGCCACGCGCGGCCCCGCCTCGGACAGCCCGTAGGTGAGGTACAGCTCGCCACCGGGCCGCAGCTTCAACAGCCGCTCGACCTGCGGGGCGGCCAGGGCATCGCCTCCAACGGTGAGGACGCGCAGCCTCTCGGGCAGGTGCTCCTGGGCGAGGAGCGAGCGCACCAGCAGCGGGGTCACCGAGGAGACGGTGATGTGGTGCTCATGGACCAGCCGCAGGTAGCTCTCTGGATTGAAGGGAGGCCCGCTGATGACCAGCCGCCCGCCACTCAGCAGCGTGGCGAAGGCCTGGGCCACCAGGGCGTACGAGTAGTACAGCGGCAGGTTGACCAGGACCGAGTCCTCCTCCCGCTGTCCCACCGCTCCCGTGTGCTTGAAGGCGTTGCGCATCAGCGCCTCCAGGTCGAAGACACAGCCGCTGGCGAAGCCCGAGGTCCCCGAGGTGAGCATGACCACCTCGCCCGGTTTGAGCGGTGGGGGCTGGCTCGGAGGCAGCAGCGCCGTCTCGCTGCCCAACAGGGAGGAGCGCTCCAGCCCCGCCATATCGAGCTCGGGCAGCCGGGGCGTCACCAGCCCGCGCGCCGAGAAGGTCTCGAACAGCACCTTCAGCCGCGCCACGGGCGTGGCGGGCGCCACCAGGGCGGGAACGCCGCCGGCCGCCAGCACTCCGAAGAAGTGCGCCAGCAGCGAGGGCCCGTTGGGCATGGCCACGAACACCAGGTCCCCGGAGCGCAGGCCCAACCGACGCCACCCCTCCGCGAGGGCGTCGAGCCGCCACGGCTGCTGGGAGGCCGCGCCACCGGTGGTGGCATCGGTGATGCGTTCGTTCAGGAAGGAATCGATGAGAGCCGGGGAGAGCCCCGAGGCCGGTCCCGAGAGCTGAAAGGGAAAGCGCATGTCAGTTACCCCAGGGAGGTGGAGAAGAAACCGAGGAGTTGCTCGACATTGGCGGGCTCTCCCTCGGGAGAAGGAGTCAGCAACACGCAGGCCGCGCGCGGGGGGGCACCACCCGCCGGCAGGTGGAAGGAAGCCAGGAGCACCCCCTCCACCTGTCCGCGACCCAACCAGCCCCGGGCGAGAGCGAGTGCCACGGGCAGGCCCTGTCGCAGGGGCTGGAGCAACGACAAGGTGGGGCCTCGAATCCCCCAGGCGATGCAGCTCAGCGCGACCGCCGCGCTGGGAGAGGCGGCGGGGAATCGCACGGGGGACACAGAGCCTTCCCACACGGACCCGGCCACCTGCGCCATGGCCTCGGAAGGGCCCTGCAGCCCCAGGTTCACCAGGGCCACCCGGTTGGTGTCCAGCGGGCGGGGGGAAGCGGTGAGCGCCGCGTCCACGGCGTTGGCCATGGCCCAGGACGAGGGGTCGGCGTAGCGCACGGCGCGGCGCACCTGCGCCAGCCGCGGGCCCACCTCGCCCCCGGACGCCTGGCCCCGGCCGCCCACGGTGAGGATGTCTGGATTCATGTTCATTCCGGCGCCTGGATGACGAGAGAGGTGTCGAAGCCGCCGAAGCCCAACGTCAGACTCAGGCCCAGGCGTGCCTGATGGGGTTGGGGTCTGCCCACCGGAAGCGGGAAGGGGAAGCCGGGCAGGGGCTGCTCCAGGCCGGCGATGGGAGGAACCCGCCCGTCGCGCAGCGCCAGCACCACGGCGATGGCCTCGATGGCCCCGGTGGCCCCCAGGCTGTGACCGAAGTTGCTCTTGGTGGCGAAGACGATGGGGGCGTTGCCGCGGAAGATCGCCTGGAAGGTCTCACCCTCCACACGATCGTTGACCGGCGTGGCGGTTCCGTGCGCGTTGATGAGCCCCACCTCGGCCGGAGCCACGCCCGCGTCCGCGAGCGAGCGCTCGATGGCGAGCCGGGCGCCGAGGGCCTCGGCATCCGGCGACGTCATGCTCGCCGCGTCGTTGGCCGAGCCCACCCCCCGCAGCAGCGCCAGCACCGGCGCGCCCCTGCGGGCCGCGTGGGCGGGGGACTCCAGCACCAGCACGCCCGCGCCCTCGCCCAGGAGCATGCCGTCATGCCGCTGATCGAAGGGGCGGATCAGCCCCGGTGACATGGTGGTGAGGGCCGAGTGGGCCAGGCGCTTGCTTTCGGTGATGACATCCACGCCGCCGCAGACGCAGACCTCCGCCAGGCCCGCGCGGATGAGCTCGGCCCCGACCAACAGGGCGTCCGCGCCGGAGGAGCAGGCGGTGGACAGACAGAGGGCGGGCTCGCTGGCGCCCAGCTCCCGGGCCACGTCCTGGGCCCAGGCATCCAGCGGCGCGGTCCGCTCCTCGGCTTCGTCCAGGTAGGCGCCCAGGCTGGTGCCCAGCACCAGCCGGAGCCCGGGACTGCTGGCCTCCAGGCCTCCCTGACGCAGGGCCCGGCGCAGCGTCTGGCTGGCCAGGTACCGCAGCCGCTGGTGCGCCCGGGTGGCGGACGTGCCCGACGTGGGCACGGCGGCCACCCGGAGGTTGCGCACCCGGTGTTCGCTGGGCATCTCGACGAAGCCCATTTCGCCCGCCAGCATCCGACGCCAGACGCCCTCCAGGTCGTCGCCCAGGGAAGTCGTCCAGGCCATGCCGGTGATGGCGACTGGCGTGGAGCTGGAGGCGCTCACCACAGCGGATTCCCCATGTTGGACACCGGGGTGCGCACCAGGCTGGCCCGGAACGCGGCCACCCGGACACCGTCCACCGTGGCCTTGCCCGCGAAGTGGAACAGGTTGTTGATCAGCCGCTCCGCGGTGACGTGGAAGATGACCTGGTCACCGGGCACCACGGGCTTGAGGAAGCGCGACTCGACCGAGCCGATGACGGTCAGCTCGTCCTCCCTCAGCGGCGACGTGCACATCTGGTAGAGGATGATGCCCGCCTGGGCGTAGGCCTGGATGAGGTGGCTGCCCGGGAAGATGGCGCGCTCGGGGAAGTGTCCCACGATGCAGTCCATGCTCCCGGACACCGACATCAGCGCGGTGAGGAACTTGCCCGGCTCGTGGTCGACGATGCGGTCGAGGTAGATCATCGGGTGGCGGTGCCGCAGCCACCCCTTGAGTGCCGTGAAGCCAATGGGCTTCGGTTGACGTTCCGTGTTCACCGTGTTCACTGAGTGCTCCTCGACAAGGCTTGTTTGATTGAGTCCGGCAGGGTGACGGGGGTGCCCGCCGCCCTGTCCACCGTCACCAGCTCCAGGGTGCCGGTGGTCAACGGGATGCGCTCTCTCTCGGGCGACGGCTGGTGGAACACCTGCACCGCCATCCGGATGCGGGCCACCCCGACCTGCTCGACGCGTGCCTCCAACCGCAGCACGTTCCTGAATTGCGCGGGGGCGAGATACTGGATGCGCAGCTCGCGCACCCGCATGTCGATCCCCGCCGCCAGCAGGGCCTCCAGGCCCGCCCCACGGCGCTCCAGCTCCTCGAGCGCCGCGGTCTCCATCAGCGCGGCATAGCGGGAGAAGTGGACGACGCCGGAGGCGTCCGTATCCACGTGCTGGACCTGGTACTGGAACGCGGGGCTCGTCATGCGGCGCTCTCGAAGCGGCCGGCGGCCCGGCGGATCCGCGCGACGATCTCCTGCAGCTGCTGATCACTGGTGACGAGCGGCGGAGCGATGCGCATGGCGGGATAGCTGTAGCGCAGCCCTCGCGAGCGGCGGCCGGCGCCCGCCATGAACTCCACGAAGAGCCCCTCCTCGAGCAGCAGGGAGCGCAGCTTGGAGAGCTGCGGCGCGGACTTCTCCGTCAGCTCGATGCCATTCATGAAGCCCAGGCCCCGCACCTCCTGGAAGAGCGAGGGGAACTGCTGCACCACGTCGCGCTGGAGCCGGGCACGGAGCTCCTCGCCCGCCGGGCCCGCGCGCTCCACCAGTCGCTCGGAGACCATGTGGCGGATGCCGGCGCGGATGACGCCGCAGGTGAGCGGCCGCAGATCCGAGGTGGACACCGCGCCGCTGGAGCGGATGCTCAGATTGCGCCGGGCGATCACCATGGAGGTGGACAGCGCCCCCATGCCCAGGCTCTTGCCAATGACGGTGACGTCCGTGGCGATGGGGCCCTCCTCATCCCCCATGGCGAAGAAGCCACCCGACTTCGCGAAGGTGAGCACCTCGTCGGCCACCAGCAGCACCTCGTACTCGCGGCAGAGCGCCGCCAGCCGGCGCAGGTAGCCACGGGGCGGCACGATGATGCCGGCGTCTCCCTGGATGGGCTCGACGACCACGCCCGCGAGCTGCCGGCCGTTCTCGGCGAAGAAGCGCTCGAGCGCCTCCAGCTCCCCGAAGGGCAGGAAGGCCGTCTTCAGGCCGTAGGTGCCCTCCTGGGTGTACTCCGGAAGTCCCACGCGGTAGTGGCGCCGGTTGAGCAGGGACACCACTCCGCCGGTCCAGCCGTGCCAGGCGCCCTCGAAGCCGAGCACCATGCGGCGCTGCTCCCGGCCGGGCAGGGGGGCCAGCCGCTTCCTGTCGAAGCCCGACTCCAGCACCAGCCGCAGCGCCATCTCCAGCCCCTCGGAGCCGGAGTTGCGGCCGCTGACGTGGTAGTCGCTGGCGGGGAAGCGGTCCGCCCACAGGCCCTTGTCCCCGAAGAGCTCGGTCAGCAGCAGCGAGCGCTCCAGCGAGCCCAGCTCGTCCGTCACGTAGCCGCCGCGCTCCACCGCCTGCGTGAGCGCCTGGATGACCACGGGATGCCCGGCCCCCAGACAGGCGCTGGCGTAGCCGCCACTGGCGTCGATGACCTCGTGCACCAGACCCGCCGTCTCGCCCTCCAGCGGGGTCATCTTCTGCACCACCCCCTGCGCCTCGATGCACGCATAGGGCAGCCGGTGGCCGTCATAGTGGTCCATGTGCACGGCCCGGCCGGCGCGCAGCGTCTCGAGCACCTTGGGCTCGAGCCTCTTGCCATCCGCTTGCAGGATTCCCATGGCTACGCCCGCCCCTGTGCCCGGAGCTGCTGCACCAGGTTCGCGACGGTCCGCAGGTTCTGGAAGTTCTCCGCGGAGAGCGCCTCGTCGGGGATCTTCACCTGGAAGTGCTTCTCGCTGAGCACGCGCAGCTCGAGGAAGCCCACCGAGTCGAGCCCCAGCACGGACTGCAATCCATCGTCGGCCCCGATGTTCTGCTCGGGAATCTCGACGAAGAGGTCCGTCACCATGATCTTCTTGAGGGTTGAGATGATTTCTTCCTGGCTCATTGTATTCCGGCTCCTGGGGTGTAGGACTTCTGAATGAAGACAGACCACCACCTGCCGGTGGTCCGGGTCCTGATGTTCTACAAGTTCAATGACAGTCAGCTGGACGGCTGGGGCCGCCATGGACAAACGGCCGCCTCGAGCCGGACGGGCCCCGAGGACAAGCCACTGCGGCATGTCTGGCTTAGAGACTGATGGGCGCTGCGATGGCCCCACTCACACGTAACAATTCCGTGGGCTGTATACGCAGCAACAGCTCGGGGCGCCCCCCTCCACAATAGATTTCCTCATGGTCATTGATGGAGTCATCAATGACAGTGCGGAGTGGCGTCTCCCATCCGATGGGGGGCGTACCTCCGGGTGGGTAACCCGTCCGTTCCAGTGCCACCTCGGGCCTGGCGAACGACAGCTTTCGGCAGCCCATGACCTGACAAATCCTCTTGAAGTCGACACGCTTGTCACCGGGCAGCACCGCGATCACGATCTCGCCCTGCTCCGTACAGAGCACCAGCGACTTGAAGACCCCCGCCATCTCTATGCCCAGACGTTCCGCGGCGGCCGCGGTCGTGGTCATGGGGTGCCCCAGGTCCAGCAACTGGGCTTGTACGGACTCTCTCTCCAAGAAGACTTTTAGATCGAGCATTGGGCGTACCCCGGACACTCTGAACAGCATCATCCGGTCAGTTCGCGGGATGTTTTTCTCTGTGAGAGGCGCGCTGATTAACAGACCCACTTGGAATCCGTCAATATCCGTTTTTGCACGTTGCCAGGTAATGACGTTCTCGGAGTGTGAGCGATGCGCAAACCCGTTCTGGCTTCACGACAACCAACCGTGGCGGGTCGCGGCCTATTTCAGACCCGTCACCGTTCCCTCTCAAACCATACGGGCTTTCCATGTCAGGGCGTTCCCTTAGTGGAAATCCCCAATCCAATTCGGGCTGCAGTAGTCTTGAAGAATTGGGGAATGACCATAGGGAGTGAGCTGTGGCCCCCGTCTGCATGACCCCTCATCCAGACGCTTCGCGGAAGTGCTCTTGCTTGTACCGTGAGTGGTGCCTCCAATCACTTCCACCTGTTGGTATGGGCTCGGCGTGGATTGGCATGGAGGCTTCTGGGAGAGGCGCTACTCGGCGGAGCCGGTGCTGGATGACGGTTTCTCCGGGACTGGACGGGGTGGTCATTTCACCCCCGTTCCATCCAGCTCCCACCGGGTCCGCGACGATGCTGGCCAGATGCGTGGGCAACGGGCAGTACGTCTGCGCGGAGGATTCTGGGGACAGCCCGCTCATCGTCAACCGCACCGCGGTCGGCCCGTGGGAGACCTTCGCCGTCCAGATTCACTGAGTAGCGCCGTGCGCGCGCCCAGGCGCCAGCCTCGAGCAGGCCGGCTGGTTGACAGTGCCCCAACTCGGGACGAGTCGTCCGGGCTCGGCACCATGGAGCCGCCAGTTGTCGATCGTGGCTGCTCCTCGGTGTCCTGCTCCTCGTCCTCGACGAGCGCTCGCCTGGCGGGCCGATTCCGGAGCCACGGTGGCGAATTTCCGACAAGGGCGTGTACGCCGGTTGTAGTACACCTGACTCCAGCCTAAGAAAGGTCCTCCATGCACGATGCTCCCAGGCCCAGTGGGCTTTCGGTCGTTGGCTCCCTCCCTTGGGGCTCGCATTTCTGCCAGTTCTATGAGGAGCGAGAAGACCTCGTGGACTCGCTGGTGCCCTATTTCAAAGCGGGCCTTGACAACAACGAGAAATGCCTGTGGGTGACCTCTGAGCCCTTCCGCGCCGAAGACGCCCGGACGGCGCTTCGTTCCGTCGTTCCGGATCTCATGGAGCGAGAGCGGCGCAACCAGATCGAGATCATCGACCACCAGGACTGGTATGCGCGGACGGGAAGGTCGGACCCGGACGACACCCTGCGAGGATGGTTGGAGCGTGAAGAGCAGGCCCTGGCGAATGGGTTCGCCGGGCTGCGGCTGACGGGAAATACGTACTGGGTCGAGCGCTCGGATTGGAATGGCTTCGTCGATTACGAGGCTCGGGTCTCGCGGACCTTCAAGTCCCGTCACATCATTGGGATGTGCAGCTACTGCCTGAGTCGCTGCCAGCCTCATGACATCCTCGATGTGGTCGCCAACCACCAGTTCGCCCTCACGCGCAGGGCGGGCAATTGGCAGATGATCGAGAGCTCCGCGCTGAGCATGGCGAAGGATGAACTGCAGCGCCTCAACGCCGAGCTCGAACGCCGGGTTCTCGACCGGACCGCCGCTCTCGCGCTCGCCGTCCGGTCACGAGATGAGTTCCTCTCCGTCGCGTCACATGAATTGAAGACCCCCATCACCTCGCTCCAGCTCTATGTCCAGGGGATGGTTCGCGCCAAGGCGAAGGGAACGCTGACCGCGGAACAGCTCAACGTCCGGCTGCTCCGGATCCAGGAGCAGTGCGGCCGGCTCGAGAAGCTCATCAACAACCTGCTGGACGTCTCTCGTGCGGATGTCAGGACTCCGGTGCTCCAGAGAGAGTCCTTCGACATGTCGGAATTGGTGACGGATACCGTGGAGCGATTCGCGGAGGAGTTCGCGCGGGCCCGGTGCCAGGTCACTGTCGACGCTCGCGAAGCCATCGTGGGCTGCTGGGACAGGATGCGTGTCGAGCAGGCGCTCACCAACCTGCTGCAAAACGCGACCCGTTACGCCCCAGGCGCTCCCGTGCACATCCGGGTGCAAGCGGAAGGCCCCTGGGTGAGGCTCGTCGTTCGAGACGCTGGACCGGGTATCGCCGAGAAGGACCACGAGCGGATCTTCGAGCGTTTCGTCCAGGCGGGGAGCCAGACGTTCTCAGGTGGATTCGGCTTGGGGCTTTGGATTGTGAAACAGATGGTGGATGCTCACCAGGGCACTGTGACGCTCGTCAGCCGGCCTGGGGCGGGCGCGACGTTCACCCTCATGCTGCCGCTCGACTGAGCGACGCTTCGGGCCGTGCACCGGGCTGTCGCGCCCGGCTCCTCAGCGTGCCGCGCGCGCGAGGCTGAGAGGCACGGGCCTCGCCGTGAACGGCAGCTTCACCTCGCAGGTGAGCTGGCACGTGCCGCCGCGGCACTCATCGCGCGCGCTCAGGGTGAGGGTTCCCGTCCAGCGCTCCTCACCGGGCATGAGCTCGATCTCGATTGTCGTGTGATGCGTGATGATGCTCGAGCCCTCCACGCGAGCCTGGAAGCTCTGGAGGGAGTACCGCGCATCGGAGCCGAGCAGTTGCTGGGGGAGGCTCACCCTTCCCGCGTCGCCCAGGGTGAAGGAGGGAGCACCCGATTCGAGCGTGCTCGAGCCTCCCTGCCCGTCGCGCAACACCCAGGTGAAGTCCTGCTCCGGCGCAGGTGCGTGCGAGGCCTTCGTGGGCTCGCGGAAGCACGAGGGAGGAAGCGCCGAAAGGGCTGCTGTATCCAACGCCACGCGCAGCAGGTGTGACGAGCCGTCACCAGGCGCGGTCGCCAGGGTCAACGAGGCCACGGCCGTGAGGAGGAGCATCATTCGCGGACTCCGGGGGAGGGTGGCTTGTGGATGACGGCGGAACGACGCCGGACACCTTCACCTGGGATACAGCTCAAGGCAAATTCGTAGCCCCCTGTAGCTCCGTGTATGGCTCCGGGGCTTGAGGCGCCTGACCGGCGCCAGCGGTCCTCAAGGCACGAAGCGCTCGGCGAGCAGTTGCAGGCGGCGGCGCAGCACACGTGTCGCCGGCAGGTCGCCCTGGAGCCCGTCCACCGCGAGCATGAAGACCTCGGAGAGCTCCTTGCTCTCCAGGAGGGCCTGTGTGAGCTCCAGCTGCCGCCGGGCGTGCTTCGCCTCCACCTGGGGGAAGAGTCGCGAGCAGACCTCGTAGAAATCGGCCGCCATGGGCGCGCCCATCAGCTCGTCCCACGGCTCGAGCAGGAGGATCTCATAGAGGCGCAGGAGCTTGTCCCGCCGGGTGCCGGGCGAGGCCAGCACCTGCTCGGCCCGGGGATAGCGCTCCTCGAAGAGCTCCTCGATGACTGCGGTGAAGATGTCGTCCTTGTTCTTGAACTTCCGGTAGATGAGCGGCCGCGAAATGTTCGCTCGCCTGGCGATGTCGTCGAGCGATGTCTTCGCGTAGCCGAACTGGAGGAAGCACTCCCGCGCGGCCTGGAGGATCTCCGCCCGTCGTTGCGCGTCGCGCTCCTGGCTCTTCTCATCCGGCATGCGAACAAGTTGACAATATTTATGTACTTTGTCAATTTGTATCGAGCGGGCGAGCCCTCCCGGCATGCGTCCCTCCGAGGAGCCGGTGAAGCCCATGAAGATTCGAAGCAGACTGGCGCGCGTGGCGCTCGGGATGGGGGGAGTGCTGGCCGTGGTCCTGGCCGCCATCGCCGCCGACGCGTGGCCCGCCCTGGGTGCTCGTGCCAGCGGTGTGCGGCGCGTGCGGATGGAGCGCTCGCCGCAATGGAAGGACGGGCACTTCGAGAACCCGCAGCCGCTCTGGAATGACTGGTGGGGCTCGCTGTCGGCCATGTTCAAGGCGAGCCCCGACGTGGGCCCCGCCGAGCCGCCTCCCTCCGTGCCCGGCGACCGCCGCCGGTTCGACACACCGCCAGCCACGGGTCTGCGCGTCACGTGGCTCGGGCACTCCACGACGCTGATCGAGATCGACGGCCACCGCGTCCTCACGGATCCCATCTGGAGCGAGCGCGCCTCGCCACTGAGCTGGGTGGGTCCCAAGCGGTGGTATGCCCCGCCCGTCGCGCTCTCGGAGCTGCCGCCCATCGACGCGGTCGTCATCTCGCACGACCACTATGATCACCTGGACCATCCCACCGTCTCGGCCATGAAGGACTGGGACACCACCTTCGTGGTGCCGCTCGGCGTTGGTGCGCATCTGGCCGCGTGGGGTGTGCCCGAGGCGCGCATCGTCGAGCTCGACTGGTGGGAGCACACGCGGGTCCGCGGGCTCGACATCACCGCCACTCCGGCGCGGCATGCCTCGGGGCGGACCGGGCTCGACAAGGACGCGACGCTGTGGGCCGGCTTCGCGCTCCACGGCCCCGCGCACCGCGCGTTCTACTCGGGTGACACCGGGCTGTTCCCGGCCATGAAGGACATTGGCGCGCGCCTGGGGCCTTTCGACGTGACGATGATCGAGGTGGGCCAGTACCACAGCGCCTGGCCCGACTGGCACATCGGACCCGAGCAGGCGGTGCTCGCCCACCGGATGCTCCAGGGCCGCGTTCTCCTGCCGGTGCACTGGGGGCTGTTCACGCTCGCCGCCCATGGCTGGACCGAGCCCATCGAGCGCGTGCTCGCGGCGGCCGAGGAGGGGAACGACATGGTCGTCGTGCCCAGGCCCGGCCAGAGCATCGAGCCGGGCGCTCCGGCGCCGCTCGAGCGCTGGTGGCCGAACCTGCCCTGGGACACCGCGGCGCAGCACCCCATCGTCTCCACCCAGCTCGGCGACATCCACCCGGGAGGCCGATGACATGAAGGTTCTGCTCTTTGGCGCGACGGGGATGGTCGGACAGGGCGTGCTGCGCGAGTGCCTGCTCGACCCCGAGGTGGAGCGGGTGCTCGTGGTGGGCCGCGGCGAGACGGGGCAGCGGCACGAGAAGCTCACCGAGCTCCTGCACCGCGACTTCACCGACTTCTCCACCGTGGAGGCGGAGCTCTCGGGCCATGACGCGTGCTTCTTCTGCCTGGGTGTGTCCTCAGCGGGCATGAAGGAGCAGGACTACCGGCGCGTGACGTACGACTACACGCTCGCGGCGGCGCGCACGTTGGTGCGGCTGAACCCGGGCATGACGTTCATCTACGTGTCGGGTGTCGGCACCGACAGCACCGGGAAGGGCCGCGTCATGTGGGCGCGCGTCAAGGGCGAGACCGAGAACGCGCTGTTCCAGCTGCCGTTCAAGGCCGCGTACATGTTCCGCCCGGGGTTCATCCAGCCGATGCACGGCGAGACGTCGAAGACGCGGCTGTACCGGGTCCTCTATTGGGTGATGGGGCCGCTCTCTCCGGTCTTGAAGACGCTCTTTCCCGGGGTCATCACGACGACCGAGCGCGTTGGTCGCGCGATGCTCCGGGTCGCGAAACAGGGCGCGCCCCAGCGCCTGCTCGAGAACCAGGACATCAACGCACTCGCCGCCACCTGAGCGATCCCCTCTATCGCTTCACCCGCCTGGGTCCTGGCCCTGCTCGCGAGGTCCGGCTGCGTGGGCTCAAGCGCTGGCCTTGTGCCGCGCCTGCTCCTCCGCGTAGAGCACCCGCTCCTCCGCGAACGCCTTCGCCACGCTCGGCCTGTCCCGCAGGCGCGCGACGTATGCGCTGATCGCCGGCCACTTCTTCAGGTCCACCGGCGTCACCACGGACCAGTTCAGGACCGTGAACAGGTACGCGTCCGCGACGCTGAAGCGGTCGAGCAGGAACTCGCGGCCGGTCAGGTGCTTCTCCAGATGGGAGAGGCGGGACGTCTCCTTCTCCAGCGCGTAGGCCTTCGCCCCCTCGGGGGCCTTCGCGTCGAGGAGTGGTACGAAGAGCGCCTTGTGCAGCTCGGTCCCGATGAAGCACAACCACTCGTGCAACCGGGCACGCTCCATGCGGTCCGTCGGCGCGAGCTTCGCCTTGGGGAAGAAGTCGGCCACATACTGAAGGATCGCCGCGTTCTCCGTGAGGATGTCGCCGTCGTCGGTGCGGAGGGTTGGGACGAGGCCAAGCGGATGGATCTCCCGGAAGTCCGTTCCGTCGCGCGTGAGCTTGGTCTTCGGGTCAACCTCGATGAACGTGGCGTCCGCGCCTGCCTCGTAGAACGCGATTCGGGCCGCCATCGAACAAGCCAGGGGCGAATAATAGAGTTGCATGGTATTTCCTCCAGGGAGCGGTCTCGTTCCGTTCGTCGGAACGAGCGTTACTCTGCGCATCTCGGGGCAATGCGTCCAACGCATCCTTGGCATAGACTCAATGCATGGACGACATTGCTCCCCTTCCGAGTCCCCGTCTCGACGTGCGCGACCTTCGCGTCGTGCTCGCCCTGGCCTCCGCCGGCACCACGGCGCAGGCGGCGTCCGTGCTGCATCTCACGCAGCCAGCGGTGAGTCGCGCGCTCCTCGCGGCGGAGGACAAGCTCGGCACGCGCCTCTTCGACCGTACGCCTCGCGGGCTCGTCCCCACCGCGGCGGGGCAGCGCCTCGTCACCGGCGCGACGCGCCTTCTGGTGGAGTTGGGCGACCTCGAGCATCTCGTGCGAGCCCCGGTGACTCCGCCCATGCGCATCCGCCTCGTCTGCGAGTGCTACACCGTGTACCACTGGCTTCCGTCCACGCTCATGAGGTTGCGCAAGAGCCTGCCGGAGCTCGAGGTCGCGCTGGCGCTGGAGCACACGTATTCTCCCGTCGCGGCGCTCGAGGCCGGGGAGATCGACGTCGCGCTCGTCACGACGTCGGTGGTCCCTCGCGACAGGCTCGAGGAGCGTCAGATCTTCTCCGATGAGGTCGTGTTCATCATGTCGGCGTCGCATCCGCTCGCGGCGCGCAAGACGCTCACGCCCGCGGACCTCCGCGAGAACAAGCTCCTGATCGCGCAGGGCGCGCCAGCGGAGTCGCACTGGTTCATGGCGAGCGTGTTTGGCCGGGCGAGGCCGCGGCTTCACATCGAGCGGCTGCCGCTCACGGAGGCAATTCTCGACGTGGCGCGTGCGGGCATGGGCATCGCGGTGCTCTCCGAGTGGATCTCCAGCCCGCACCTCGGCAAGGGGGACCTGGTCGCGAAGCGTCTCGCGTCGGGACCGCTCCGCCGACCCTGGCGCCTCGCGTGGCGGCGGGAGGTCGATGACGCCGCGCTCCGCCTCCTGTCCGCGCTCGAGGCCACTGCGCCCCGAGGAGGGCTTCTGGCTGGCTGAGGAGCGGAAATCCGGCCCATGGCGACCAGGGGGGAAGGGGACGGAAGGTGTTGAAGGCGAGAATGCGTTGCGGTTTAGACCAGTGGTCTATACCATTGGTCCATGCCACTCGAACGGTTCTACAAACTTCCCGAGGCCCGGCGCGCCGAGCTGCTGCGCATCGCGCTCCATGAGTTCACGGAGAAGGGAATCGAGGGGGCTTCGCTCAATGCGATCCTCGCGAAGGCGGGCCTGAGCAAGGGGGCCTACTACTATTACTTCGTGGACAAGGAGGACCTCTTCACGGCCGTCGCGGAGGACCTGTACGACCGCCTGGAGGCGCAGCTTCCGCCGCTCCTGCCCCGGCAGCCGGTGAGCGCCGAGGAATTCTGGCCGAGCCTGGAGCAGACCTTCTCTGCCTGGCTGGTGGCGGCTTCCAAATTCCCCGAGATGCTCGGTGCGTTCCGTCAGCTCAGCCAGCAATTGCGCGCGAGCCCGCGGTTGGCCCCGATGCTGCGCCGTCGGCAGGAGGAGCAATTCCGCTCGGTCATCCAGTTGGGCCGCAAGCTCGGTTGCGTGCGCACGGATCTCCCGGTCGAGCTCCTGGTCTCGCTGATGGTGGTGAGCGACTCCGTGCTCGACGAGGCGCTCGTCGCCAGCCGCAAGACGTTGAGCGAGGCCGTCGTGCGCAAGCACGCGCGGGTGGTGTTCGACACCTACCAGCGCCTGCTGCGCCCCTGAGTTCACTGTGTGCGCCGAAACCGCGCATTCGAACCGAAGGAGGAATGAACATGAAGGTACTCATCTCGGGAGGTGGAATCGGCGGCTTCGCCCTCGCGCGGCTTCTCCGCGACGCGGGCCATGACTGCCTGGTGATCGAGCGGGCGCGCGAATTCCGGCCGCTGGGCCACTTCGTTGCTCTGAAGGCCGAGGGCGTGGCCATGCTCGACCGGCTTGGGGTGCGCGAGGATTGCGAGGCCCGCGCGCTTCCGCTCTCGGGCCGGGTGCGGTTTCTCACGCGGGGTGGGCAACTCCTCCGCTCCGAGCGCCTGGCCGCCTTGAACGCGGGATTGGGGGGGTTCCTCCCGATTCGGCGGGCCGATCTCCACGACGTGCTCCACCGGCGCGTGCGCGACGACGTCGACGTGCGCTTTGGGACCGAGGTCACCGATTTCCGCGAGGAGGCCGGGCGCGTGACCGTGGTGCTCTCCGATGGCCGCGAGGAGTGGGGAGACGTGCTGATTGGCGCCGATGGAGTCCACTCGAAGGTGCGCAAGCGGCTCTTCGGCGAGAGCGGAGAGCTCCTGCTCGGAGGCAGCTACGTCGCCATCGACATCGATGTGGCGCATGGGCTCGAGCTCGGGGAGATCTCGGCGTATCTCGGCTGCGGCAAGATGGTGGGGATGATCCCGAGCGCACCGGGGCGCCTCTCGGTGATCGTGTACCACGGCGGGGAGAGTCTCCGGCCGAAGCTCCGGGGGGCCGCCGCCACGCGAGCGTTCTTCGCTCGTGAGTACAACGCATTCGCACCGGTGGTGCGCACCGCCTTCGCGGGGATCGACGACCAGAGCTTCGTGTTCGTCGATGACATCAAGATGATCCGCCTCGACTCCATCGTGCGCGGGAGGGTCGGCCTGCTGGGTGATGCCGCCGCGTGCCCCACGTTCCTGTCGGGGATGGGAAGTGCCTTCGCGCTCCAGAGCGCCGTCGTGTTGGCCGAGGCGCTGAGCACCACCTCCGAGGCCCAGGCCGCGCTCGCTGCCTACTCGGCCCGCGTGCAACCCATCGCCGAACGGCTCCAGCGCAATGCCCGGTGGATGGGGTCGATGATCCTCGGACGGAACCGGGCGGTGGTGGCGGTTCGCGATTCCTTCCTCGCGCTCACGCCTCGTGGCTGGATGATGGAGGGGATGCGGGGCTTCTACAGAGCGCGCAGTGAGGGCGCTCGGGCCGCGTGACGTGGCTTCCCGGCCCGAGCGGGAGTGCGCATTTCGTGGCCAATGGGACACCGCGGGCCGCGGGAAGTGTCACCCGGCACTTCGACACGCGCCCTGGGTTCTCCGTTATCGAGAGTCACCAGCGGCGTCGGGCGCGGTCGCCCGTCCCGGGTCCGACGACAGGAACGCACGGATCTCCGGGAGCATCTGTTCCGCGGTGTCCTCGAAGAAGAAGTGGTTCGCGTCGGGCAGCTCGATCGTCTTGTGGTTCGGGAAGGTCCGTTCGAACCGTTCGAGATCGGCCCGGGGAAACCCAAGGTCCTGGAGCGCCCAGAAGATGAGCGCCTTCTTGTCCGCCAGGCGAGACAGGCCGGCCTCGACCTCCGCGAAGTACTCGCTCGCGGCGGTGATCTGCCCCGGATAGAACGCCGCGATGCCACGGCGCTCCAGGGGACGGAAGGGTCGCAGGTAGACATCGAGGACGTCGGAGGGGAGCTCGCGCACGACGCCGTTCTTGATTCCGAACGAGGCGAAGCCGTTGAAGTTCACCTGCGCGAACTCGCCGAGGGGTCCGCCGGCGATGACCGAGAACCTGCCGCGCGGAGAGCTGGTGTCTGTCGGCCATGCCCACGTGCTCCCGAGAACGACGCGGCGCACGAGCTCGGGACGGCGTCCGGCGAGTCCGAGGCCGATGGGTCCGCCCCAGTCCTGCATGACCAACGTCACGTCGCGAAGCCCAAGGCGCTCGACGAACTCCTCGACGACGAGGCTCTGCTCGCGAGGCGTGAATCCAAACCCGGCGGGAGCCTCGGACAAGCCAAAGCCAGGGTAGTCGAGCGCGATGCAGCGGTACGAGCCTCGAAGGCCTCGAATGAGGTCGCGCCACTGGAACGACCACGCCGGGTTGCCGTGCAGGAAGAGGAGCGTCTCGCCCTCGCCTTCGTCCACGTAGTGGATACGGGCTCCGCTGGGGAGCCCGATGAACTTGTGGTCGACGTCGAACATCTCGCGCGGAATTCCGAACGCAAGCCCCCGAGCGTCGCGCGGGGCGACGGTTTCGCTCGAGAGCGCGCCGAAGACACCGATGACCTCGAGCATGCCGAAGGCCACGAGCGCGATGGTGCCTCCTCGCGAGCGTCGCGGGCGATCGGCGAAGCGCGGGATGAGCAGGGCCAACGCGACACCGACGCCGAGCACGGCGGGGAAGGCCGCGGCGGCGAGGCCGGGTGTTCCTACGGCTGCCATCCCGAGGAGGACGGCTAGCGCGAGCCCAACGAGCGCTGCCGCCAGGAGCGCGCGAGGGTGCGCGGATCGCTTGGTGAGAGCGCGGTACAGGAATGCCGACGCGACCGCGACGAGAATGCAGGCGGGCGTGACGACCGCGTAGCGAAGCGCCGGGAAGAACGCGATGCCACGAACGTGCGGCGTCACGTGGACGGCGAGCGTGGCCAGCACGACGACGGGGACGGACGCAGCCCACCCGGGCCAGAGCACGCGGACGAGTGCCGCGCGGGACCAGGAAGTCGCCTTCGTGGTGGTGGGAGTGATGGAAACGGCGGTCATGGATGGCTCCTGGGCGAACGGCTTCCTTCCTTGGAGCCCATGTCTAGAGCTGTGATGTCGGACGTTCCATGTGCAATCCTCTGATTTTCTGGTCCGATCGTCTGATGGGGAGGCACGAATGGACGTCCTGGCGGATTCGCTGCGCAGCCTTCAATTGAAGACCGAGGTCTATGGTCGACTGGAGCTGAGCGCGCCGTGGGGGCTCGCACTCGACCTCGGACATCCGGGGTTCTTCCACGCGATTTCTCGCGGAGGCTGTTGGCTGGAGCTCGAACGCAAGCGCATCCCGCTCGCCGCGGGCGACTGGGTCTTCATTCTGGGTGGCACGCCCCATGTCTTGAGGGACTCACCCAGGACGCGCGCGTATCCCCTACCTGAAATCTACGCGGCACACGGCGGCCGATGCGGAGGCATCCTGCGCTACGGCGGGGATGGGACGCCGACGACGCTCATCTCCTTCAGCTTCGGGTTCAAGGGGACGTGGCTCAACCCCGTGCTCGCGGGCCTGCCTCGGGTGCTGCACGTCAAAGGAGACGGGGTCGTCTCCTCGCGTTGGGTGGAGTCCACCGTCCAGCTCGTCGCCGCGGAGATGGAGGCGGGACGGCCCGGGCACGAAATCGTTGCCACCCGGCTGGCCGACGTCCTGTTCATCCACGCGCTGCGCACCTACGTCGAGACGTTGCCCCCCGAGAGGGGCGGATGGCTTCGAGCGTTGGAGCACCCTCAACTGGGGCCGGTCCTTCAGCAGTTGCACGAACGGCCCCAGCATCCGTGGACGGTGGAAGCGATGGCGAGAATCGCCCGCATGTCGCGCTCGATGTTCGCCGCACGCTTCCAACGCGTCATTGGCGAGAGCCCCTTGTCGTATCTCACGCGCTGGAGGATGCACACGGCCATGCAATTGATGGCGGAGAGCGAGGACTCATTGACTGCCATCGCCGAGGCCGTGGGTTACGAGACCGACAGCGCCTTTGGAAAGGTCTTCAAGCGACACGTCGGCCAGACGCCCGGCGCGTACCGTCGTCAGCTCCGCCAGAGCAGGGAGAGCAGGCGGGGCACGGCCGTGCGCGGTTCACCGTCATCCCGGCAATCCCTTGCTTGAACCAACACGAAGCCCGCATCCGCGGCTGCGTTCAGGTACTCCGAGACGTCGTGCAGGTAACTGCGGATGCTCTGGTGGGCGCCGGTGTTCGGATTCACGAAATACGCCTGCCTGCCCTGGAGCTGCCGGTAGGGGTGTAGCTCGCAGATGAAGAGCCTGCCACCTGGCCTGAGGACGCGTTTCGCCTCGGAGAAGACGAAGGACAGGTCCTCGATGTGCTCGAGTACCAGATTGCAGGTGACGGTGTCGCGAGAGGCCTCCCCAACGGGCCAAGGTTTGCGCAGGTCATGCAGGAAGAACTGGACGTGTTGAACCCCGGTGCGTTCGCGCGCGCGGTTCAACATCTTCTCCGAGGCGTCGAGCGCGACCAGGTTGCGGACCCTGGGGGCGAGCCATTCAGTGTTCTTCCCGGTGCCACACCCAATCTCCAGGACGTCACCTCGGAAGAGAGAGGGGTCCTGGCTCTGGAGGATGGTGGCATCGAGGTCGCGCGTGGCGTTGGTCTGGGTGTCGTACACCTCGGACCAGGCGTCGTACGCGGTCGCCACTTCGTCGGGGGTGGGCTTCGTCGTCATCTTCATCTCCTCCTGGGGAGGTGACGAAGGCTCGCCACCTCCCCGCGTCTCGGGCCTCTCGGCCCACGGGTTCAGGTGACGTAGCTTTGTTCGCCTCCTCGAGGAGGAGGCCCGCAGCAGCGTCACTGCTGCGGCCCAGCGGTCATTTGGCTACCACGGCCCGTGGAGGGGGTCAAAGCGCCCCGGTCACCGGTGGCAGCCCAAATCACCGGCTTCGACGTGCGCCTTCTCGATGGAGCCAGAAGGCCACCAGCACCCAGGCCCAGAGCAGCGGGAAGGCGGGAGAGGTGGTGCAGCTCCAGCCGTAGTAGCTGCCGGGAGTGGCGAGGGTGAAGGAGGAGGTGGTGGGCTCGCTGGTGTTGCCCGCGAGGTCCGTCGCGGTGACGGAGACGACATGGCGTCCGAGCGCCAGGGGTTGGGGGGGCGTGAACTTCCACGCGCCCACGCCATTGGCCTTCAGCGTCACTGCCTCACCCCCATCCAGTCTCAGCCGCACCGTGATGTCCGGCTCGGTCCTGCCCATGATGTCTGGCGTCCGGGTGGAATAGAAGGAGCTGCCCTCGAAGGGGGCCGTCACCCTCGGCGCATTGGGGGACAGCGTGTCCACGGTGAAGCCGAGCTCCTCGGTCGCCGGGCTCTCGTTTCCGGCCTCGTCGAGGGCGGTGATCGAGACCGTGTAGAGCCCCTCGGCCAGCGCCGTGTCCGGGGTGTGGCTCCAGGCGCCTCGCGCGTCGGCCGTGAGCGTCCACGTCTGCCCTCCGGACAGCGCCAGCCGCACCGTGCTGCCCGGATCGGCGGTGCCGGAGAGGGTGGGCCGGGAGGTGTTGAGCCAGGCCCCGTTGGCCGGAGTCTCCACCTGGGGCGGAGCCGGAGCGGTGCCGTCCACCCGGAGGAACTGCCCGCCGGTGATGCCGTTCGTCATCACGGACAGCAGGTAATGGCCATCCTTCACCGCGGGCAGTGAGACGGTGACGGCCGTGTCCGAGAAGTCGCTCCCCGGAAGGCGGAGGAGCGAGTTTCCCTCCGGGGTCAGCAGACCGACCAGGGGGAAGTTGGTCGTGGAGCCCTGGGTGATGCCGCCGCTGGCCTCGGACAGGCCCCGGAAGCCGCGCCCGGTGAGCCGGAACGCCGCTCCTGGCCTCGCGACCAGCGCGTCCACGGCCGGGCGCCAGGTCTCGAGAACCCGCGGGTCCGTGTACAGCGCCGCGTGGGAGGCATTCAGGGTGTCCGTGCCGCCGACCACCAGCACCTGGCCCGTGGGGAGCAGGGTCGCCGTGTGGCCGGAGCGGGCGTCGGGCAGGGTGGCCGCCGCGCTCCAGGTGCCCGTGGCCGGGTCGTACTCCTCCGAGCTGAAGCCGCCAGTCACGCCGCCCGAGGCCAGCACCTTGCCCGAGGGCAGCAGCGTCGCCGTGTGGCCGGAGCGGGCGTGGGCCAGTGCACCCGTCTCGTGCCAGATGCCCGTGTCCGGGTCGTACACCTCGGAGCTGGTCAGCGCGCCGCCATCCTCTCCGGCGCCCCCGGTGAGCAGCACCTGGCTCGAGGGCAACAGCGTCGCCGTGTGGTGGGCACGGGCCTGGCTCATCACCCTCGTCGTGCTCCAGGTGCGCCCGGCCGGGTCGTAGAGCTCCGCGGTGACCGTTCCTCCTCCGGCGACCAGCACCTTGCCCGAGGGCAGCAGCGTCGCCGTGTGGTGGGTGTGAGCCGTGGCCAGCCGGCCCGTCTCGCTCCAGGTGCCCGTGCCAGGGTCGTATTCCTCCGCATCCGTTCCGCTGACCACCAGGACCCTGCCCGAGGGCAACAGCGTCGCCGTGTGGCCGGAGCGGTTCGTCTTCATCGCGCCCGTCTCGAGCCAGGTGCCCGTGTCCGGGTCGTACACCTCCGCGCTGGCCGCCCCCCCTCCGACGGCCAGCACCTGGCCCGAGGGCAGCAGCGTCGCCGTATGGCCGGAGCGGGTGTGGGCCAGCGCCCCCGTCTCGCGCCAGGTGTTCGTGGCCGGGTCGTACACCTCCGAGCGGACCGACCCCTCGCCCGCGGCCACCAGCACCTGACCGGAGGGCAGCAGGGTCGCCGTGTGGCCACGATGGAACAGGGCCGGCACGGCGACTGGGCTCCAGGTGCTCGTGGTGGGAGGCTCATACACCTCCGCCTGCTGGCCGTGGACGAACAGCACCTTGCCCGAGGGCAGCAGGGTCGCCGTTTGCAAGACGTGGCCCGACGTGATGAGCGGAGCCGTCACGCTCCAGGTGCCCGTGACGGGGTCGTACACCTCCACGCTGGTGAGGACGCCATCGGAGTCACCCCCGGCCACCAGCACCCGGCCCGAGGGCAGCAGGGTCGCCGTGTGGTCGGCGCGGGCCGTGGTGAGGGCGCCCGTCGCGCTCCAGGTGCCCGTGGCCGGGTCGTACACCTCGGCGCTGGTCAGTGCGCCGTCATCCTCTCCGGAGCCCCCGGTGACCAGCACCTTGCCCGAGGGAAGCAGCGTCGCCGTGTGGTTTCGGCGGGCCTGGTTCATGGGCGCCGTCGTGCGCCAGGTGCCCTTGGCCGGGTCGTACACCTCCGCGCTGGCCAGCGTGTGGTCCTGCCCGTGACCTCCGGTGATGAGCACTTCGCCCGAGGGCAGTAGCGTCGCCGCGTGCTCGAGGCGGTCCGTGGCCATCGCACGTGTCGTGCGCCAGGTGTTGGTGGCCGGGTCGTATTCCTCCGCTTCATCCCGGCTCACCACCAGCACCCTGCCCGAGGGCAGCAGCGTCGCCGTGTGGAGGTAGCGGCTGTTGCTCAGCGGCCCCGTCATGCTCCAGATGCGCGTGGCCGGGTCGTACACCTCCGCGGTGGTGCCGTTGGGTTCCAGGAAGTCACCGACCACCAGCACCTTGCCCGAGGGCAGCAGCGTCGCCGTGGCGGTGTAGCGGGCCTCGAGCATCGGGCCCATCGTGCTCCAGGTGCCCGTGGCCGGGTCGAACTCCTCGGCGTTCGTTCCAGGCCCCCCGGCCACCAGCACCTTGCCCGAGGGCAGCAGCGTCGCCGTGTGCATCTCGTGGTAGCCGCGCAGCGTCGACACCGGCCCGGCCGCCAGCGCGGCCTGGCGCCGCCCCTGTGTCACGGCGGCACGGCCGTCCTCGTGAAGCGCCCGCGCTTCCCTTCCTCCGGACCCGCCGCAGCTCAGCCACACGCACACCAGGGGCAGCAGTCTCCAGGCACCCGCAGGTGAGGGTGCTCCACTTCCCAGCCATGAAATCGTCATGCTCGCTCCCATACCGGGCACAACCAGAGCTCGCGGCTCCCGCCTGGCACGGCCGCACCCATGTTGCCGTACTTCGTCACCGAGAGCACCTCCCTCTAGACTCGGCGCGACATGAGCAAGAGAACGATACGCCCCCTCGCTGCACCCGCCTGGGCCCTGGCCCTGCTCGCGATGTCCGGCTGTGTGGGCTCGAGCAGTGGCACGAGCGGCGCGGAGGCCCCGGCCGAGGTAGCGGATGAACGGCTGTTTTCCTCCGCGTCACCCTGGAACACGCCGGCCACGGGGAGCCCCGACCCGACGTCCGCCCTGAGGATCTCCAGTGATTCGGTTGGAAGCCTGAAGCATGCGTTCAAGGTCGCGGGCAAGGGCTTCGACATCGCGGGAACGACGGCCTACCCGGACTACGGCGTCCCCCTGTACACCGCCGATGCCTCGACTCGAAGAGTCCGGGTCGGGGATACGTATGGCTGGTGGGGTGGTTTCTCGTCGGTGCCCCTTCCCGAGCAGGCCACGCCCGCCGTGGGCTCCGACCATCACCTCGCCGTGTGGGATGTGCCCCAGCACACGCTGTATGAGTTCTGGGAGCTGCGAAAGAACGAGGCGGGAGAATGGATGGCCGGGGCGGGTGCGCGCTTCGATACGCACGGCATGGG
The DNA here is from genome assembly GCF_016859125.1 of Archangium violaceum. Classification (NCBI taxonomy): domain Bacteria; kingdom Pseudomonadati; phylum Myxococcota; class Myxococcia; order Myxococcales; family Archangiaceae; genus Archangium; species Archangium violaceum. The sequence goes on along the minus strand of NZ_CP069338.1, from coordinate 2,396,127 downwards.
CTATCAGACCGAGGCGGGTGCGCTGAGCGCCCGGGCCTATGGCGGCTCCTTGATCGCGGGCAGCATCCTCCACAAGGAAATGAAGGCGGGCGTGATTCCCCATGCGCTCGCGATGGCCTACCCCTGGACGGGCGGCCACCATTACGCCAGGGGGCTGGGGACGGATGGCGTGACCGTCAATATCGCGTCGCACAGCGACAACGTGGACGACCCGGAGCGAAATGGACCGGCCTGCATTCCGGAGGGGGCACGCCTGCGGCTGAAGTCCTCGGTCGACGTGAACCGCGCGTGTGGAGCGAACACGGCGTGTCGAATCATCGGCACGGCGCTGAAGACGTATGGCGCCTACGTCGTCGACCGCGCGGGGGTCGCGACGTTCTATGCCGAAGTGCTGACGGGCAAGGACGAGTCCTGGACGGGGTTGCTCACGGCGACGGACGCGAGGGCCTTCACGGCGGATGACTTCGAGCTGCTGTCGCTGCCAGCAACGCTGACCCCATCACGGTGAGCGGCAGGGGCCTGGGCCTCTAGGAGAGAGGTAGCTCCAGCGTGGTCACGGCGCCCTTTCCGGGTCCCTCGCTCTCGATGCTCAGACGGCCATTGAGGAGCTGTGCCGCCAGGGCGCTGGAGTGCAGGCCGAAGCCGTGGCCGTCCTTGCGGGTGGTGAAGCCGTGGGCGAACAGTTTCCCCTTCACCTCGGGCGCGATTCCCATCCCATCATCCACCACCTGGATGCGTGCCACCGGCCCTTCCGCTCTCAGCTTCACCCACAGGTTGCGCTGCCCCTCGGGCTTCGAGTCCAGCGCGTGTTTGGCATTGCTCAGCAGGTTGATGAGGATCTGCAGCACCTTGTGCTTGTCCACCTTCACCTTGGGGACGGGAACGCGTTCGATGCGGACGGACACTCCGTGGCGCTGCAGGGCGGGCATCTGGATGCGCAGGGCGTCGTCGATGAGGTGGCCCAGGTCGCACTCCTCCGTCATGAGCGTGGTCCTGGCATACGTCTGCTGAACCTGGACGATGGTGCGGATGTGATCGATGTGACGGCCCATGGCATCGACGTCATCCATGAGGCGGGTCTGCTCGTGCATCAACTCGTCAGCGAGCGCGGAGAGGTAGTCCGGCAGGTGGCTGCCGCGAGATCCCTCGGCGAGGAAGTCGGCCAGTCCGGCCCGGTTCTCCAGCAGCAGGTTCGAGGCCTGCTTCAGGCGGCCCACGCGCGAGGAGCCCACGGCTTTACGAATCATCTCGAGGTTGACGACGGCGCTGGTGAGCACGTTGCCCACGTTGTGCAGCACGTTGGAGGCCACCTCCGCCATGCCCACCTCGCGAGCGGTATCCACCAGGCGGGCCTGGGCCTGCTTGAGCTCACGCGTACGCTCCTCCACCCGCTGCTCCAGCTCCTCATTGGCCTGGCGGAGCTCCGCCCTGGCGCGCTGGACGTCCTCATAGAGCCGGGCGTTCTCGATGGAGATGGCCGCCTGGGAGGCGATGTGACCCAGGAGCGCCAGGCGCGCGGGGCTGAAGGCGTTGGTGGCCAGGTTGTTCTCCAGGTAGAGCGCGCCGGAGAACCGCTCCTGCCTCATCAGGGGCAGGCACAACACCGAGCGCGCTCCACTGTGTGCCAGGTACGCGTCGGACGAGAAGGGATGGGGCTTGGAGGCATCGCCGATGAGCACGTGCTCCTGTGCGCGCCGGACATAGGCGAGGAGCGTCCACGGGAGCTCGGGGGCCGCTCCCTCCGACGACGTATCGGAGCTGGCGGCCACCGACAGGGTGTCGCCGTCGGGCAGTAGCAGGGCGCCTCGCTGGGCGCCCGCGTTCTCGATGGCCGCGTGCAGCAGCGTGGTGACCAGTCGCTCCAGGACGATTTCACTGGAGACGGCCTGCTGGGCCTTGACGACCGTGAGCGCGTCGATGCGGGTCGAGTCCGTACTGCTGGTGGTCAGCTCGTCCTCCGCGGACGCCACGGAAGAGAGGTGGGGCCACTGGGACTCCAGGTGCTGGACCTTGCCCAGGGCGCCCCACTGCCGGTACGCCGCCCGGGCTTCACGTGCGAAGGCGTGAGCGACGATGGGCGCCTTCCGCGTGCGCCAGAAGTTCGCGGCGAGCTCGCTGGCCAGTGCCACGTACTGGGTGGCACCATTCTCTCTCGCCGAGTTGATGGCTTCCTCGTAAGCGCACGTGGCCTCCTCGGACCGTCCCGCGAGGCGGGCCAGCTCCGCGGACACCAGTCGCTCGAGCGCGTGGAAGTTCTCGGGGCAATTCTCCGCCCACTCCGCGAGCTGCCGCTGGTGCGACTGGATGGCCTCGAGGAACCGCCGCTGCTCCTCGGGCGTGGCCCCCTCGAAGCACGCCGCCAGGGCGAGGGCGCGGTAGAAATGGAAGACGCACTGGGGGAGTGTGCCCTGCATGACCCACAGGAACTCGGCCGTCTTGTCCGCTGCCTCCCGGGCCTCCGCGTAGGCACCGCACATGAATCGCGACTGGAGTCTGGCGAGCCAATAGTTGCTCTTCAGGGTCGCCTGGCGTTGGGGGAGCTGGGCCTCGAAGGCCTGCTCATCGAAGCCGTCCCCGTTCAGCGTGCCGAACGAGTGGGTGTGCCCGCGCATGTTCTGCACGTAGCGCTGATCCAACAGGACATAGTCCTGGGGCTCCCTGATGCCCGTCTTGCTCAAGAACCCGCCGCGCACGAGCGTCTCCCGGTAGACCTCATCCAGGTGATGCCCCATGAAGAGACGGTTGTAGACGATGTACCAGTTGCTGTAGGCGGCACCCAGGATGTCCCCCACCTGAAGCGCGTGGTGGAGTCCCTTGGTGACGAACTCCTGCGCCTGGGGCAGGGGCCGGGTCCAATAGCTGCAGAACTGCATGCAGTAGAGAACCCTCCCGCGGTGGGCGGTCAGGTTGTACTGCTCGACGAACCCGAGGGCGAGCCTGGAGAAGGCAAGGCCTTCCCGGTACCGCTTGAAGTACGAGCTGGAGATGAAGCCAAACCAGCCACATCCGGGCGTGGCGGCATCCACGAAACCGTGGCGGATGGTGAGGGAGACAATCCTGCTCACGATGATGATGAACAGGTGGTGATTGGTGGCGTACGCGGTCGGGTAGAACTCCAGGAGGGTGCTGACGGCCAGCTTCACGTCCGGGTCGGTCATGGGTGGCAGGTCGATGAGGCTCTCGATGGGGCGCTCCCCCAGCAAGGTCCACACCTCCTCATGAGCGGCCACCGCCTCCTCCCAGGAGGGGGTTGTCGAGAGCGGCATGCCCAGCACGGCCAGGCATTCCCGCATGCAGGCCAGACCCCGCTGGCTCTCGCTCATGGCGAAGTGGACGTCCATCCTCAGGATGTGGACGGCCACGGAGTCCGCGCGGGTACGAGCCCGGGGGAGGAGCGTGTCGACCTGCCGGCGCGCCTCGGCGATGTTGCCGTGCATGAATTCACAGCGCGCCTGGGTGAATTTCAGTTTGAAGGCCAGCTCGGGGTCCGTCTCCCAGGGGTCTCCTGGAATGAGCGAGAAGGCCGTCGAGAAGTAGGTGATGGCGGGGCGGAGCGCCATCGCGGCCCTGGCCTTGTCACCCGCCTCGGTGTTCAACCGCATGAGGTGGTGGCGCTCCGCGGGGTCCTCCATCAGCTCCACCCCGGCGTTGAGCTGGCTCACCACGTCGAAGAGCGATTCGCGCAGTTGTTCCTGGGAGAGGCCCTCGAGCATCAACCGGCCGATGCGCAGGTGGGCGGCCTTGCGCTGGGACTCGGAGAGGAGGGAATGGGCAGCCTGTTGGATGCGGTCATGGAGGAAGCGGTACAGGGTCGGGCTGGCGCGCACCAGCATGCCTTCCTGGAGCGCGGGCTCGATGCCTTGCTCCACCTCTCCTTCCTCGGACAGACCGGCGAGGGTGCCCAACATCTGGAGGGGGAAGACATTGCCCACACACGCCGCCAGCTGCAGCAGATGCTGCGTGCCCGGGGGGAGCTGACGCAGCTTGCCCACCATGAAGTCGACGATGTTTTCCGAATAGTCCCGGGCCCGCACTCCCTCGGCGTCCCACCGCCAGCCTCCTCCGGGCACACGCACCAGCAGGCCGTCCTGGTGGAGCGCCACCAGCAGCTGCAACAGGAAGAAGGGGTTGCCGCCCGTCTTCTCGTGCACCATCGCCGAGAGGGGGGCGACCACTTCCCTGTCCGCTCCTGGCAGCGTGTCGGCGACCAGCTGCTCCACCTGGGCCACGTTCAGCGGCTCCAGGCGGATGTCCGTCATTCGTGCCCCCGTCTTGCGCGCCTCGTCCAACACGGAGAGGAGCGAGTGGGAGGGGCCCACCTCGTTGTCCCGGTAGGCGCCAATCCACAACACCGGGAGGGCTTCCGGCTGCGACAGCATATGAGAGAGCAGCTGCAGACTGGCGAGGTCCGCCCACTGCAGGTCATCCAGGAACACCACCAGGGGGTGCCGCGGGGTGGCGAACACCGAGAGGAACTGGCGGACCACCCGATAGAAGCGGTGCTGCACCTCGCCAGGGGGCACCTCCTGGAGCGCGGGCTGAGGGCCCACCAGCACCTCCAGCTGGGGCACGAGATCCACGAGCAGCTGGCCCTGGCCTTCCCAGGCCTGGTTCACCTGCTGGCGCCACCGGGCGAGCTCCTCATCGCTCCCCGCGAGCAACTGCTGCACGAGGCCCCGGAGTGTCTGGGCCAGGGTGGTGTAGGGGATGTCCCGCTGGAACTGGTCGAACTTGCCACTCAGGAAGAAGCCGCGGCGCTGGACCACGGGCTTGTGCAACTCGTTCACCACGGAGGACTTGCCGATGCCCGAGTACCCGCTGACGAGGACCAGCTCCGGCCTGCCCGTGCTCGCCACCCGCTCGAAGCCCTCGAGCAGGGTGGACACCTGCTCCTCTCGTCCGTAGAGCCGTTGCGGCAGTTGGAAGTGGTTGGGCGTGTCCTGTGTGCCCAACGTGAATTCCTCCCGCACGCCCTGGCTCAGCGCCTGGCGGCAGCGCTCCAGGTCGGCCTGGAGTCCCTCGGCGCTCTGGTAGCGTTCCTCGGCCACCTTCGCCAGGAGCTTGAGGACGAGGGCGGACAAGACCGGGGGCACCTGCGGGTTCAACTCGTGCGGCGGCCTGGGCTTCTGCGCCATGTGGGCGTGGAACCACTCGAGCGCGTCCTTCCCCTGGAAGGGGCGACGCCCTGTGAGCAGCTCGTAGAAGGTGATCCCCAGGGAGTAGAAGTCGGTGCGGTAGTCCACCGCCCGGTTCATCCGCCCCGTCTGCTCTGGCGACATGTAGGCCAGCGTGCCTTCGATGAGGTGTGTCGGCGCCGCGTCCAGGTGCTCCACCTTCTGCAGGGTGGCCACCCCGAAGTCGATGAGCCGTGCGTCGCCCGAGGGCTCCAGGATGATGTTGGAGGGCTTGATGTCCTTGTGGATGACGTTGCGCCCGTGGACCTCACCCAGGGTGGAAGCCAGGGAGAGGGCCAGCTGCAGGAACCGGGAGAGCTCCAGGGGGTGGCCCGTGGACTCGGACAGGGAGTGGCCCTGCACCCGCTCCAGCAGCAACAGGGGCCGCTCGCCGAGCCGTTCGTAGGCATAGGGCCTGACCACGCCCCGCACGTCCCGAAGCCGCTGCAGGATCGAGAACTCGCGCCGGTAGCGCTCGCTCTCCGGGCGACCGGGCGAGGCCAGCATGGGGGTCTTGATGATGACGGGCAGGCCATCGGCCTCACGCACCGCCTGAAACAAAGCGTTCGAGCCCGTGGCTCGGATGGTTCCCAGAACCCGGTACCCCGGAATATCCAACATGGATGAGCACACCTGTTGGCGAGAACCGGTCCCCATGACGTCGTCGCGCCGACACGACGAATTGTACGCTTTCGGACGCGAACGGGGCACCCGCCTTGATTGTTCGCCTGGAGGGCTTCGTCGAGCGGATGGGAAGGACCTGGTACCCCCAACCAGCGGGTAGTGGCCACGCCCGGCTTGACTTGGTGTTTCGTGGACACTAACTATGTGTTGGAAAAACACGAAGTCCGTCAGGTCCCCAGGAGAGGAGAGCCATGTCCTCGCTGCCCTTCGAGCTTGCCGCCGCCACCGTCATGGGCCGGGAGCACGCCCGAGCCGGACGCAACAACCAGGATGCCCTCTGGGCGCGGGCCAGCGAGCACGGGCTCGCCGCCGTCGTCGCGGACGGGTGCGGCAGTGGCGCCCAGAGTGAGCTGGGGGCGCAGCTCGGCGCCCGCAGGGTAGTGGAGGGAGCGCTCTCGCTGCTGGGCCAGCAGGTGCCCGTCGACTCGCCCGGGTTCCTCCAGCGCCTGGGCGCGGACGTGCTCTGTTTCCTCCAGGCCCTCTCTGGGGAGCTCGGGCAGCGGTCCATCGGCGAGGCGCTGCTCTTCACCCTCGTGGGCGCCGTCGTCACCCCGGAGCACACGCTCGTCTTCTCCGCGGGTGACGGGCTCTGGGCCCTCAATGGCGAGGTCCACCGGCTCGGGCCCTTTCCCGGCAACGCGCCGCCCTACCTCGCCTATGGGTTGCTGAAGCCGGGCGCCGTCTCCCTGCGGGCCCAGGCACTCCAGCGCACCGGGGAGGTGGACTCGCTGCTGCTCGGCACGGATGGTGTCTGTGACCTGGAGGGGCTCGCCGAGGCGCGGGTTCCCGAGCGCGACGAGCCCGTGGGCCCGCTCTCGCAGTTCTGGAGCGACGACCGGTTCTTCTCCAACCCGGACGCACTGCGCCGCCGTCTCGCGCTCCTCAACCGCGAGTCCGTCCGCGCCGACTTCCCGGCCCAGCGACTCGTGCGCGTGCCCGGGTTGCTCTCCGATGACACCACCCTCGTCGTCCTGCGCCGCCGGCAGGGAAGGGCCTGACTCCATGGACGTCTACCTCGAAGGCAAGAAGCTCCGGTTGGATCCCACGAAGGCGCTCGGCAAGGGCGGCGAGGCCGACGTGTTCGACCTCGGAGACGGGCGCGTCCTCAAGCTCTTCAAGCCCCCCGAGCACCCCGATTACGGCAACCTTCCCGACGAGCAGGCCGCCGCCCGCGCCCGCATCGCCGAGCACCAGCACAAGCTCCCCGCCTTCCCCAGGCCGCTGCCCCCACGCGTCATCTCTCCGCGGACGCTCGCCACCGACAAGAAGGGGAAGACGGTGCTCGGCTACGCCATGCGCAAGCTCGAGGGCGCCGAGCCCCTGCGCCGCTTCGGTGAGCCGTCCTTCCGCCGCGCCGGCGTATCGTCCTCCCGCGTCGCGGAGATCTTCCGCGGTCTGCACCGCTCGCTCTCCGCGCTCCATGGTTGCGGCGTGGTGGTGGGGGACTTCAATGATCTCAACATCCTCGTCACCGGCAACGACGCCTGGCTCATCGACGCGGACAGCTTCCAGTTCGGCCCCTACCTCGCCACCGTCTTCACCGAGAAGTTCCTCGATCCGCTGCGCCTGGGGGGCTCGACCCAGGGACTGATGCCCTCGCGCCCGGCGTCCAGGGAGAGTGATTGGTATGCCTTCGCCGTCGCGCTGATGCAGAGCCTCCTGTGCGTGGGGCCTCATGGCGGCATCCACCGCCCCACGCCTCCCGCGCCCAAGGCCACGCCCACCGCTCGCGTCCTCCAGCGCATCACCGTCTTCCACCCGGAGGTGCAGTACCCCAGGCCCGCCACGCCCTTCGGCGTCCTCCCGGATGACCTGCTGCACTGCCTGCACCGGGTGTTCGTCGAGGACGCACGAGGGCCCTTTCCCCTGCCGCTGCTGGACTCGCTGCGCTTCACCGTCTGCGCTTCGTGCGGGGTGGAGCACGCGAGGGCCTCGTGCCCCACATGCCGCCCGAGCGCGACGGCGGCCACCACGCCCGTCACCACCGTGCGCGGCCAGGTGGTGGCCACCCGTCTCTTCACCACCAAGGGCGTCATCCTCCACGCCTGTGTCGAGGACGGCGCCTTGCGCTGGCTCTTCCACGCGGACGGGGCGTACCGGCGCGAAACGGGCTCGGACGTGCTCCAGGGCGGATTGGACCCCTCGCTGCAATGGGCCCTCCACGGCGCCGTCACGCTGGTGGGGAAGGGCGGGGAGCTCGCGGTGCTCGCTCCGGGCCAGCGCCCCGAGCGTCTTGGCGTGGATGCGCCCGAGCAGCGTCCGGCCTTCGCGGCGAACGCGCGCCACCGCTACTGGGCTCATGCCGGTGCCTTGTGGCGGGACGGGACGTTCGGTCCCGAGCGCATGGGCGAGGTGCTCGCCGGGCAGACGCGCCTCTTCGTGGGGCCGCGCTTCGGGCTCGGCTTCCACCGTGCGGGCTCGCTGCGTGGCGCCTTCGTCTTCGACGCCGAGCGCCCGGGCCTCAAGGATGGGCTCGCCCTGCCGTGGCCCTCGGGCAGGCTGGTGGACGCCGAGGCCGTCTTCGATGGCGCCCTCTGCTGGCTCTTCCTCGCCGAGGAGACCGGAGGTCGCACCGTGCACCACTGCGTGGTGGTGGCCGCGGATGGCTCGGTGAAGGCCAGTGCGAAGGGGGAGGCGGGGGATGGCTCGTGGCTCGGCTCTCCGCGAGGCAGGTGCGCCGCGGGAGAGGCCCTCTTCGCCCCCACCGACGCGGGGCTCGTCCGCGTGGAACTACGTCAGGGCCGGCTCGAGGTCGTTCGCGAGTTCCCCGACACCGAGCCCTTCGTCGATGCCGACAGCCGCCTCTTCCTCACGAAGCACGGGCTCACCGTCGTGCGCCGTCAGGACATCACCGCCCTGCGCATGACCTGACACTCCGCCGTACCCGGGGGCGGCCCCGAATCGGGCCACCTTGCCTTGACTATGTGTAGATTGAACACTATGTTGGTGTTGTCGATACACGAAGGGGGATGCACATGAAGACGCAGTCGAAGCTCCAGACGCTGCCGCTTCCGTCGTTCTACAAGCCCGCCAATGCCAGCGCGTACGCCTACGGGCCCAATGCCCTGGCGCTCCAGGCCGAGGCCCACGCCTGGCGCGGCGCCCACGGCCTCTCCGCCGCCGCCACCGATTCCTTCAACCTCCACCTGCTCCTCATCGACGTCCAGAAGGACTTCTGCTTCCCCGAGGGCTCCCTCTACGTCGGCGGCCGCTCCGGCCGCGGCGCCATCGACGACAGCCGCCGCATCGCCGAGTTCATCTACAAGAACCTCGGCGCCCTGACGAACGTCACCACCACGCTCGATACCCACTTCGCCTACCAGATCTTCTTCCCGTCCTTCTGGGTCGACCAGAACGACCAGCCCCTCACCGCCTACCGCGAGGTCACTCGCGAGCAGATCGAACGCGGCCTCGTCCGCCCCAATCCCGCCATGGCGAAGTGGCTCTGCGGCGGCAACTACCCCTGGCTCCTCAAGCAGGTGAAGTACTACTGCGAGGAGCTCGAGCGCGCCGGGAAGTACACCCTCTACCTCTGGCCCCCTCACTGCCTGCTCGGTGGTGAGGGGCATGCCATCGCCGGTGTCGTGCAGGAGGCTCGGCTGTTCCACTCGTTCGTCCGCGGCGCCCAGTCCTGGGCCGAGGTCAAGGGCGGCAATCCCCTCACCGAGAACTACTCCGTGCTCCGCCCCGAGGTCCTCTCCCGCCACGACGGGCAGCCTCTCGCCCAGCGCAATACCCAGTTCATCAAGACGCTCCTCACCGCCGATGCCGTCGTCATCGCCGGCCAGGCCGCCAGTCACTGCGTGAAGAGCTCCATCGATGACCTGCTCGGGGAGATCCTCGCCCAGGACGCCGCGCTCGCTCGCAAGGTGTATCTGCTCACGGATTGTATGTCTTCCGTTACCGTCCCCGATGGCAAGGGCGGCTTCGCCGCGGACTTCACTCCCCAGACCGAGGCCGCTCTCAAGCGCTTCGCCGATGCCGGTATGCACCTCGTGAAGTCCACGGATCCGCTCGCCTCGTGGCCGGATCTCCGCATCGCCTAGTCAGCACGGTTCTGTTCGCACGGTTTCCCGGCACGGTTCTACGTACCCTCACCCCGACCCTCTCCCATTGGGAGAGGGAGTGGAGGTTCAGATGAGCTCCTCTTCCCGTAGCTCCAATGTCTCTCAACTCTTCCAGGCCGCTCACTCCGAGGGCATCCTCAGCCCCGCCGCCCTCCAGGCCCTCACCGTCGTCGACCTCGGTGCGCAGATCCAGGCGGGGCTCGGCATCAGCGTCGATGATGTCCAGGCCTCCGAGGTCGTCCTCGTCACCGTCATGCCCGATGACTCCGGCTCCATTCAGCACTCGGGTCATGCCCGCACCGTCTGCGAGGGTCACAACCTCGTCCTCGATGCCCTCCTCTCCTCCCAGCAGAAGGACGGCATCCTCTTCCACACCCGCTACCTCAATGGCTTCGTCCTCAATCCCTTCCGGCCCCTCGAGGACGTCGTCCGCTTGCACTCCAAGAACTATGACCCCGACAAGGGCACGCCCCTCTATGACCAGGCCGTCGTCCTGCTCGGCACCGTGCTCGCCAAGGCCCAGGAGTTCACCCGCAACGGCGTCTCCGCTCGCACCGTCACCCTCCTCATCACCGATGGGGCCGACTGCCACTCGCAGAGCTCCCGCCCCCGCGATGTCGCCGCGCTCGTGAGCGACCTGCGCCGCGCCGAGAACCACATCGTCGCCGCCATGGGCATCGACGACGGCAGCACCGACTTCCGCAAGGTCTTCCGCGAGATGGGCATCGAGGACAAGTGGATCCTCACCCCCGGTCAGAGCGCCCAGGACATCCGCAAGGCCTTCCAGGTCTTCAGCCAGTCCGCCGTCCGCGTCAGCCAGGGCGCCGCCAGCTTCAGCCGTACCGCGCTCGGCGGTTTCGGAGCCTGATTCGTCATTTCTCCTGGCGTGGATTTTTTCGCTACCCTCCGGCCCCTCCCACGGCCGAAGGGCCGTCCCAACCGACGGAACGCATCCATGCTCCATTCGAAGAAACGACCCGTCTTCCTGGCCAGCGCTCTTCTGGCGCTGGCCTTCACCTCGGGCTGTGGCAACACCGAGGAGCCGACGCCTCCTCCTCCCTCTCCTCCGCGGGCCGCCTTCACCTTCCAGGTCCTCCACGCCTCGGACATGGAGTCGGGTCTCCCCGCCACCGAGGATGCCCCGCGCTTCTCCGCCGTGCTGCGCGTGCTCGAGGCGCAGTTCCCCCGCCGGACCCTCAAGCTCGCCAGCGGTGACCTGTGGCTCCCCGGTGTCTTCTTCAACGCCGGAGGTGACCCCGACATGGCGACCGTTCCCGGCGTGGGCACGGCGAGCGCCGGCCGCGCCGACATGGCCATGTTCAACGAGATGGGCTTCCACGCCGCCTCGTTCGGCAACCATGAGTTCGACAACGGCACGCGGGAGATTCGCAACATCATCGCCAGTGATGGCACCTGGTCCGGCGCGAAGTTCCCCTACCTCACGTCCAACCTCGACTTCAGCGCCAACAGCGACCTCAAGGGGCAGGTCGTGCCCGCGGGCACCGAGCTCGATGCCAACGACCCGGGCACGAGTCTGCACAACAAGATCACCCCCAGCGTCATCTACACCCTCGAGGGCCAGAAGGTCGGCATCGTGGGCGCCACCACCCCGCTGCTGCCGAACATCTCCTCTCCGGGCACCGTCGTCACCTCGCCCGCGGACCCTGTCGACCATGACGGGCTGGCCTCCATCATCCAGGCCCAGGTGGACGCGCTGCGCGACTCCGGCGTGGACAAGATCATCCTCATGGCGCACATGCAGCAATACGTCGTCGAGGTGGACGAGCTGCCCAGGCGCCTCGAGGGCGTGGACATCATCATCGCCGGTGGCAACCATGCCGTCTGGGCCGACGCGGATGACGCGCTCTACTCCGGTGATACCGCCACCGTGGAGTATCCACAGTGGAAGACGTCGAAGTCCGATCAGCCCATCGCCGTGTTGAACGTGTCCTCCAACTGGCACTACGTGGGGCGCTTCATCGCCCACTTCGATGAGGCGGGCGTGCTCATCCCGGCGCTGCACAACCCGCTGCAGAATGGTGCCTACGCCACGGACGCGGCGGGTGTCGCTCGTCTCGCGGCGGCCTCCCAGGTGGACCCCGAGGTCAAGGCCATCGCCGAAGGCGTGAAGGCCGTGGTGCTCGCCAAGGACGGCGCCATCTTCGGCAAGACGCAGGTGTACCTCAATGGCCTGCGCACCTCCGTGCGCACCGAGGAGACCAACCTCGGAAACATCACCTCCGATGCGAACCTCTGGTACGCCCAGAAGGCGGATCCCTCCACCGTCATCTCCCTGAAGAATGGCGGCGGCATCCGCGACTCCATCGGCACCGTGGGCACCGGCTCCAACCCCACCTACGGCCCTCCCGCCGCCAACCCCGCCGCCAACAAGCACGAGGGCGACATCAGCCAGCTCGACATCGAGAACAGCCTGCGCTTCAACAACGACCTGGTGCTGGTGACCGTCACCGCGAAGCAGCTCGAGGAGGTGCTCGAGCACTCCGTGGCGGCCGTGTCCCCTGGCGCCACCCCCGGGCAGTTCCCCCAGGTGGGCGGCATCCGCTTCGAGTATGACGCCAGCAAGCCGGCGCAGGTGCTCGATAAGGACTACAACGTCACCACTCCCGGTCAGCGCATCATCAAGGCCGTCATCGTGAACGCGGATGGCACGGAGGAGCTCCTGGTGGAGGATGGCGTCCTCGTGGGCGATGTGGCGCGCACCTTCCGCCTGGTGACGCTCGGCTTCATGGCCGGTGGTGGTGACAGCTACCCGTTCCCCCGCTTCGAGCGGGAGAACGACGGGTTCTACAACCGCGTCTCGCTGGACACCAATCCCGGCAGCAATGGCTTCTCGGACGAGGGCCACGAGCAGAAGGCCTTCGCGGACTACCTCGCCGCGAAGTTCCCCGCCTCGGGTCCGGGCTACTCCGAGGCCGACACCGCCAAGGAGGCCGACGCGCGCATCAAGCCCGTCAGCCAGCAGTAGGCGGGCGGGGACCCTGGTCTCGAAGGCCCCCCCTCCTGCCGAGCGTGGGGGGCCGACACCTCCCGGACACATCTTCTGTCTCTGAGAGGATACGGCGCGGGAGGTCCGCGCCCGGAGGTGCCATGAGTCTCAAGGGGGTCATCACCATGGCGGTGTCCCTGCTGGGCGTGCTCGCCCTGGCGGCCGCTGCCTCGCTCATCACCCTGACGACCTACCTCCACCGCACCACCGAGAGCATGGGCGAGGCGGTGGAGGGCGTTCGTCTCGCCGAAGCGCTCCAGGTGGATCTGCTCTCCCTCGCGCGGTTGCCTGTCTCCTCCCAGCAGCCATCCGCGGACAACGGCCGCTCACTCGCCAGCACGCAGGCCGCCGTCCAACTCCATCTCTCCGAGGCCCGGCGCAACGCCCGGACGGAGCAGGAGCGGGCGTTGCTCGACGAGGTCGAGCGTTCCATCTCCGACTTCTTCCTCGCGCGAGAGGGGTTGGAGAACCAGCCCACGGAGGAGGTGTCCCGGGTGATGGGCCCCCGCATGGAGTCCGCGCTCTCCGTGCTGGACCGGCTCGTCGAGTTCAACGTGCAGGAGGCCCGCGCCGCCCGGGCCCAGGCCGACCGGTGGGATGGCATCGCCGACGTCATCGGCATCGGCGTGGCCTCGCTCCTGGTGCTCGGCGGGGCGGGGCTGCTGCTGTGGATGCGCCGCTTCGTCTTCCGCCCCCTGCTCGACATCAGCCAGGCCATGCGCCGCTTCGGCTCCGGCCGCAAGCGCACCCGCGCCCCCGAGGAGGGCCCCGCCGAGCTGCGCGAGATGGCGCACACCTTCAACGAGATGGCCAACTCCCTGTCACGCCAGCAGGACCAGCAGCTCACCTTCCTCGCGGGCGTGGCGCACGACCTGCGCAATCCCCTCTCCGCGTTGAAGATGTCCGCCGCGCTCGTCACCTCCGGCCGTCCCGTGACCGAGGAGCGCATGCGCAAGACGATGGCGCTCGTGCGGCGCCAGGTGGCGCGGTTGGACCGGATGGTGGGGGACCTGCTCGACGCCACCCGCATCGAGGCCGGCCGCTTCGAGTTGAGCCTGGAGGAGCGCGATGCCCGCGAGCTGGCCACCGAGGTGGTGGAGTTGTACCAGGCCGGGGGTTCCTCCCATGACCTGCGGCTCCTGCTCCCCGAGGAGCCCGTCCTCCTGAGCTGTGACTCCACGCGCGTGGAGCAGGTGCTGCACAACCTGGTGAGCAACGCGCTGAAGTACTCCCCGGGGGGCAGCGTGGTGGAGGTGCGGGTCGAGCGCGCGGGGGACGAGGCGCTGCTGTCCGTGGTGGACCGGGGCATCGGCATCTCGGCCGAGGAGATGCGCCACCTCTTCGCGCCCTTCCGGCGCACGGGGAGGGCGCGCGAGACGGCTCCAGGCGTCGGGCTCGGCCTGTCGGTGACCCGGCGCATCGTGGAGGCCCACGGCGGCCGTATCGAGGTGGACAGCCGTCCCGGCAAGGGCTCCACCTTCCGCGTGCGGTTGCCCCTGTCCCGCGCCGCGGCCCACCCGCCGGAGGCCAGGCCCGGGGAGAGCGCCGCGGGTCCGGCCGACAGCGTGCACTAGCTTTCTTCGTCAGCCACGCACATGGCGGCGCGCCAGCTTCGACAGCTCGAGCATCGTCGCGGGGATGAGGCCCAGCGCGAACGCCAGCCCCAGCTCCCACAGGTGCAGCTCCCCCAGCCCGAACAGCGCGCGCGCGGCGGGCAGCTCGTAGATGGCCAGTTGCAGCCCCGCCGAGAAGAGGACGACGCCCAGCAGCACCCGGTTGGTGAGCGGTCCCACCTCCCAGAAGATGCGCGTGGCGCTGCGCGCGGCGAACGCTCGCATCAGCTCCGCGAACACCAGCGTGGAGAAGGCCAGCGCCCGCGCCCGCTCCACGTGCGCCACCGGGTCCGCCCACACGAAGATCCCCATCACCACCGCCGCCTCCAGCGCGCCCATCAGCAGGCTCCAACGGGGTGTCCGTGTCGCTCGTCGAGGCCAGCAGGTGGGCGATCTTCCCCAGCTCCGTGCGCATGCCGGTGGCCCGCACCTCGGCCACGCCCGTACCGCGCGTCACCGCCGTGCCCAGGAACACCGAGTCCGTGCGCTGCGCCAGCGGCGCGTCCGTGGCCACCGGCATCGCCGCCTTGTCCACCGGCACGCTCTCGCCCGTCAGCGCCGCCTCGTTGGTGGCCAGCGCATGGGCCTCCAGCAGGCGCGCGTCCGCGGCCACCACGTCCCCGGCCTCCAGCAGCAGCACGTCCCCGGGCACCACCTCCGAGGCGGGGAGCTGTACCGCGTAGCCGTCCCGCATCACCCTCGCCCTCGGCGCCGTCATCGAGCGCAGCGCGAGCAGGGCCCGCTCGGCCTTGAACTCCTGCGCGAGGCCGATGAGGGCGTTGAGCACCACGATGGCGCCGATGGCGATGGCGTCCGCGTGCTCCCCCAGCAACGCGGACACGCCGCATGCGCCCAGCAGCAGGAGGATCATCGGCGAGCGGAACTGCTCCAGCAGCACCCCCCACGGCGAGCGCGTCTTCTCCCGTTGGATTTCGTTCCGCCCATGCTCCGCCAGACGCCGCGTGGCCTCGTCCTGGCTCAGTCCCAGGCGGCCCGTTCCGGTGACGTTGACCGGACGCGGCTCTGGCGGGGGTAGCTTGCCCGGGGATGTCTCCTCCCGGGCGGCGGTGGAATTCAGGTCGCTCATCCCGGGCCTCCCGCCGTCGAGGGCGCGAGCGCCCCGGTGGGTGCCTCCTCCACCTCCTCCTCGTGGGTGCGCGCCTTCCTGGGCGTCTCGGGCACGACCATCAGCGGCTTGGGGCATTGCCGCAGCAGCGTGTCCGCCACGCTCCCCAGCAGCGTGCGCGCCAGCGCCCCGCGCGCCCGCGTGCCCACGATGACCAGGTCCACGTCCTCCGCCTCGGCCGCCTTCGAGATGGCCTCCGCCGGCTCGCCGTGGAGCACCGTCACCTCCGTCTGGGGCCCGCTGCGGCCGGTGAGCTGGCGCACCTCCGCCAGCAGTCCGCTCGCGTAGTCCTCGCAGGCGCGCTCGAAGGCGGCGAAGTCCGCCGTCTCACCCTCGGCGATCGAGGGCGGCAGCACGTGCACCAGCGTCACCCGGGCGTTCACCCGCCCGCCGAGGTCCAGCGCCATGCGCGCCGCCTCGCGCGCCACCTCGGTGCTGTCGACCGCCACCAGTATCCGCCTCATCTCGCTTCCTCCGGGCCCGCTCATCGCACCACCACCACGGGTTTGCCGCTCGCGTGCACCACCTGGGTGGCCACGCTGCCGAGCAGCAGCCGTGCCATCGCTCCGTGTCCCCGGCTCCCCATCACCACCATCTGGATGTCCGGAGCCTCCGAGCGGTCATGGATGACGAGCGCCGGCGTTCCCATGCCCAGTTCCGTCTCCACCTCCACGCCGTGGGAGCGCACCTCGTCCGCCAGGGACGCCAGGAGCCGGGTGCCCTCGGTCTGGAGGGAGTCCTGCAACTCGGAGAGCGTCCCCGGGCCGCCGCCGCCCATCGGGAGCACCACCTGCTGCATGACGTACAACAGGACGGCCCCCACCCCGAGCTTCGCCGCCAACGAGGCCCCGAACTCCAGGGCGCGCAGGGACGCGGGGGAGCCATCGACCGCGATGAGGATGCGAGCCATGACCCGCTCCATTCCATGTCCCGTGCCAGCCCATTTCCCAGGCACGGGCACGCCTCGCGCCCGCGAGAGCGCAAGGGCTGCGCGGGCCGGACGCAAGGGTTGCGCTCCGCCCGCTCCTTCTCTTCCAAAGTTGCACACCCCGGTCCCGCGCAGCCGGGGCTTGCAGGCGGGCGCTCGGATGCTCTGGCGCCCGGCTCATGAACAGGCGCCCGGCACTTCGGCGGGTGCACGGGCCGGCGGCTCGGCTGACGTGCCATTGACGCGCCCGTGACGTGTCAGCGCGGACGGGGGCGTCGTCCAAGTCCGCGTATTTCCTGACCCGGAGGGGTGGTGGGCCCGGGTATCCGTGGGAGGCCTCTTC
This sequence comes from Archangium violaceum, assembly GCF_016859125.1. Taxonomy (NCBI): domain Bacteria; kingdom Pseudomonadati; phylum Myxococcota; class Myxococcia; order Myxococcales; family Archangiaceae; genus Archangium; species Archangium violaceum. The sequence continues at coordinate 2,379,185 of NZ_CP069338.1, read as the reverse complement.
CTTGCTCTGGGGCAGGGCTCCATCCCCTCACAGGAGCGAAGAGAGAATGTTCCACGAAGGTCTGCCTCGTCTGCGTTGGCTTCCGGCCACCGCGGCCCTGTTGTCGCTGGTCGCGTGCGGTGGTGAGGAGGAGCCGACGCCGGAGCCGCAGCAGCCCGCGGCCTGCACCCAGGAGACCTACGACGAGGCCGTCCTCGACGCCGCCGAGCCCACCCAGGAGGATGTCATCGACGGACTCTGGGCCATCACGCCGAGCAATCCGCGTCTGTCGTGGAACGAGGAGCGGAGCGCGGTGCGCATGGTCGCGTGGACCACGTGGACGGGCTACGAGCAGGGGGACAACACGCTGTCGCAGGAAATCTGGGTCACCGCGGTGCCGCAGCTCCAGGAGCTGTGCAGGACGCTGCCGGACGACGCGGCCCGCATCGCGCGCATCAACCAGTTCCTCGGCCTGCCCCCGGCCACCGAGCACGACAACGGGCGGTTCTTCGTCGAGATGTGGGTGAGGCCGGGCGACATGTTCCGGCCTTGCCCGGACGCGGAGATCGACGACACCACGTGCGGCCTGTCCTTCCCCGAGGGCGTATCCGCCGAGCACGAGAGTTGGATCGCCAACACCTACGCCTCGCGCTACGGCTTCTGGCAGACGACGCGCTACCCGTGGACGGGCCTGGGCTACACCTACGACTGGTGCAGCCAGGACACGAAGCACGTGGGCGCCAGCGAGTTCGTCGTCCGCTCCGGCTCGGTCGTCGACGTGACGGCCCTCATCGACCGCGACAGCTACTGCGCGCCCTGACAGGAGACGAGGTATTCTGCCGCCGGACATGTCGGTAGGGCTCCGGCCTGTCCGGCGTGCTCCTTCCGTGCGGTTGTGGGGTGGGGTGGTGTAGACTCCCCCATGGCGAAACTCCCGCCAGCCCCCATGCAGCGCAAGATCTCCGACGACCACTCGACGACCGCCGTGCAAGCACGTGGCAAGGAAGCCCATGCCGCGCGCTCCGTGCCCACGCTGACCATCGTCTCGCACCCACAGCCCCAGCGCATCGGCGAGCGGCTGTTGCTCGAGGCGCTGGCCACCCTGGGCAGGACGGCGTCCGTGTCACGCAATGAGCCGGACTTCTCCCGCCCTGGCAGCCTCCTGGCGCTGCCCCTGGGGGACCCCTTCATCAGCCGCAAGCCCGTGCAGTTCGAGCCCGGAGTGCGCGGTGGCGTGCGGCTGCTCGTGCCCGAGGATGGCACGCAGGTTCACGTCGCCGGGCGCCCCGTCGTCGGGGGCCTGGAGTTCTCGCCCGAGGAGCTGGCCTCGGGCGTGCCGCTCGTGCTCGCCGAACGGGTGGTGGTGCTGCTCCACCTGACGCGCGCGCCCGAGGTGTCCCTCACAGGGGACCTGGGCATGGTGGGTCAGGGCGAGGGCGTGCGCCGCGTGCGCGAGGAGGTCTCCCGCGTGGCGGACCTGAACGTGCCGGTGCTCATCCGGGGCGAGACGGGCTCGGGCAAGGAGCTGGTGGCGCGCGCCATCCACCAGCACAGCCCCCGCCGCGCCGGCCCCTTCATCAGCGTCAACCTGGGTGCCCTTCCCAAGGAGCTGGTCTCCGCCGAGCTCTTCGGCGCGCAGAAGGGCGCGTATACGGGCGCCGCCAAGGACCGCGAGGGCTTCTTCCGCGCCGCCCACGGGGGCACGCTCTTCCTGGACGAGGTGGGCGAGGCTCCACCCGAGGTGCAGGTGGCGCTGCTGCGCGTGCTGGAGACGGGCGAGGTGTTCCCGGTGGGCAGCCATGCTCCGGTGCCCGTGGACGTACGGCTCATCACCGCCACGGACGCCAACCTGGAGGAGCGCATCCGTCAGGGCGTCTTCAAGGCGCCACTGCTGCACCGGCTGGCGGGCTTCGAAATCCAGGTGCCGCCGCTGCGCGAGCGCCGCGAGGACATCGGTCCGCTCTTCCTGCACTTCGCCCGTCAGGAGCTGGAGGCCACGGGGGAGCTGCAGCGGCTGTCGGCCACGGACCCTCGCGCCGAGCCGTGGCTGCCCGCCTCGCTCGCCGTCCGCCTGGTGCGCTACGCGTGGCCCGGCAACATCCGCCAGCTGCGCAACGTCACCCGCCAGCTCATCATCGGCAGCCGTGGCCTGCCCGGCCTGCGCGTCGATGAGCGGCTCGAGCAGGAGCTGGACTCCGCCGCCGCTCCCATCCCCGGGCAGGTCCTCGCCACCGCGCTCCCCTCCCGGCCGGCTCCCGCCTCCGAGGAGCCGGACTCCGCCGATGTCCGAGCCACCCGGCGCAAGCCCTCCGATGTCGGGGAGCAGGAGTTGCTGGAGGCCCTGCGCGCCAGCTCGTGGGATCTCAAGGCGACCGCGGACCGGTTGGGCATTCCCCGCTCCTCCGTCTACGTGCTCATCGAGAAGAGCTCCCTCATCCGCACCGCCAAGGACCTGAGCCCGGAGGAGATCACCCGCTGCTTCCACGAGTGCCAGGGAGACCTGGATCAGATGGTGCGGCGGCTCGAGGTCTCCAAGCGCGCGCTCCAGCGCCGCGTGCGTGAGCTGGGCCTCGCGGAGGCCTGAGCGCGGCTCCCAGGCCCTGTCGCTGACGTGTCCACGCGTGTCCATGACGCGTCCGTGACGCGTCCGCCGGGGCTCCGATGGGGCCGGGAGCACGGTGCTTCCGAGGGGAGCGGCAGGTGGGCCCGTCTGGTACGGTGCCTGCAATCCTCGGAGAGCAACGACCCCTTCAACGTCCCCGTGCGGGACACAGGAGCCAGGGCTCATGGCCGCCACCATCACCGTCATCATCGATGCCGTGACCGGAATCTCGTACGTCCCCAGCAACAAGGTCAGACGGGGCGACACGGTGAACTTCCAACTGACGACCCCCGACGAGGACGCCACGGTGGATTTCGGAACGCACAGCTGTTTCTCCTCGCCCACCCTGTCGATGTCGAGTGGTCCCCAGGCGACGTCCACGGCCTCGCAGCAGGTCGATCTCCATGCCGAGCCGGGCCCGTACCCGTTCACCGTGAAGCTCACGGATCTCTCGAAGGCCGAGGGGATGCAGAAGATGCATCACGGTGGAAACTTCGAGTCGAAGACGGGAGAGCTGGACGTGACGACGGAGCCCCCGCCGCCCGAGGAGGAGGACGAGAAGAAGTAGCAGGCGCGGACTGGGGCACCGGCGGGCCTGCCACGGGCTGCTGCAACGCGGCGAGCTGGTTGCGCCACATGGGTCCGAGGTGGGGGTTGTGCGCCAGGGCCTGCGCCAGGTCCTCCCGGGCCTGGCTCCGCCACGTTCGCCGCTGCTCGGCGGGGGCGGCGGTATCGGCCAGGGCCAGGAGGATGCTCGCTCGCAGGGCTCGAGCCCTGGCCCACCGGGACCGGGTGGCGAGCAGCTGCTCGGCCCACTCGAGGCCGCGCTTCAGGAGCGGGGTGGGGTCGGCGTTCCGGTGCGTTCTCCACTCGGCCCAGGCCCGGTGGAAGTGGCCGGCGGCAAGCCGGTACTCCTGCCGCCGCGGCTCCAGCTCCAGTGCCTGCTGGAAGGCCTCCGCCGCCTCCTCGAAGTCCTCCTCCCTCGCCTTGTCCCGCCGCGCCAACCAGCGGGCCCGCACGCCGCGCGCCTCCGCGAGGTACCGCCAGGCATCGCCGAGGCGCGGATGGAGCTGGCGTGCACGGGCGATTGCTTCCTCTGCACGGTCGAGCTCCGGTCGTGGGTCGCCTCCCTGTTCCAACACATGGGTGGCCATCAGGCCATGCGTCCGGGCCAGGTTGGCCCAGAAGTTGGCATCGCCGGGCAACAGCTCGAGCGCCTTGCGATAGGACTCCACGGCTGTGTGGAGGCTCGGGCCCGGGTCCTCCCCATTCGCGAGCTGGAAGGTGGCCCGTAGGGCGTGTACCTCGCCGAGGTTGTTGTAGGCATAGGCCTGCTGCGGCGCCACGGAGCGGGCCTGCTCGTGAGCCTGTTGGGACTCGGAGAGCAGGGCTTCGGGAGCGCCGCCGTCCTCCCAGAGCTGCTCCGCCTGCCAGAGGAGCACCAGGCCCAGGCCATTGTGGAGCTGTGGCTGCTTGGGGTTGATGGCCAGCCCCTTGCGGTAGAGCGTCAGGGCCTTCTCGATGTCCGGCGCGGGGTCCTCGCCCCGGTCGCGGCGCCGGTAGGCGAGTTGAGTGGAGACAGTGGCGCCCTGGAAGCAGGCCACGAGATGGGTGGGGTTGAGGGTCAGCGCCCGCTCGAGCGCGTCCCGGGCCCGCTCCAGGTCCCCCGGCACGTCGGGCGCGTGAGGGCGCGAGGCCCGCTGGCGGTAGGCACTGCCCAGGTTGATCCACGCATCCGCCTGGCGCTCGTCCAGCTGGATGGCCGCGAGGTACGCGTCGATGGCCTTCCCCAGATGGACGAAGGGGTCCCCCCCATGCTCGCTCTCATAATCGGCCCAGACCCTGTGGGTCACGCCGAGGTTGGCGTAGAAGGCGTAGTCGCGCTCCTCGGGGCGGAGACGTTCGAAGGACTCGATGGACTGGCGGAGCTGCTCGCGGGGATCCTCCCCCTGCTGTTGCCGGTAGCGGGCCCACAGCCGCCAGATGACGGCCAGCTGCAGTGGGACGCGGGCTCTCGGGGGCGCGAGCTCCTGGGCGGCGCGTGCGGCGGCGATGGCCTTCTCCAGCAGCGGCTCCACGTCCCTGGCGCTCTGGGTGATGCGCTGTTCGGCGAGCCGGCGGTGGAAGCCCGACTCCAGCATCAGGGCACGGTAGGAGTCCGGCGCGGCGGCGAGCGCGTGGGACAGGGCCTCCAGGCCCCGGTGGTAGTGGGGCAGGATGTTCCCCTGACCGTACAGCTCGATGACGAGCGCGGCGAGCTCCAGCCGCCCCAGGGCGTAGTGCGCGGCGGGTTCGCTCTCGGCCGTGGCGATGGCGGTGGCATAGGCCTGGCGGCCGGCTGCGAGGTCCGCCTGGGCGCCAGCGCTGTCTCCCTGGTTCCATCGGTGGGTGGCCCGGGCCAGGAGGATGTCACCCCGGAGCAGGGGGGCCTCGTAGAACCACGGCTGCGTGGAGCCCAGGGTGTCCAGGTGGGCCAGTGCCTCCTCGTAGCGGGCTTCATGGAAGGCGAAGAGCGCCTTCACATAGGAAGGCGGGGCGTGGACGTCGACGCCCTCGGCCTGCCGCAGGTACGCGAGCGCCGGATCCCGGTAGCGCTGCTCGAGCTGGCGGCGGCGGGCCTCGCGCTGCTCGGGACTGCGGCGCTCCACTTCCAGCAGGAGCTGGTCCCGGTAGAGATTGCCCAGCACCAGCGCGAGCGCCCAGGCCACCCGGGGCTCGCGGTAGCCGAGCTCCCACGCGGACTCGAGCCGCTCGCGCGCGCCCTCCAGGTCATCCAGGGAGAGCAGCGCGCGGCCCAGGGCGTACTGGCCCGGCCCCCGGGCCCGAGGGCCGGCCTGACGCACCTCGGCCTCCAGGGCGTTCATCTCCGCGCGGAGGGCCTTCCGGTCCTCGCGCGTGTCGTGCAGTCGCGACAGGGCGGAGTAGCGCGCCGAGGCCTCGATGCGTTCCACGCGCTCGGTGAAGCGGCGGGAGAGCCGCTCACGCTCGGCCACCTCGTGGCGGGCGAGGACGGCCTGACCGAGGGCCAGCGTCACCACGAGCAGCGCGCCCGTGCCGAGTGACAACGCCACCCGGTGCTTGCGGACCTTCTTGCGCAGCCGGTAGCCCAGTCCCTGGCGGGCCAGCACCGGCTCGCCTCCGAGGAAGCGCTCCAGGTCCTCGACGAGAGCGCGCGCCGAGTCGTAGCGGGCCGAGCGCTCCTTCTCCAGACACTTGAGGACGATGGCCTCCAGGTCGGAGGGGATGTCCTCGTCGAGCGCGCGCGGCGGGCGGAGCTCGTCGGACTGGATGCGGGTGATGACCTCCAGGGCGTTGGCGCCGGTGAAGGGAGGCTGTCCGGTGAGCAGCGCGTAGAGCGAGGCGCCCAGGGCGTAGACGTCCACGCGCCTGTCCAACCGGGACACCTCGCCCCGGGCCTGCTCGGGGGCCATGTAGTGGGGGGTGCCCAGCACCGCGCCCGTGGCCGTGCCCTCGTCGCGCCAGTCGCGCGCGAGACCGAAGTCCATGACGAAGGGGGCCAGGCCCCCGTCCTCGGTACGCTCCACGAGGATGTTGGCGGGCTTGATGTCGCGGTGGATGAGGCCGGCGCGGTGGGCGGCGTGAACGCCCTCGGCGGCCTGGCGCAGCACCAGCACCTTCTGCTCCAGGGTGAGCGAGTCCGCGAGCTGTCCCAGCGGCTGCCCATCCACGTACCGCATGGCGATGAAGCCCCGGCCCTGCACCTCGCCGACCTCGTACACCTCGCACACGCGCTCGTGACGCACGCGGGCCTGGGCGCGGGCCTCGGCGAGGAAGCGGCGCGCGAGCTCGGGATCCTCGCCGCGCACGAACTTGAGGGCCACGTTGCGGCGCAGCAGCGGATCATACGCGAGGAACACCAGGCCCATGCCGCCCTGGCCGAGGAAGCGCACGGGCTGGTAGCGGTCCCAGTCCGGCACCGGGAAGGCGGGCTCGCGAGGCTCCTCGGACGATGTGACGGGTGAGGGGGGCGCGCTGCCGGGAGTGCCGGGGGCCAGGGTGTCGGCCTCCTCGGGCCGGGAGCCACCCGTGGCCGTGCCTTCGTGCCGGCCCGTGCCCTCGCGGGAGAGCTCCTCGCGCAACAGGAAGAGGGTATCCTCGGAGAGCACGCCCTGCTCCCTCAGCAGCTCCAGGGGGCTTCGCTCCAGGCGGAGTGCCTCCGCGCGCAGGGCCACCGCCTCCTCTTGCGAGAGCAGTCCCTCGTCCACCGCGAGGAGCAACTCCTCGTCGTACACCTCGGGCCTCGTCCCTGTCGTCCCCACGGGGGCAGCATACAAGACAACGGGGGTCCACCCGGCCAGGTGGACCCCCGTCGAGGTCTTCGAGGACCTTTCACTTCAGCTCAGCGACGGCTCCTCCGACGCAGGCCGAGCAGGCCCAGGAGCGCCAGCCAGGACGAGACGGGGGCCGCGCTGCAGCCGTTACCGGCGAAGACGGGGGGCTCCCCGGGAGCGGGCTCCGTCACCGTCCACGTGTACTCGGCGGGCGTCGGGTCCACGTTGCCCGCGGCATCCACGGCGCGCACTCTCAACGTGTGCTGCCCCCGGGCGACGGTGTAGCTGGTCTCGCAAGGAGCGAAATCCTGACCGTCCAGGCTGCACTCGTAGGTCACGTTGCTCTCGTTCGACGCGTACTCGAACTCAGCGGTGGTGTTCTCGGTGCTCTCACCGGGGCCCTTGGTGATGGTGGTGTCGGGCGGGATGCTGATGGTGAAGGGATCGTCGTTGGAGGGCTGGCTGGTGTTGCCTGCCACGTCGGTGGCCGTGGCCGTCACGGTGTGCGGACCCTCGGAGAGCGGGGTGGTCGGGGTGCAGCTCCACGCGCCGCTGGCGTCGGTGGTGGCGGTGCAGATCACCGTGTCGCCCTCACGCACCGTCACCGTGCTGTTCGCCTCCGCCGTGCCGCTGATCACGGGCGTCGAGGTGTCAAGCACGGAGCCCGGCGTCGGGCCCGTGATGACGGGCGGGGCTGGCGGGTTGTTATCGAGGCTGAAGTCGATACCAGGGGTGCTCTCCTCCGTGGCGCTCAGGGTGGTGGAGGTGACCTTGGTGATAGAGTGCTCCCCCTCCTCGTAGCCGGAGATGGTGCACGTCCAATTGCCGGAAGAATCGGCGACGGCTTCGCAAGCCGGCGAGGTGCTTCCATCGATGTAGACCTTCACGGTGGCGCCCGGCGAGGCGGTGCCCCCGAGAACCGGATCCGTGATGCCACCCGCGGGCGGATCCGTGACGACGGGAATCAGCTGGCAGATGGACATCGCGTCCACGCGGTAGGTGATGGTGTTGTCGGTGTTGTTGAGCAGGTCGCAGTCGTTGTCGATGAAGGTCACGCGCACGTCGCCCGTGAGCGCCTCGAAGTCCCTCTCCACGCGCGTACGGGCGCCCGGGTTGACTGCCAGGGCGAGGGCCTGTTCGCGCGTGTCGAAACCTTCGGTGTATCCGACCGAGAAGGCCTGCTCACCGGCGGGGGTGAAGTAGTTGACGCCCATGATGCCGGGGCGCCAGTTCTTGTTGTTCGAGAAGCTGATGGCTCCCGAGACGTATTGAATGCGGTACCGGCCCGGCACGCTCAGGTCGGGCTGGATCGCGGTCTCGGGCAGTCCGGGCGGAGCGCCGAGATTCGACCTGGTCAAGCATTCGGTCCGGCCGCGGCGGGTGATGAAGGCGCTCGCGCCCGTGTTCTTGCAGCCGAAGCTGCTCTCCACGGCGGTGCAGGTGGCGTTGCAGCCGTCACCATCGGTGGTGTTGCCGTCGTCGCAGGCCTCGGACGTGTCCTTGATACCATCACCACACCTCGGTGCGCACACCGAGGGACCCGAGGGGCTGGCAGGGCTGGCGGGGCAGCTGTACCCGCCCTGGATGGTGCAGATGGCGCTGCAGCCATCACCATCGGTGGTGTTGCCGTCGTCGCACTGCTCGAAATCGTCGAGCGTACCGTTGCCGCAGTTCGCTCGGGCCTCGAGGGTGCAAGTGGAGCTGCAGCCATCACCATCGGTGGTGTTGCCGTCGTCGCACTGCTCGTCTTCTTCGAGCTTGCCGTTGCCGCAGGTGGCGAGCGCGTAGGTCCCCTCCTGCGTGGGGTCCTGGGTGGTGGACTCGGAGAGCTCCGTTCCACCACAGCCGGTGAGGGTGACGAGGAGGGCGAACGTGAGCGCCGCCGCGGAAATCGCCGCGCGCGAGAACTTCACGGACGCTGGCTCCCGGGGGAGCGTTTCATTGACACACGTATCCATGGAATCTCTACCTCACTTCTCGAGGGTGCCGGTGGGGTTGCCCTGCTGCGTCTGCACGCCGTCAGCGTCCCCGACGATCTTGAACTCCACGCGACGGTTCTTCGCGCGGCCTTCCTTGGTGTCATTGCTGGCGATGGGCCGCGTCTGGCCGAAGCCCCTGGGCTCCAGGCGGCTGGCTGCCACGTTCTTGCTCTCGAGGTACTTCGCCACCGCGTTGGCGCGGCGCTGCGACAGGTCCATGTTGTAGTCGGCCTGGCCCTGGTTGTCGGTGTGGCCCTCGATGCGCACCTTCTCGATCTCCGGGTGCGAGTTGAGGATGGCCGCCACCGAGTCGAGCATCTTGTGGCTGCGCGGGCTGATGACGTCCTTGTTGTTCTCGAAGAAGACGGCCTCGAGCAGGCGGATCTGCCCCTCTTCGATCTGCACGGTCTGCTTCTCCTTGCAGCCCTTGTTCTTCTCGGTGCCCTTCTCATCGGGGCAGTTGTCGAGCCGGTCGACGAGGCCGTCGCCATCGCGATCCTTGTCGGGGCAGCCGCGGTTCTCCCTCGGACCCGCCTCGTTGATGCAGGCGTCGCGCGCGTCGGTGACGCCGTCCTGGTCGTTGTCCGGGTCGGGGCAGCCGTCCTCGTCCTGGAAGCCGTCCTTGTCCTCGGCGTCCTTCGGGCAGGCGTCCTTCGAGTCCACGATGCCATCACCGTCGGAGTCCGGGTCATCCGGGCAGCCGTCGTCATCCTGGTAGCCGTTGACGTTCTCCGCCTGGGCGGGGCAGCGGTCGGCCCGGTTGAGGATGCCGTCCTTGTCGTCGTCGGTGTCGGGGCAGCCGTTGAGCTCGGCGAGGCCCTTCTCGGTCGGGCAGCGGTCGGCGGAGTTCTTCACGCCGTCACCGTCGGCGTCGAGGTCGGGGCACTGGGCCGGGTCGTGGGGCTTGCCCTCCACGCACCGGGCCGCCGCGGCGGTGTCCGGGGAGAACGCGAGGCCCGCGAACACGCGGAAGGCCGGAGTGCCCGGCGTCGTTCCGAAGCCGGGGCCGCCCATGCCGTACACCTCCACGCCCTGGCCCAGGGGGGCGCGCAGGCCGAGCAGCACCTCCAGGGAGGCGGGCGTGCGCGCCGTGGGGTACGTGCCGCGCACCAGCAGCTCCTCCTTGATGCCGAACAGGGCGGCGGTGACGTTGATGCCGCCATTCACCTCCAGGCCCAGCTCGTCCCGGGAGTCCACCCGTCCCTCGGAGAGCGGGTACGTCTTGGTGCGGACGAGCGCGCCCACGTCGGCGCCCACGCGCCAGGAATCCCCGATGCGCTTGCCGAGGCCCAGGCGCGGCGTGAAGACGAAGCCCTGGTCCCGCGTGAGGGCCTCCGCGCTGCCCAGGGGCAGCGCCGCGCCGAGGTGCACGCCGAGGTCCAGCGGTCCGTCACGATTCTCGGAGAGGATGCCAGCGCGAGCCTGCAGCCAGGGAGTACCCAGCGCCAGGGTCTCCGGCGTCTCATAGCCCAGTCCCCCGGTCTCCGGGCCCCACTGGGACACGACGGGAATCTGCGCGCCCACCTCGAGCCAGTTGGTGAAGGCGTAGGCGCCGCTCAGGTGCGCCGTCACGCGGTCGGAGATGACGGTGCCAATCTCCCTGTCATTCTGGAGGAGCACGAGCGGCTTGTTCTCGTAATGCATGGTGAAGGCGACGTTGTACTGCCCCTTCTGCAGCAGGTCGCCGGTCGACAGCACGAGGCTGTCTCGCGCACTGGGGTTGAGCTGCAGCCGCTCCAGCTCGAAGCTGGGGATGTTGCGCTGCGCCTGCGCGGTGAAGGCCCAGAGGAGTGCGACTCCCCCGAGCAACTGGTGATGCTTTCGTGAAAACAAGATTTTCCTCCCACCCGCTTGCTCCGATTTCCGAAGCAGCCGCTCTCGACGAGCGATGGGTCTCCGAAGTTGATTGCAGGCTCCGGGCCACGGAGCCGCGCGGGGGCCTTCTAGAGGACGGAGGAGGGGAGTGCCAACCGCGAAAGCCGGGAGAAAGCGCGTTCTGACGTGTCAGTGACGGTTTCTGACACGGCTATTGACGCGTCAATTCGCCCTGGTCTCCTTCGCCCGCTCGCGCACCTGCTCCGCGAACAGTTCCGCCGCGGGTGTACGCGGAGCTCCCTTGCGCCAGAGGAGCGCCGCGAGCTCGGAGCGGGGCGCTGGAGAGAGCCGTTTCACCACCAATCTCTCGGCGTCGGCGAGCTGCGGCTCGGGGAGCACGGTGACGGCGAGGCCCGCGCGGACGATCGCGAGCACGGTGCCCACCGCGTTCGACTCGAGCGCGATGTGGGGGGCGAGCCGCATGGCGGAGAACCAGGCATCCACGCGCGCGCGCACCCGCAGCCCACGCGAGAGCAACGCGAACGACTCCTCGGCGAGCTGACGCGCCCCCACGGACTTCGCTCCCGCCAGCGGGTGCCCCCGCGCGACGACGAGCGCGAGCTTGCTGTCGAAGACGGGCTCCGCGTCGAGGTCGGGGAGGCGCGCGGGGGCGTACGCCAGCCCCACGTCCAGCTTGCCGTCGGCGAGCCGCCGCTCCACGCGCCGGACGATGGCCTCCTCGGCGCTCAGCGCCAGGCCTGGATGCCTGCGCAGCACGGCGGCGAGCGCGGGCACCACCACGCCGCGCATGCTGGGCGGGTAGCCCACCCGCAGCGTCCCCGTGGCCAGTCCGCGCAGCGCTCCCACCGCCATGCGGCCGGCGTCCACGTCCTCCAGCGCGCGCGAGGCATAGGTGCGGAACAGCTCCCCCGCCTGCGTCAGCCGCACACCGCCGCGTGCGCGCTCGAAGAGCGGCGCGCCGAGCTCCTCCTCGAGCTGGCGGATCTGCTGCGACAGCGTGGGCTGCGAGACGTGGAGGACTCGCGCGGCACGGCCGAAGTGCAGCGCGTCGGCGACGGCGGAGAAGTAGCGCAGGTGGCGGAGCTCCATTCCCTCATCATAGGCAATGCCTATCGGGTTCATGGGAACAAACGAATGGACGAATCGTGGCCCACGTTTAGATTTCTCCTCGTCCCGGAGGAAGAACCCCATGAAGGCATCGGATGTGTTCGTCAAAGCGCTGGAAGCGGAGGGCGTGCGTTGCGTCTTCGGACTCCCTGGAGAGGAGAACCTGGACCTGCTCGAGTCCATGCGTGCCTCGGGCATGCGCTTCGTCGTCACGCGCCACGAGCAGGCCGCGGGCTTCATGGCCGCCACGTGGGGACGGCTCACGGGGAACGCGGGCGTGTGCCTCGCGACGCTGGGGCCCGGCGCGACCAACTTCGTCACGGCCGCGGCGTATGCCCAGCTCGGCGCCATGCCCATGGTGATGATCACCGGGCAGAAGCCCATCAAGGTCAGCAAGCAGGGCCACTTCCAGATCGTCGACGTCGTGGGGATGATGCGGCCGCTCACCAAGTCCACCCGCACGCTCGTCTCCGCGGAGCACGTCCCCTCGGCGGTGCGCGAGGCCTTCCGCCGCGCCCAGGAGGAGCGCCCCGGTGCGACGCACCTGGAGCTGCCCGAGGACGTGGCGCGCGAGTCCACGGAGGCCGCGCCCCTCGCGCCCATGGTCCATCGCCGGCCCGTGGCCGACGAGGCCTCCATCGCGCAGGCGGTCGAGGCCATCGCGTCCGCCCGCCGCCCGCTGCTCATGATTGGCGCGGGGGCCAACCGCAAGCTCACCTCGGAGATGCTGCGCGTCTTCGTGGACCGGGTGGGGATTCCCTTCTTCAGCACCCAGATGGGCAAGGGCGTGGTGGATGAGACGCATCCGCTCTGGATGGGCACGGCGGCGCTCTCGGACGGGGACTACGTCCACCGCGCCATCGAGGCCTCGGACTGCATCATCAACGTGGGCCACGACGTCATCGAGAAGCCGCCCTTCGTCATGCGCGACGACCGCCGCACGGTGGTCCACCTGAACTTCTCGCCGGCTGGAGTGGACCCCGTGTACTTCCCCAAGGTGGAGGTGACGGGCGACATCGCCAACGCGGTGTGGCGCCTGGCCGAGGGGGTCGGTCCCCGCTCGCACTGGGACTTCTCGCCCTTCGAGCAGGCCCGCGCGGGGCTCGACGCGCAGCTCGCGCGCGGCACGGACGACGACCGCTTCCCCATCTACCCCGCGCGGCTCGTCGCCGAGGTGCGGCGCGCGATGCCGGATGATGGAATCGTGTGCCTGGACAACGGCATGTACAAGCTCTGGTTCGCCCGCTACTACCGCTGCCGCCGGCCCAACACGCTGCTGCTCGACAACGCGCTCGCGACCATGGGCGCGGGGCTCCCGTCCGCCCTCGCGGCGAAGCTGGTCCACCCGCGCCGCAAGGTGCTCGCGGTCTGTGGTGACGGCGGGTTCATGATGAACTCGCAGGAGCTGGAGACGGCGGTGCGCCTGAAGCTGGACCTGACGGTGGTCGTGGTGCGCGACGACGGCTACGGGATGATCCGCTGGAAGCAGGGGGAGATGGGGCTGCCGGACTATGGAATGGAGCTGGGCAACCCGGACTTCGTCCGCTACGCGGAAGCCTACGGCGCACGCGGACACCGCCCCACGAGCGCCACGGAGTTCGGCTCCACGCTCGCGCGCTGCCTGGAGTCGGGCGGCGTGCACGTCATCGACCTGCCCATCGACTACTCGGATGATGCGCGCGCTCTCGGCGCCGTTTGAAAGGGAGGAACGCCATGCTGGCTGAACGCTATCCGTATTACCTGGCCAACCGTCCGCGGCAGTCCAACGCGGAGCTGGCCGTGACCGATAAGTACTCGGGCGAGGTCGTGACCCGCGTGGCGCTCGCGGACGCGGCGGCCGTGGAGGAGGCCATCGCCGCCGCGGTGCGCGCGACGGGCCCCATGCGGCGGCTGGCGCCGTATGCGCGGCAGGAGGTGCTCGAGCACTGTGTGCGCCGCTTCCATGAGCGGGCCGAGGAGCTCGCGCTCGCGCTCTGCGTCGAGGCGGGCAAGCCCCTGCGCGACGCTCGGGGCGAGGTCACCCGGTTGATCGACACGTTCAAGGCGGCGGCCGAGGAGGCCGTGCGGCTCGAGGGCGAGGTGCTGAACCTGGAGGTGTCCCGGCGCGCGGCCGGCTACCGGGGCTTCACCCAGCGCGTGCCCGTGGGCCCGTGCTCGTTCATCACCCCGTTCAACTTCCCGCTCAACCTGGTGGCGCACAAGGTGGCGCCGGCCATCGCCGCGGGTTGCCCGTTCGTGCTCAAACCGTCGGATCGCACGCCCGTGAGCGCGATGCTCCTGGCCGAGGTGCTCGCCGAGACGGAGCTCCCCGAGGGGGCCTTCTCGGTGCTCCCGACGCGCCTCGAGGACGTGGGGCCCTTCATCGAGGACGACCGGCTGAAGCTGCTCTCGTTCACCGGCTCGGAGAAGGTGGGGTGGGAGCTCAAGGCGCGCGCTGGCCGCAAGAAGGTGGTCCTGGAGTTGGGAGGCAACGCGGCCTGCGTGGTGGACCGTGACCAGGGCGAACGCCTGGACTTCGTCGCGGACCGGGTGGCCCATGGCGCCTTCTTCCAGGCGGGGCAGAGCTGCATCTCGGTGCAGCGCGTGCTCGTGCACGAGGAGCTGTACGACGCGCTGCGCGAGCGGCTCGTCGCACGGGCGCGGGCGCTGCGCGCGGGGAACCCCCGGGACGAGTCCACCACGCTCGGTCCGATGATCGACGAGCCCGCCGCGCGGCGGCTGGAGGGCTGGATTCAACGCGCGGTGGAGCGGGGGGCTCGTGTGCTGACGGGGGGAGGGCGGCGCGGCGCACTGCTCGAGGCCACCGTGCTGGAGGGCGTGCCCGCCGACGAGCCGCTGAGCGCGGAGGAGGCCTTCGGTCCGGTCGTATTGCTCCAGCCCTTCCAGGCATTCGACGAGGCGCTGCGAGTGGTGAACGAGGGGCGCTATGGATTGCAGGCGGGCCTCTTCACCAATGACTTGTCGAAGGCGATGCACGCGTGGGACGAGCTGGAGGTGGGAGGCGTCGTCGTGGGCGACGTGCCGAGCTTCCGCGTCGACACGATGCCCTACGGCGGCGTGAAGGGCTCGGGGGTGGGGCGCGAGGGCGTGAAGTACGCCATCGAGGACATGACCGAGCTGCGGCTGCTCGTGCTACGCCCGCAGTGAAAGTCACGATGAACGTCAGAGGAGAGGAGGGGTTGGACTCCCGGCCGCTCCCTCACGTCCCGCCTGGGCTTCCTGTATGATCTCTCCTCATGGGCTGTTCCCCCAACGGCCCGGAGACATCGACATGACGCTCCAGGTGGATGCCAGTTCCCCGTCTCCTGAGAACCTCCCGCTCCCCCCTGGGAAATCTGGCCTCCCGCTGCTCGGGGAGACGCTGGAGTTCCTGCGCTCCAGCCGGGCCTTCATCCAACGCCGGCAAAGCCAGTACGGCCCCGTCTTCCGGTCCCACGTGCTGGGTTCACCCACCGTGTTCCTGCTCGGCCCGGAGGCCATCCAGTGGATCTTCGCGGGCGAGGGCAAGTACCTGAAGAACCGCTGGACTCCGGGGGTCCGCCAGTTGCTCGGGGCGCACTGCCTCTCGATGATCGAAGGCGAGGAGCACCTGGAGCGGCGCCGTCTGCTCGCGCCCCACTTCAGCTACGCGACGATGCGTGGGTTCGTGCCCACCATCGAAGCGATCGCCACGCGGCACTTCGAGCGCTGGGCGGCGCTCCCGGGCGACTTCACCTTGTGGCCCGCCATGCGGGAGCTGGCCTTCGAGATCGCCCTGGCGCTCATCTTCGGGCAGGACACGGTGGACGTGCCGTTCCTGATGCGCCACTTCAAGTCCTGGACGGCGGGGCTCTTCGTTCCCGTCACGGTGAACCTGCCCTGGACGACGTTCGGGCGGGCGCTCGCCGCGAAGAAGGCGATGGTCGGCTACCTGGAGCAGGTGGTCTCCGAGCGGCAGTCGCGGACCGAGCAACCGCCGGATCTGCTGGGCTCGCTCATCCAGAGCCGTGACGAGGCGGGCAATCCCCTGACGCGCGAGGTGATCGTCGACGAGCTGCAACTGCTCCTCTTCGCCGGGCACGACACCACCGTCACCGCCACCTCCAACCTCCTGCTGATGCTGGCCCAGTACCCGGACGTGCTCCAGCGGGGCCGCGAGGCGGTCGCGGGCCTGCAGGGCCCCCTCACGCTGGATGGGCTGCGGGCGATGCCCTACCTCGTCCAGCTCCTCAACGAGGGCATGCGTCTCATTCCTCCCATTGGCGGTGCCTTCCGCGTCACCACCCGGGACGTGGCCTACAACGGCTACCGCATCCCCAAGGGGTGGATGATTCCCGTCAGCATCAAGTCCGCGCACGGGGGCTCGACCTGGTCGGCCCCGGAGCGGTTCGATCCCGATCGCTTCGGCTCCGAGCGCAACGAGCAGAAGAAGCCCGGCACGTTCATTCCCTTCGGCGGCGGGCCGCGCATCTGCCTGGGCCAGCACTTCGCGATGGTGGAGATGAGCGTGATGCTGGCGTTGTTGCTGAAGCACTACACGTGGGAGCTCGTGCCGGGGCAGGATCTCGAGTACGTCCAGGTTCCCTTCCCCCACCCCAAGAGTGGCATCCAGCTTCGGGTTCGCCGCCTGGGGTGATTGATGCTCGATATCCCAGGGTACAAGCTCCTCGGTACGCTCCGAGCCACGAGCTCGAACGTGCTCTTCCAGGCGGTACGCGAGTCGGATGGCCTGCCGGTCATCATCAAGACGCCCGCGACCGTGTCCGCGGGTCCGCGCGAGCGCGAGCGCTATCGCCGGGAGTACAGCATCCTGCAACGGCTGCGGGATGTGCGTGGCGTGGTCCGGCCCTATTCCCACGAGCAGATCCTCGAGCGCCCCGTGCTCCTGATGGAGGAGGTGCGCGGTGTGCCCCTGTCCGAGCTCGTGGGCCAGCCCCTGGCGATCCCGCGATTCCTGGAGCTGGCCGTCTCCCTGGCGGCGAACCTCGGGGAGATCCACCGCCACGGCGTCATCCACAAGGACATCAAGCCCGCCAACATCATCGCCGAGCCGACGGGGGGAACCCGTCTCATCGACTTCGGGGTGGCCACGTTGCAGCGGGTGGAGCACCTGGAGGCGGCACCCGCGGACCTGGTCGAAGGGACGCTGGCGTACATGTCGCCGGAGCAGACCGGGCGGATGAACCGGTTGGTGGACTACCGCACGGACCTGTATTCGCTGGGGGTGACGTTCTACGAGCTGCTGACGGGGAGCCGGCCGTTCCAGGGCCGGGATGCGCTCGAATGGTTCCACGCGCACATGGCCCAGCACCCGAGGCCACCGCACGAGCTCCGCCCGTCCATTCCGCTGGCCCTCTCTGCCATCGTGATGAGGCTGTTGGCCAAGACGGCCGAGGAGCGCTACCAGAGCGCCGAGGGGCTGCGCGCCGATCTGGAGCGGTGCCGGGAAGGGCCGCTCGAGGTGTTTCCGTTGGGCGCACGGGACGTGCCCCGGCGCCTCTCCCTGCCACAGCGGCTCTATGGGCGAGAGGCCCAGGTGTCCACGCTGCTGAGTGGATTCGATCGGGTCGTCCACGGAGGACATGCGGAGCTGATGCTGGTGCGAGGCTACTCGGGCATCGGCAAGTCGTCGCTGGTGCAGGAGCTGCACAAGCCGGTGGTGCGGCGGCGCGGCTTCTTCCTGAGTGGGAAGTTCGAGCAGTTCCAGCGAGACATCCCGTACGCGACGCTGGCGCAGGCGATTCGAGGGCTGGTGCAGCAGTTGCTGGCGGGCAGCGACGAGGAGCTGGAGCGCTGGCGCGAGCGCCTCCAGGAAGCGTGGGGGGAGCAGGGCCAGCGCGTGGTGGAGCTCGTCCCCCAGCTGGAGCTCATCGCGGGCAGGCAGCCTCCCGTCGAGGCGCTACCTCCCTCCGAGACGCGCAACCGCTTCAATCAGGTGTTCCTGAAGTTCCTGGGCGTGTTCGCCACGAGGGAGCACCCGCTGGTGTTGTTCCTGGATGACCTGCAGTGGGCGGACGCGGCCAGTCTGCAATTGCTGCAGCATCTGCTCACCCACCCGGAGGCACCGCCGCTGCTGCTGCTCGGGGCCTACCGGGACAACGAGGTCAGTCTCTCCCATGCGCTGATGCTGACGGTGGAGGCGGTGCGCAAGTCGGGCGCGAGGGTGACGGACATCCAGCTGGAGCCGCTGAGCCAGGAGCAGGTGGAGCAGCTCGTGGGGGATGCGCTGCCAGGGGCGGGGCGGGAGGTGGTGGAGCCCTTGTCCGCGCTGGTGCGGGAGAAGACGGGAGGCAACCCGTTCTTCCTCAACCAGCTCTTGCTGACGTTGGACCAGGACGGGCTGTTGGTGCGCACGGCCGAGGGGTGGAGGTGGGACGAGGAGGGGGTCCGGGCGATGGGGTACTCGGACAACGTGGTGGACTTCCTGGTGGGCAAGCTGCGCCAGCTGCCGGGGGAGGTGCAGCGACTGCTCCATCTGGCCGCGTGCGTGGGCAACGTCTTCTCCCTGTCGATGTTGAGCACGCTCTCGGAGCAGGGAGAGGTGGGGGCGGTGGAGCAGGGGTTGGGGCCAGCGCTGCAGGAGGGACTGGTGATGAGAGGAGGCCCGGAGCAGTACCGGTTCCTGCATGATCGAATCCACCAGGCGGCCCATGCGCTCATCACGGAGGAGGAGCAGAAGGCCATCCACCTGCGCATCGGAAGGGCGATGCTGGAGAGCCTCACGCCCGAGGCGCTGAGGGAGAGGCTCTTCGACGTGGTGAGCCAGCTGAACGCCGGGGCGGAGCTGATGAAGGAGCCCGAGGAGCGCCACCGGCTGGCGAGGCTGAACGCGGAGGCGGGAGCGAAGGCGATGGCCTCCATCGCGCATCGTCCCGCCATCACGTATTTCGCGAAGGCGTTCTCGCTCATACCGGGAGACCCGTGGGAGACGGACGCGGCGCTGGCCCTCAAGGTGAGACTCGACCAGGCGACGTGCGAGCTCATGTGTGGCAACTCCGCCGAGGCGAGCCGCCTGGCGGAGGAGCTCCTCCCCCGAGCACGCACCCACTCGGACATGGCGGAAGCCTACCGCCTGAAGAACGACACCCTCGTGGGGACGGGGCGACTCCAGGAAGCCAGCGCCTGCATGCTGGAGTTCCTGGAGCGGCTGGGCATGCCGATTCCCTCGAGTCCCTCCCAGGAAGAGGCGGCGGCCGCCTATGAGGAGGTGTGGGCGCTGATCGGAGACCGGCCCATCGAGAGCCTCGTCGACCTTCCGCCCATGACGGATCCGGACATGAAGCTGGCGATGGGCGCCTTCCATTCGCTCTTCTCGTCCGCGTTCTTCATCAATCCCCACCTGCTCATCATCAATCTGTGCCGGATGGTGTCCCTCACCCTGCGCCACGGCTTCACGGCGCACTCCGTGACCGGCTTCAGCTGGCTGGGATTGATGTCCGGCGTGTCCTTCAATCGGTACCGGGAAGGCTATGCGTTGGGGGCGCTCGCCCGCGAGCTCGTCGAGCGCTACAACCTGTCCGCCCTCCGGGGAAGGCTCCTCTTCAGCCTGCAGTTCATCAGCTATTGGAGCCAGCCCTTCTCGGTGACGCAGGACATCGTCCTCGGCGCCTTCCACCATGCGGTCCAGATGGGGGACTTCCAGGCGGCTTGTTATTGCGGCTCGTCCATCGTCTTGAACCGCGTCGCCATGGGGCACAACCTGGATGATGTCTATCAGGAGTCGCTCGTGCGAGCCGACTTCGCGCGCAAGGCCGGGGTCGTGGACGCGCGGGACATGATCCTCCTCTACCAGCGCTACGTGCAGCAGATGCGCGGGCGCTCGTCCTCGTTCGATACGCTGAGCGGGGAGGGCTTCGACGAAAAGGAGTTCGAGGCGTCCTTGTCGTCCGCGCGCATGAGCGCCCTGCGCAGCGCCTATTGGATCCTCAAGCTCAGGTCCCGCTTCATGTGTGGCGCCTACGAGGAGGCGCTCGCGGCCGCGGACAAGGTGGCCGGGCTCCTCTGGGTCATGAAGGGAAGCATCAACATCCTGGACTTCCACCTCTTCCGGGCCCTGTCGCTGGCCGCGACCTTCGAGACCCGGTCGTCGGAGGAAGCACGGGAGGAGCTTCTCGAGTCCCTCCAACGGCACCACGCGCAGCTCGCGCGATGGGCGGAGATCTGCCCGGAGACCTTTCGTGCTCCGGAGCGGATGGTGTTCGCGGAGTGGGCCCGTCTCCGGGGGAGGCCGGATGAGGCGAGCCCCGCTTATGAAGAGGCCATCGATGCGGCCCGCGAGAACGGCTTCCTTCAATACTTCGGCATGGCGGCGGAGCTCGCGGCGAACTTCTGGCGGACGCGGCGGGCGCGGACGGCCGCCCTTTGTTTCGCGCGCGATGCCCGGTCCGCCTACGTGCAGTGGGGCGCCCTGGGGAAGGTTCAGCACCTGGAGTCCCGGTGGCCGGGCCTGGCGCCGCTGCGGGTCCTCTCGGATGACGAGACCCTCCGCGCCGACGCGACCACCAGTACGGACTCGACGCAGATCGACGCGCTCACGGTGGTGAAGGCGCAGCAGGCCATCTCCGGGGAGATCGTCCTGGAGCGGCTGGCGAACACCTTGATGCAGGTGGTCATCGAGAACGCCGGAGCCCAGCGGGGCGCCGTGCTGCTGCCGAGGGGCGACTTTCTCTCGGTCGCGGCCGTCTCGGGTGGCTCGCTGGACGCCGAGCTGCCGTGGTCGCTCATCACCTACGTCAAACGGACCCTCGAGCAGGTACGCATCGACGATGCCTCCCAGCCCCATCCGTTCTCGTCCGATGAGTACCTGCGGCGTGGAGGAGTCCGGTCCGTACTGTGCCTGCCGCTGATGCGGCAGGAGGTGTTCTCCGGGGTGCTGTACCTGGAGAACAACCTGGCCACCAACGCCTTCAGCCCGGAGCGCCTCTTCCTGCTGAGTCACCTCGCCTCGCAGGCCGCCATCTCCATCGAGAACGCGCGGCTGTACACGGAGGTCCGGATCGCCGAGGCGGCCCTGCGCCGGGCCAACGATGAGCTGGAGCGGAGGGTGGACGAGCGCACGCGCGCGTTGAAGGAGGCCCAGGCCCGGCTGGTGGACATGGCGCGTGAGGTGGGCATGACGGAGGTGGCCTCCAACGTGCTGCACAACGTGGGTAACGTCCTCACCAGCGCCGTCATCAACATCGAGCTGATGCGAAGGGCGGTGGGCTCCTCGCGCGTGAGCCGGGTGAAGCAGGCCGCGGCCCTGCTCCTGGAGCACCGGGGGAACCTGGCGGACTTCCTGTCCGAGAATTCACGAGGCAGCCAGCTCCCGGATTACCTCGCCGAGCTCTCCGACGAGCTGCTGCGCGAGCAGGAGAAGTTGATGGAGGACGTGGAGGCGATGGCCCGGCACATCGATCACATCCGCGCCATCGTCCAGGTGCAGCAGACCTACGCCAAGACGTCGCTCATGGAGGTGGAGTGTGACCTGGGGCAGCTGGTGGATGATGCCCTGCGCATCCAGATGGGCTCGCTCAAGCGCCACGGCGTGTCCATCATCCGCGAGCTGTCGGCGGTGCCGAAGTTGCAGTTGGACAAGCACAAGGTGTTGCAGATCCTCATCAACCTGCTGAGCAACGCGAGGAACGCGCTGGACGTGCTGCCGGAGGGGCAGCGGTTGTTGCGCGTGCGGCTCACCTCGGAAGGGGGGAGGGCGCGCATCCAGGTGGTGGACAACGGCATGGGGATCGCGCCGGAGGTTCGCGAGAAGCTCTTCGCGCATGGCTTCACCACGCGCAAGGACGGCCATGGCTTCGGCCTGCACGCGAGCGCGCTGGCGGCGCAGTTGATGGGAGGTCGCCTCACGCTGGAGAGCGAGGGTCCCGGCAAGGGCGCCACGGCCACCCTGGAGCTCCCACTTCCCTGACGCACGGGGAGGGCGGTTTCAGAGCACCGAAACGAGGGAGGCCGCCGCGGCCCGGAGCGTGGCGGGATCCACGCCGGAGAAGCCCAGCACGAATCCGCTCGAGCGCTTCGGTCCCAGGTAGTGGGTGGAGAGGGGACGCGCATCCAGTCCTTGACCCCTGGCCCGCTGGACGAGCCCCACGTCATCCCCGCGGCCCGCTAGCTTCACCGTGACATGCATCCCCGCTTCCACGGAACCCACCGGCTGGAGCCTGTCCCCGGCCTCGCGGCGGAGCGCGTCCAGCAGGGCCTGCCTCCGCTCGGCGTACAGCAGCCGCATCTGCCGCAGGTGCGCGGTGAAGTGGCCTCGCTCCATGAAGTCGACCATGGCGGCCTGGGACAGCAGGGCGGTATGTCCGTCCGCCAGGGACTTGGCGCGGCGGAAGGGCTCGACGAGCGGCTCCGGCACCACGAGGTACGCCAGCCGCAGCGAGGGGAACATCACCTTGTTGAAGGTGCCCACGTACAGCACGCGTCCCGTGTCGTCCAACCCCTGCAGCGCGGCGAGCGGCCGGGACGTGTAGCGGAACTCGCTGTCGTAGTCGTCCTCCACCACCCAGGCGCCCGAGGCCCGGGCCCACTCCAGCAGGGCCAGCCGGCGCGCGAGGTTCATCGTGAGGCCGAGCGGGTACTGGTAGGACGGCGTCACGTAGGCCAGACGCGCCCCGGGTGCTCGCGCGAGGCCCTCGTCCACCCGCGGGCCTCCCTCGTCCACGGGCACGGGGACGAGCCGGGCCCCCGCCGCGGAGAAGGTGGTGCGCGCGCCCAGGTAGCCGGGCTCTTCCATCCACACCGCGTCGCCCTCCTCCAGCAGCAGGCGCGCCACGAGCTCCAGCGCCTGCTGCGTGCTGGTGACGATGAGCACCTGCCGCCAGTCGCAACGCACCCCGCGCGACGTCCCCACGTGCGCGGCCACCGCCTCACGCAGTGGGCGCCAACCCGCCGTCTCTCCGTAGGTCAGCAGCTGCGTGCCAGTCTGCCGGCTCTGGCGCTGGAGCGAGCGCCGCCAGAGGGAGAGCGGGAAGGCGTCCAGCGCGGGCATGCACGGGGTGAATGGAAGCAGGCCACTGGGCGGAGCCGACAGTGGCAGCTCCGCGACCCGCCGGCCTCGCGCGCGCAGCGGTGGGGCGAGCTCGGCTCGGCCCTTGGGGGCGCGAACCGTTCCATCCGGAGGCCAGACATGCTCGGGCAGGGCCACCACCGAGCCAGAGCCCACGCGCCGCTCCAACAGCCCCTCCGCGTCGAGCTGGGAGAAGGCCTGCTCCACGGTGTTGCGGGACACCCCCAGGGTGGCCGCCAGCGTCCGGGTGGAGGGCAACCGGCTCCGGGGCGGTAGCACGCCCGTGAGGATGGCTCGACGCAGGCGCTCGTAGAGCTGTCGGTGCAGCGGTCCCTGCGCCTGTCGCAACCTCGGGAGGTGCGGAGGGAACAGCTCGGCGGGCACTCCTCGCGGCATGGGCTCGCAGCCTACCTCGCCCACCAGGTACGGGGAGTCCCTTAGATTTCGCCCTTGATGCCGAAGACGGGGACGCCCTGGGGGAGCGTGCCTTCGGTGGGGCAGCCCTCCTTCACCCAGTATTCGATGCCGCCCAGAAGCTCCTTCACCCGGAAGCCCAGCGCGGCGAAGCGGACCGCGGCCTTGGTGGCGCCGTTGCAGCCCGGGCTCCAGCAGTAGACGACGATGACGTCGTCCTTGGAGAGCGCCGCCGTCGTCTCGGCGGAAACGGTGCGGCCCGGGATGTTGATCGCCCCGGGGATGTGACGGCGCGCGTAGGCCTCGGGCGGGCGTGTGTCCACCACGACGAAGCCCTTCCGGCCGCGCTCCAGGTCGAGCCTGAGGTCGGCGGGATCCGTCTCCACCGACAGTTTCGCGAGGAAGTGCTGCCGCGCGGCCTCGGGGGTGGCGGCGGGTGTTTCGAGGACAAATGAGAAATGTGGCTCGGTGGACGGCGACGCGGGACGCATGGCATGGCTCCGGGGCGGAAGGAAGGAACGCGACGGAGTATGGGAATGAAGTGGTCCTCTCGAAAGAGCCATTTCCGGCCCGTGGCGGGGACCATTATCCCAGGGCTGGACCGGGCGAGCGGCGCGCGGCGACGGGGGGTAGCTTCTGGTGGGAAGGGATTCGGTTGTACGCTCCTTGATTCGGAGGGGGGCAGGTCGACCTGAACCATGATGTTCGACATCCCGGGTTACAAGATTCTCGGTACGCTGCGATCCACGGGTTTGAACGTGCTCTTCCAGGCGGTGCGTGAGTCGGATGGCTTGCCGGTCATCATCAAGACTCCGGCGACAGCCGCCGCGGGTCCGCGCGAGCGCGAGCGCTATCGCCGGGAGTACAGCATCCTGCAACGGCTGCGGGATGTGAGCGGCGTGGTCCGGCCCTACTCCCACGAGCAGGTCCTCGAGCGCCCCGTGCTCCTGATGGAGGAGGTGCGCGGTACGCCCCTGTCCGACTTCGTGGGGCAGCCCATGGAGGTGCCGCGATTCCTGGAGCTGGCCATCTCCCTCGTGTCGATCCTCGCGGACATCCACCGCCACGGTGTCATCCACAAGGACATCAAGCCCTCCAACATCATCATCGAGCCGACGGGAAGTACCCGCTTCGTCGACTTCGGAGGGGCCTCGCTACAGCGGGTGGAGCACCTGGAGGCGGCACCGGCGCACCTGATCGAGGCGACGCTGGCATACATGTCGCCGGAGCAGACCGGGCGGATGAACCGGTTGGTGGACTACCGCACGGACCTGTATTCGCTGGGGGTGACGTTCTACGAGCTGCTGACGGGGAGCCGGCCGTTCCAGGGCCGGGATGCGCTCGAATGGTTCCACGCGCACATGGCCCAGCACCCGAGGCCACCGCACGAGCTCCGCCCGTCCATTCCGCTGGCCCTCTCTGCCATCGTGATGAAGCTGTTGGCCAAGACGGCCGAGGAGCGCTACCAGAGCGCCGAGGGGCTGCGCGCCGATCTGGAGCAGTGCCGCGAGGGACTACGCCAGGGAGTGCGCGAGGTGTTCGCGTTGGGAACCCGGGATGTTCCCCAGCGCCTCTCCCTGCCACAGCGGCTCTATGGGCGAGAGGCCCAGGTGTCCACGCTGCTGAGTGGATTCGATCGGGTCGTCCACGGAGGACATGCGGAGCTGATGCTGGTGCGAGGCTACTCGGGCATCGGCAAGTCGTCGCTGGTGCAGGAGCTGCACAAGCCGGTGGTGCGGCGGCGCGGCTTCTTCCTGAGTGGGAAGTTCGAGCAGTTCCAGCGAGACATCCCATACGCGACGCTGGCGCAGGCGATTCGAGGGCTGGTGCAGCAGTTGCTGGCGGGCAGCGACGAGGAGCTGGAGCGCTGGCGCGAGCGCCTCCAGGAAGCGTGGGGGGAGCAGGGCCAGCGCATGGTGGAGCTCGTCCCCCAGCTGGAGCTCATCGCGGGCAGGCAGCCTCCCGTCGAGGCGCTACCTCCCTCCGAGACGCGCAACCGCTTCAATCAGGTGTTCCTGAAGTTCCTGGGCGTGTTCGCCACGAGGGAGCACCCGCTGGTGTTGTTCCTGGATGACCTGCAGTGGGCGGACGCGGCCAGTCTGCAATTGCTGCAGCATCTGCTCACCCACCCGGAGGCACCGCCGCTGCTGCTGCTCGGGGCCTACCGGGACAACGAGGTCAGTCTCTCCCATGCGCTGATGCTGACGGTGGAGGCGGTGCGCAAGTCGGGCGCGAGGGTGACGGA